>JAHEKJ010000136.1 GCA_024638385.1 Gammaproteobacteria bacterium | reverse complement strand
CGCCGACAGCCTGCCGGCGCGCGGTCCCGAAGCCGCGACGCCGACGCCGCCGACGAACGCCGCCGGCGCCGCCGCGGCGAGCCCGGCGCCGACGGTGCCGCCGGCGAATACCGCGGTGCTGCCGCCGCAGCTCGAGAACCTATCCCTGCCGCGGCAGGCCGGCGTCGCCGACTGGGGCAACGGTCTCGGCGAGCGCGTCGGCTGGATGATCGATCATCGCCAGAACAGCGCCACGATCCGCCTCGATCCGCCGATGCTCGGCAAGCTCGAGGTGCAGGTCAGGGTTGCCGACGACGCGACCACGATTACGATCCAGGCGCAGCACGCGCCGACCCGCGAGCTGATCGAGGCGAGCGCGTCCCGCCTGCGGGATTTCCTGCAGGAAAGCGGATTCAATAATGTGAACGTCGACGTTTCGCAACGACAGGATCAGCAGCAGGCGCGTGCGCAGCCTGCCGCGGACGCGCGCGCCGACGCCGACGATGCGCCGGCCGAACCGGACGACCCGGGGCCGTCACTGGTCGACCGGGACGCGATCGGCGACGGCGGGACTCTCGTCGATACTTTCGTGTAGTTACCCCATCTTGTGCGACCTCCGGGTCGCATTCTTTTTGCCTCACGGCGTCGGTGCTCCCGTCGGGTTATTGTCTCCGAATCGGCGGAGAGGCCGTCAAAATTCTGGCTAGTCGCGATTAGCGGATTTTATCTAACTGAATTGGTTGACATTTTTTTCTTGGCACAGGGATTGCTTGAGGAGGTTATCGGTAACTCCTGAGGAAAACACTGATGGCCGAAGAAGCGCAACAAGCCGACGCGGAAGCACCTGCGGGCGGCGGCAAGAAGAAGCTGATATTCATCGCCCTCGGCGTTCTGCTCCTGATCGGCGGTTCGGTCGGCGGCACCTTGATGATCGTCGGCGGCGGCGATGAAACCGCCGAGGGCGGGACCGACGAACCCGCCGAGGTCGCGCGCGGGCCGGCGAGCTATGTCGATCTGAAACCGCCGTTCACCGTCAACCTGGCGCCCGAAGATCCGGTCGCTTTTCTGCAGGTGTCGCTGCAAGTCCTGACCTTCGACGAGGACGTCGCCAAGGAGGTCGAGAAACACAAGCCGCTGATTCGTAACAACCTGGTGGTCCTGTTCGGCAAGCAGAAATCGGCCGAGCTGCGCGCCGCCGACGGCAAGGAGCGGCTGCAGCAAACGGCGCGCGAAACCGTGCAATCGGTCATCGACAAGCACGGTTCCGGCGGCCAGATCGACAACGTGTTTTTCACCAGCTTCGTGATGCAGTAGGCAAACGCCTTGAGCAACGACATCTTAAGCCAGGACGAAGTCGACGCATTGCTCGGCGGCGTCGACGACGGGTCGGTCGAAACCGATGCCGACGGCGGCGATTTCGACGGCGACGCCCGGTCCTTCGATTTCAACAACCAGGAACGCATCATTCGCGGTCGGCTGCCGACGCTCGAAATGATCAACCAGCGTTTCGCGCGCAACTTCCGCGTCAGCTTCTTCGGCATGTACCGCAAGACCCCCGACATCACGGCCGAGGGGCTGGAGATGGTCAAGTTCTCCGAGTACGTGCAGGCGCTGCTGGTGCCGACCAGCCTGAGCCTGATCCGGATGACCCCGCTCAAGGGGCTCGGCATGATCATGCTCGATCCGAAGCTCGTGTTTCTGCTGGTCGACAACTTCTTCGGCGGCGACGGCAGCATTCACGCCAAGATCGAAGGGCGCGAGTTCACCCAGACCGAGCTGCGCGTGATCCAGAAGGTCGTCGAACTGTGTTTCGTCGATCTGACCCGGGCCTGGGCGCCGGTGATGGCGGTCAAGTACATCTACCACGCGCACGAAGTCAACCCGCACATGGCCAACATCGGCAGCCCGACCGAGATCGTCGTCGTCTCCAAGTTCAATCTCGAGATCGACGGCGGCGGCGGCGAGATTCATATCGTCTACCCCTATTCGAAGATCGAACCGATTCGCAACCTGCTCGACGCCGGCGTGCTGAGCGACCGCGGCATCGTCGACGAGCGCTGGGCGATCCTGCTGCGCGAGGAACTGATGAACGTGAAGGTCGACCTGCAGGGACTGTTCGTCGAGAAGCAGGTCCCGGTATCGGACCTGATCAATTTCAAGGTCGGCGACATCATCCCGATCGACTTGCCCGAGCAGGTGCTGCTGCTCGCCGAGGACATGCCGATCCTTCGCGGGCAGTTCGGCGAGCACCAGGGCAGCGCCGCGATCAAGGTCGAGGACGTGATCGAAATCCTCGACCCGGAAAACGAAGAAATCAAGCAGGCAATTACGCAACAGGACTAGTCTCGAGGAGACGCTATGAGTAACGAAACCGATCAGGCAGTCGACCAGGAAGCGATGGCCGACGAATGGGCCGAGGCCATGCAAGAACAGGATGGCGCCGCCGGCGAAGGCGGCGATGACTTCAAGCAGGTCGAGGCCCGGCGACTGAACGAGACGCCGAACGCCGGCGCCGGCGACGTCAAGCTCGACGTCATCCTCGATATCCCGGTCACGATCGCGATGGAAATCGGTCGAACCAATCTCAGCATCCGTCACCTGTTGCAGCTCAACCAGGGCTCGGTGGTCGAGCTCGACCGGCTCGCCGGCGAGCCGATGGACGTGCTCGTCAACGGCACGCTGGTCGCGCACGGCGAAGTCGTGGTGGTCAACGAGAAATTCGGTATCCGGCTGACCGACGTGATCAGCCCGGCCGACCGAATCAAGAATCTGCGTTGATGCGCTACCTGGCGTCGATCCTCTGGCTGTTACCCGGTTTCGCCGCGGCGCAAGCGGAAGCCGGCGTCGGCGCGCCGGTCGAGCCGTTCGCATCGCCGTACCTGCTGAAACTCACCGGCGGCCTGATCCTCGTCGTCATCGCGATCTTCGCCCTGGCCTGGCTTGTCAAGAAGTTCAATCTGAACCAGCAATCGCCGCAGGGCCTGATCCGGATCGTCGCCGGCCTTCCGCTCGGCACCCGCGACCGGGTCGTGCTGGTGCAGATCGGCGACGAGCAGATTCTGCTCGGCCTGACGCCGGGACGAATCGAGAAGCTGCACACGCTGGCGCAGCCGCTGGACGCACCGGCCGGCGCGCCGGCGAACGGATCGTTCGCGCGCCGCCTCAGGGACGCCATGGGCGAGCGGACACCGTCATGACGCGCCTGCTCGTTCCGATCCTGTTGTTGCTCGCGCCCGAGGTCCAGGCGCAGGCGGCCGGCAGCCCGATGGCCGGCATTCCGGCGATCTCGGTCGACGGCGGCAACGGCGACGGCCAGACCTACAGCGTGACGCTCGAGATCCTCGCGCTGATGACGCTGCTGACCCTGCTGCCGGCGATCCTGCTGATGATGACGTCGTTTACCCGCATCATCATCGTGCTGTCGATTCTGCGCCAGGCGCTCGGCACCGCGCAGACGCCGTCCAACCAGATCATCCTCGGCCTCGCGCTGTTCCTGACCTTGTTCGTCATGTCGCCGGTTTTCGACCAGGTTTACGTGGTCGCGCTCACGCCCTACCTCGACGGCTCGCTGACCGCGATCGACGCGCTGCGCGAGGCGACCGAGCCGTTCAAGACCTTCATGCTGGCGCAGACCCGCGAAACCGACATCCGCATGTTTGCGGAAATCGCCGGCGTGACCGAAATCGAGTCGCCCGAGCAGACCCCGCTGACGCTGCTGATGCCGGCTTTCGTCACCAGCGAACTGAAGACCGCGTTTCAGATCGGGTTTCTGATCTTCATCCCATTCGTGATCATCGACCTGGTCGTCGCCAGCGTGTTGATGTCGATGGGCATGATGATGCTGTCGCCGATGATCATCTCGCTGCCGTTCAAGCTGATGCTGTTCGTGCTGGTCGACGGCTGGGCGCTGATCATGGGCACGCTGGCGTCGAGTTTCCTGCTCGGAGGCTGACATGTCGCCCGATACCGTCATCGATCTGTCGCAGCAGACGCTTTACCTGATCGCGCTGATCGCCGCGCCGATGTTGTTGTCGGCGCTCGCGATCGGCCTGATCATCGGCATGTTCCAGGCGGCGACGTCGATCAACGAGCAGACGCTGTCCTTCATCCCGAAGCTGATGGTGCTGCTGCTGTCGATCCTGATCGCCGGGCCGTGGATGCTCGAGCTGTTGCTGAGTTTTACCCGGCGGCTGTATCTGGGTATTCCCGGGCTGATCGGTTGAAGCCATGGAAATCGACTTCGCCCAGGCCACCGCGCTGGTCGGTTCGCTGCTCTGGCCGATGATGCGGATCGGCTCGATGTTGCTGTCGATGCCGGTCATCGGCACCCGCCTGGTGCCGACCCGCGTCAAGATCATCCTGACGCTGACGCTATCGGTGCTGGTGCTGCCGCTGCTGCCGGAGATGCCGCGAGTCGAGGCCTTGTCGGTCGAAGGTCTGCTGGTGTCGGCGCAGCAAATCCTGATCGGGTTGTCGATGGGATTCACGCTGCAGCTCGTGTTCGGCGCGCTGATGATCGCCGGCGAATCGATAGCGATGAGCATGGGCCTCGGCTTCGCGTCGATGGTCGATCCGACCAACGGCGTCAACGTGCCGGTGGTATCGCAATTCCTGATCATCGTCGGCACGCTGCTGTTTCTTGCCCTCGGCGGTCATTTGATGCTGATCCAACTCGTCGTCGCGAGCTTCGAGACGCTGCCGGTCTCGGCGACCGGCGTCGGTCGCGATAACTTCCACGCGCTCGCGGCCTGGGGCAGCCAGATGTTCGTCGGCGCGCTGTGGCTGGCGATTCCGGCGCTGATCTCGATACTCGTGATCACGCTGTCGATGGGCGTGATGACGCGCGCCGCGCCGCAGCTCAACATTTTCTCGGTCGGCTTCCCGGTGACGATGTTCATGGGCTTCGTGGTCCTGATGCTCGTCATTCCGGGCTTTCTGCCGCGAATCAACCAGTTACTGCTCGACGCGATGCGTCTGTCGCAGTCGATCGTGAGCCCCTGAGGACGAGGCACGATGGCGAACGAGAGCGAAAACGGCCAGGAAAAAACAGAACAGCCGACCCCGAAGAAGCTTCGCGACGCGAAGAAGAAAGGGCAGGTGCCGCGCTCGAAAGAGCTCAACAGCATGACCGTGACAGTGTTCGGCGCGCTCGGCCTGCTGTTCATGGGCGCGTACATGATCGATCACATCTCCCGCTTCATGCACGCGGGTTTCAGCCTGAGCCGCGCCGAGGTCTTTTCGGCGCAGGCGATCTTCGACAAGTTCGGCGCCGCGCTGGCCGAGGCGCTGGCGGGGATCGCGCCGTTTCTGGTACTGATGATCGTGGTCGCGATCTTCACGCCGCTCATGATCGGCGGCTGGGCCTTCAGTCTCGAGGCGCTCGCCTTCAAGCCGGATCGAATCAACCCGGTCAACGGCTTCAAGCGCATGTTTTCGGCCAAGGGCCTGATGGAACTGATCAAGGCGATGGCCAAGTTCGTCGTCGTGTCGGTGGTCGCGATCGTCTTCCTGTGGGGCAAGGCCGACGAATTCCTGGGCCTCGGCGCGCAATCGCTCGCGCTGGCACTCGAACACGGCGCCTGGCTGCTCGGTCTGAGCTTTCTGGTGGTCGCGTCGGCGCTGATCCTGATCGCCGCGATCGACGTGCCGTTCCAGCTCTGGGATCACGCGCAAAAGCTCAAGATGACGCTGCAGGAAGTACGCGACGAACTGAAAGACACCGAGGGCAAGCCCGAGGTGCGCTCCAAGGTGCGCCAGCTGCAGCAGGAGATGGCGCAGCGGCGCATGATGGAAGCGGTGCCCGACGCCGACGTCATCATCACCAACCCGACGCACTACGCGGTCGCGCTGAAATACGATCACGCGACCATGGCGGCGCCGCTGGTGGTGGCGATGGGGCGCGACCTGATCGCGCTGAAGATCCGCGAGATCGGCGCCGCCAATGCGATCGAGATTTTCGAGGCGCCGCCGCTCGCGCGCGCGCTCTACGCGACCTGCAAGCTGGACCGGGAAATCCCGTCGCACCTGTACTTCGCGGTCGCCCAGGTACTCGCCTTCGTGTTCCAGCTGCGCATCGCGCGCGACGAGGGCGTCGAGCCGCCGGCGCCCCCCGATCCTTACCTGCCGACCGACGAGGAAGTGTAGATGGCCGGACAAACCCTCGCCACGCAACTGCGGGCGATCAACCCGCAAGGACTCGGCGCGCCCCTGATCGTCATCGTGATGCTGGCGATGGTCGTCGTGCCGCTGGCGCCG
Source organism: Gammaproteobacteria bacterium (assembly GCA_024638385.1). Classification (GTDB taxonomy): domain Bacteria; phylum Pseudomonadota; class Gammaproteobacteria. The sequence continues at coordinate 2,241 of JAHEKJ010000136.1, read as the reverse complement.
ATGGCGCTGGACCTGCTGTTCACGTTCAACATCACCTTCGGCCTGGTGGTGCTGCTGGTGTCGGTCTACGCGCTGCGGCCGCTCGATTTCACGGTGTTCCCGACGATCCTGCTGGTCGCGACCCTGCTGCGGCTGGCGCTCAACATCGCGTCGACCCGCATCGTCCTGCTCGAAGGCCACACCGGCACCGCCGCCGCCGGCAAGGTCATCGAGGCCTTCGGCGATTTCGTCATCGGCGGCAACTACGCGGTCGGCCTGGTCGTGTTCGCGATTCTCGTGATCATCAACTTCGTCGTCGTGACCAAAGGCGCCGGGCGGGTGTCGGAGGTCAGCGCGCGCTTCACCCTCGACGCGATGCCGGGCAAGCAGATGGCGATCGACGCCGATCTGAACGCCGGCCTGTGCACCCAGGACGAGGCGCGCGAGCGGCGCGCCGAGGTCGCCCAGGAAGCCGATTTCTACGGCTCGATGGACGGCGCCAGCAAGTTCGTCCGCGGCGACGCGATCGCCGGCATCCTGATCCTGTTCATCAACATCATCGGCGGGCTGGCGATCGGCGTCTTCCAGCACGACCTCGAGGTCGGCGTCGCGATGCGCAACTACACGCTGCTGACGATCGGCGACGGCCTGGTCGCGCAGATTCCGTCGCTGGTGCTGTCGACCGCGACCGCGATCATCGTCACCCGGGTGTCGAATTCCGAGGCGATGTCGAGCCAGGTGTTCCGGCAAATGTTCGACAACCCGCGGGCGCTGGTCGTCGCTGCGTCGATCATGACGATTCTCGGGCTGATCCCGGGCATGCCGAACGCGGCCTTCCTGACCATCGCGGCGATCGCCGGCGGGCTCGCCTGGATGCTGCATCGCAAGCAGCAGCAAGGCGAACTGGTCGAGGTCGAGGCCGAAGAGGTCGAAGCGCGTCCCGAGCAGCGCGACCTGTCGTGGGACGACGTGCAAACGGTCGATATCATCGGCCTCGAGGTCGGCTACGGCCTGATCCCGCTGGTCGATGCGCGCCAGGGCGGCGAACTGATGACGCGGATCAAGGGGGTGCGCAAGAAGCTGTCGCAGGAGCTCGGTTTCCTGATCCAGCCGGTGCACATCCGCGACAATCTGGACCTGTCGCCGAACACCTATCGCATCAGCCTGCTCGGCGTTCCGATGGGTGAAGCCGAGATCCAGCCCAACCGCGATCTCGCGATCAACCCGGGCACGGTCTACGGCGAGCTGTCCGGCACGCCGACGCGCGATCCGGCTTTCGGCCTCGACGCCTTCTGGATCGAACCGGCGCAGCGCGACCACGCGCAAACTCTCGGTTACACCGTGGTCGACGCGTCGACCGTGGTCGCGACCCACCTGAGCCAGATCCTGCAGGACAATGCCCACGAGCTGGTCGGCCACGAGGAAGTCCAGGAATTGCTCGACGTGCTCAAGCGCTCGTCGCCGAAGCTGGTCGAGGGCCTGACGCCGAAACCGCTCGAATTGAGCGTCATCGTCAAGGTGTTGCAAAACCTGCTGCAGGAAAAAATTGCGATTCGCGACCTGCGCACGATCGCCGAAACCTTGGCGGAACACGGCGTCAAGAGTCAAGATGCCGGCGTCCTGTCGGCGCAGGTACGCATCAGCCTGGGTCGCCAGATCGTGCAAAGCATCTTCGGAATGGCGTCAGAGCTTACTGTCATGACGCTGCACCCGTCTTTGGAACAGATCTTGCTTCAGTCCGTGCAAGGCCAGGACGGAAACGTCATGGCGATCGAACCCGGTTTGGCGCAAATGATTCACGGCTCGTTGAAACAGGCATCGGAAACCCAGTTGGCGCGCGGCGAGCCCGCCGTGCTGCTGGTGTCGCAGCAGCTACGCGCGATGATCGCGCGCCTGGTGCGCCACGCGATCGCCGGGCTCAGCGTGCTCAGTTACGACGAGATTCCGGACGACAAGCAGTTGCGCGTCATCGCCAGCATCGGCAACCCGGAAAACGCCGCCAGCAACGAAATGAGGACCGGCCATGAGAATTAAACGAACTTTCGCTCCGACCATGCGCGAGGCGCTGCTGCTGGTCAAGCAGGAGCAGGGCGCCGACGCGGTCATCCTCGGCAACAAGAAGGTTTCCGGCGGGGTCGAGATCCTGTCGGCGATCGATTTCGACGAAGCCGCGCTCGCGGGGCTCGCCAGCGAAGCGCCGCTGACGCGCGCGCCGGCGCCGGCCCGCACCGCGACCGCCGCCGCGGCCAGCGATGCGTGGGC
>JAHEKJ010000135.1 GCA_024638385.1 Gammaproteobacteria bacterium | reverse complement strand
TCCTGATCGGCGTGCTGCTGATCTGGGTGTTCGCCGTCGAGCTCGGCTGGCTGCCGAGCTTCGGCCGCGGCGAGACCGTGCAAATCGGTTTCTGGAGCACCGGTTTCCTGACCGCCTCCGGCCTCAAGTCGCTAATCCTGCCGGCGATCACGCTCGGGCTTTACCAGATGACACTGATCATGCGCCTGGTGCGCTCCGAGATGCTCGAAGTTCTGCGCCAGGATTTCATCCGCTTCGCGCGCGCCCGCGGCCTGCCCGAGCGCGTGGTCTATTTCGGCCACGCGCTGAAAAACACGATGGTGCCGGTGATTACGATCGCTGGTTTGCAGCTCGGCGCAATCATCGCCTTCGCGCTGATTACCGAGACCGTGTTTCAATGGCCCGGCGTCGGCCTGATGTTCGTCAACGCGGTCTTCTTCGTCGACATCCCGGTGATGTCGGCCTACCTGCTGCTGGTCGGCACCGTATTCGTCGTCATCAACCTCATCGTCGATCTGCTCTATTTCGCGATCGACCCGCGGCTGCGCGACGGCCAGCTGAATCGGCGGGCGACATGAGCGTCGAACGCAGCGCCTGGCAACGCTTTGCCGAAAGCGATTTCTTCTTCGATTTCAAGCGCTCACCGGTCACCATCGTGTCCTTCACGATCGTCGTCACGCTGATCCTGCTCGCGTTGCTAGCCGATTTCGTCGCGCCCACCAACCCCTTCGACCCGGCCTCGCTGAACCTGATGAACGGCTTCACGCCGCCGCTCGAGCCGAACGAGTTCACCGGCGAAACCTTCGTCCTCGGCACCGACGACCAGGGCCGCGACCTGCTGTCGGCGATCATTTACGGCTTGCGCGTATCGCTGTTCGTCGGCCTGACCGCGGTGATCCTGGCGATGCTGATCGGCGTCAGTCTCGGCCTGCTCGCCGGCTACCGCGGCGGCTGGATCGATTCGCTGATCATGCGCGTCGCCGACATCCAGATGACTTTCCCGTCGATCCTGATCGCGGTGCTGATCTTCGGCGTCGCCCGCGGCCTGCTGCCGCCCGATTTGCGCGACGAGCTCGCGATCAGCGTGCTGATCATCGCCATCGGCCTGTCCGAATGGGTGCCGTTCGCGCGCACAGTGCGCGGCACGACCATGGTCGAGAAGGAAAAGGAATACGTGCAGGCCGCGCGCCTGATCGGTCTCGGCAACGTGCAGATCATGGCGCGCCACATACTGCCGAACGTCCTGTCGCCGGTGCTGGTCATCGCGACCATTACGCTCGCGCTCGCGATCATCGCCGAGGCGACGCTGTCGTTCCTCGGCGTCGGTGCGCCGCCGACCGAGCCGAGCCTCGGTACGCTCATCCGCATCGGCCAGGATTTCCTGTTTTCCGGCGAGTGGTGGATCCTGCTGTTCCCGTCGGTAACGCTGCTCGCGCTCGCGCTGTCGGTCAACCTGCTCGGCGACTGGCTGCGCGACACGCTGAACCCGAGGCTCAAATGAGCCAGCCGATCCTGCGCGTGCGCAATCTGCGCGTGGTGTTTCCGCACCGTCACGGCGAGCTGGTGGCGATCGATGATATCTCGTTCGACGTCAACAAGGGCGAAATCCTCGGCTTCGTCGGCGAATCGGGCGCCGGCAAGTCGATGACCGGCGCCGCGATCATCGGCCTGATCGACCCGCCGGGTTACATCGAGAGCGGCGAAATCTGGCTCGACGACAAGCGCATCGACGAGCTCGACTCCGGCGCCATGACCCGGATTCGCGGCGATCGAATCAGCATGGTGTTCCAGGATCCACTGACGAGCCTCAACCCGCTGCGCACGATCGGTGATCAGCTGGTCGAAACCATTCAGACGCATTTACCGATCGGCGACGACGAAGCGAAACGCAAAGCGATGGCAGGGCTCGAGGAAGTCGGCATCGACCCGTCGCGTTTCGATGCCTACCCACATGAATTCTCGGGCGGCATGCGCCAGCGCGTCGTCATCGCGCTGGCTCTGTCGGCCGAGCCGGAACTGATCATCGCCGACGAGCCGACCACCGCGCTCGACGTATCGGTGCAGGCGCAGGTGTTGAAACTGTTGCGCAGGCTGTGCCAGGAGCACGGCGCGTCGGTCATCCTGATCACTCACGACATGGGCGTCATCGCCGAAACCACCGACCGTGTCGCGGTGCTCTACGCCGGGCGGCTGGCCGAAATCGGCCCGACCGCCGAGGTGCTGAATGAGCCGCAGCACCCTTACAGCCGCGGCCTGATCGCGTCGACGCCGTCGGTCGAGCAGGGCGATATCGACACCCGGTTGTTCCAGATTTCGGGCGCGATGCCGCGCCTCGACGCACTGCCGGCCGGCTGCGCGTTCAACCCACGCTGCGAGCACCGGATGGACCGCTGTGTCGACGAGCGCCCGGACCTGCTGCAGGACCGTGTCTCCTGCTGGTTGTACGCCGATGGATGAGTTCATCCGCGTCGAGCAGCTGCACAAACGCTACGACCTGTCGGAGCCGTGGCTCGCGCGCCTGATCTACCGGCGGCCGAAGCGTTTCCTCGACGCGGTCGACGACGTTTCCTTCAGTATCGAGCGCGGCAAGACCTTCGCCCTGGTCGGCGAAAGCGGTTCGGGCAAGTCGACGATTGCGCGCATGACTGTCGGTTTGCTGACCCCGACCCGTGGTCGGGTGCTGATCGATGGCCATGACCTGCACGACGAGCACCTGTCGCAAGTCGAGCACCGGCGTATTCGCCAGCGCCTGCAAATGGTCTTCCAGTCGCCTTACGCGTCGCTGAACCCGCGCTGGCGCGTTGGCAGCATACTCGCCGAACCGATACGCGTTTTCCGTCTGGTCGAGAACCGGGACGCCGAGCAGGCGCGCGTGCGCGAACTGCTCGAACAGGTCGGTCTGTCGGCGTCGGACGCGAAGCGCTACCCGCACGAGTTCTCGGGGGGCCAGCGCCAGCGCATCTCGATTGCACGCGCGCTCGCGTCGAAGCCCGATTTCATCGTTTGCGACGAACCGACCTCGGCGCTCGACGTGTCGGTGCAGGCGCAGGTGCTGAACCTGTTAAAGCAGTTGCAGCGCGACCTCGGCCTGACCTATCTGTTCATCACGCACAACCTCGCCGTGGTGCGCGTGATGGCGCACCGCATCGGCGTATTGAAGTCGGGCAAACTGGTCGAAGAACAGGACACCGAGAAACTGATCGAGTCGCCGCAGTCTGACTATACCCAGATGCTGATCCGTTCGGCGCCGCGCATCCATCGCGCCGCGTCCTGACGAATTATGGTGACAGTTAACTTATTTCCGAATTAAGTTAACTGTCACCATGATTCACATAATCCGCAAGCATTACACGCCGCCACAAACCACTAAAAACAAATAGGTATACTGTCCCCGGAATTCATAGTCTCTGCACAGTAGGAACAGGTTATGGATTTCCCCCCTTTAATTCATGATCAAAGCTTGCCGGCTTCACGATAAGAGACCATGCGTTGCTGGTTTTCATCCCACAGGCTTGCCCGGAAACAGTCCACGATATCCCGTGGTGCGAGTGACGTGGTGATCGGTGACTGTAGCTCGGGTATCGCGGCCATGGCTTCGGGCAGTCGATAAAACGGGATGCGCACGTTGAGATGATGAATATGGTGGTAACCGATGTTGCCGGTGAACCATTGCATGAGTTTGCCGAGCCGCATGTAACTTGATGACTCCATCGCCGCACGATAAAAGGTCCAGGCCTCCGGCGAGATCACGTGCATACGTTTAAAACTGTGTTGCGCGAAAAACAGGTAACTGCCAAGTGCCGAGGCAATGACCATGGGCAGTATCACGCTAAACAGCGCAACATCAAAACCTCCGAATAACCATAACACGGTGATCAGTCCGCCATGAAACAGGAGTACCCACACGGAGTCCTTGTGCCTGCTCGGCTCGGTGATTAACGGCAGTAACGTGATGCTGAAGGCAAAGATCGTAATGTAGCCAAACAGCACCACCAGCGGATGACGCTGAAAGCGGTAACTGAAGCGTTGCGTGAATGAAGCATCGCGCCACATTCGAGTGGTCATCAACGGGAAAGCGCCGACACTGGCCTCGCTGATCTGGCCAACGTGGCCATGATGATAGTTATGACTATTTTTCCACGAGCTGGCGGGTGTCAGCGCAAATCCGGAATAGAGCTGAAACAACCACTTTGCTAAGCGCGAGTCACGCAGAATCGCACCATGCATATAATCATGAAATGTAATAAACGCCCGCACCATGAACAGCGCACCCAGGATGGATAATGCCAGTCGCAATGGCCACCATGGCGCCATGCCTGCGCCGACCAGCGCGGTAATCATCAGGGTAAAAGTGGAAATCACATATCGCCAGCTCCTGGCGGCGGATTCTTGCGCAAAGTGCCGGGTGGCTTGTATCAGTTCCTTGCCCATGCGAATCCCTGCACTGTGTTCGGCCATGCCCGGGTCTTGTTGTCGATGCGGATTTTGTGAACGACCTGTTTGATTTATCACTTCTTCCGGCTGCGATGCTCCCATGATCGCAATCTCCTGGACTAATTAAAGATATTGACCCTCTGCGGGTAGTTTCAAAATACTTAGTGCCATAAAACGCAAAATGAGATTTTGATGCCCGTCAAAAAAAACACCGCAGAATCGATTAACGGGGCGATCACGGAAAATTGGTCTAACATCATTAGATGCAAATATTTTCCCGTCAAACACTGGTGCTTGCCCTTATGCTGTCGATTGGCTGTGTGGCTAGCGGGCCGAGTGCGGCTGTCGAGATCTACAAGTACGTTGATAGCAATGGCCGGGTTCACCTGACTGACAGGCCGCCGCATAACGGATACCAATTGATTCAGAAGGCCGGAAAAAAGTTGCGCATGCCGCGGATCAATTTCGGGGACAAAGACGCTAACCGGAAACGCTTCGCCAGCAAGATTGCCGAGGTCGCGAGTCGATACCAGGTTCCGGAGGCGCTGATTCATGCGGTTATCACCATCGAATCCGCCTACGATCCCAACGCAGTATCTCGTGCCGGCGCGGTTGGTCTGATGCAACTGATGCCGGAAACCGCCAGACGCTACGGGGTCGCCAACCGGCGAAATCCATCTGCGAATCTGACTGGCGGCACACGTTATCTCAAAGACCTGTTGCTACGTTTTGATCGCAATCTCGAGCTGGTGCTCGCCGGCTACAACGCGGGTGAAAACGCGGTCGAAAAATTCGGTAACCAGATCCCGCCGTTCGATGAAACGCAGAATTACGTGCGCAAAGTTCTGCGACTCTATTCGCAGCAATCCGCCGGATTATCCGGCGACGTCTGATCAACATTGCTTCCTGTCAATTGTAAGGCCTGACCCCGTTTACATTAGAAATCTAAGGACACTATGCTTATTTTCTACTTGGCCGCTCGGCTAGCCAATTCCGGCCCACTAATCCCGCACTGTTTCCGTGGTTGAGCGCCGCCGCGATGCCCCCATATTAATTACCACAAACATATGAGACAGGAGTTTCAAACCATGTTTAATCCGATTACGATCCCGTTCGGCGCGGTCATGCTCTACAACGTCGTCAAGCTCAAGCCCGGCATCACCACCGGCGACGTCGAGATAGCCATCGGCGAAATGTGCAACACCGTCAAGAATACTTATGGCGACGACAAAGGCGGCTTCATCGGCGGCCAGGTGTTCGAGTACACCGGTTTCGTCTCGCCGGAAGGCTCGTTCGACCCGGAGCGCAAGACCGAGGACCACATCGTCATCATCACTTACTGGAATTCGTTCGAGCAGCACGAAAAATCGCACGCCGATAGCGTGTTCAAGGAGAAGTTCGAAGCCCTCGCCGAGCACTGCTCGGAGACCTACGAGCTTGGTTACGAGATGCTCTGGCAGGGCGTGCCCGAAGAATAGGATTCCCGTGCCGCGACGGCAAGGCGGCGGTGATTCGCAGTTCGGGGGACAGTATACCTATTAACCACTAGCGAGCCTTAGGATTGAAATAAGTATACTGTTCCCGGAATTACCTGAAAGGTTCGCTATCGCGATAAGCCTGGACGGAGTCCACTGCGATTGCGAACGGCCCGTCTTTGCCGTCGGAAATCATCAAACCCATTCCCCTGATGTGCGCCGGGTTCGGCGGAGCGACGTCCAATTTGTTACCACGGAACTTCGGCACAAAATCCGCAAAGGGAAGATCGATCCCGAGCCACTGGCCCGCGGTGGTTTCGAATTCGCTCCAGAAGCCAAGTTCTCGTCCACGGTACATGGCGTTCGTTCGAAGCTGCCACGAGTATTGCCGACCGTCGCCTCTGACCCGAAGCCTGATTCCACTGAATTCCGATAGATCCATCCGCGGACCTCGACTCCGAATCGAACTGAAACCGCCTCCGAGCGTATTTGTCGATCCGGTAAACATCAGATTGCCATCGTTCAGCTCGAATCCCCCGCTGCTCCTTCCACCCATGACGTCATCATTAACGACAAACCACTCGAGGCTACCAGGCTCCTGGGAAAAGTCAGTAACTAGTTCTGGCGGGCCTGCGGAGGCTGTGCTGAAGAGGGCTGTCATCAGGGTCAATCCGGTAAACGATAAAACAAGTCCTGTGCTGCTCGGCATTACGCTGTCCTTCAATCACGGTTCCAGAGATTAGCGCCGGGCAGGTCCCGTTGCCTGTGTTTAATGGTAATAACTATTCCGGGGAAAGTATATTTCATTGCCGATGCAGCGTTTGGCAACGATCCTACACCCGAAGCTCACGTGAGCAGCCCCAGGACTTGCCGGCGCTAGCCGCGTGCCCCTATCCCGGAAATCGCCGTCAGCAAACTTTCTTCTGCGAAGGTGATTATCGCCACTACATCGCCCTGATGTCCGAATCCTCAGGTCAGGCCGAGACCGAAATCTGGGCCTATTGCCTGATGCCAAACCACGTGCACCTGGTGATGGTGCCAAGCAGCGAAGACTGCTTGCGAGCAACCCTGGGAGAAGCGCACCGGCATTACACCCGGCATATTAATTTTCGCCAGGGTTGGCGCGGTCACTTGTGGCAGGAGCGGTTTCACTCCTTTCTGATGGATGAAGATTACCTGCTTGCCACAGTCCGATATGTCGAAAGCAATCCGGTTGCCGCCGGATTGTGCCAACACCCCGGCGAATGGCCATGGTATAGCGCGCGTGCGCACCTCGAGGGCACGGACGACATCCTGGTGATCGTTAAGCCCATGCTCGATCGCGTACCCGACTGGGAAACCTAACTGTCCAGCAGCACCCGCTGCGACAGGGCGGAGTCGATCCGGCGACACAATCGAACCGGGCGCCCTCTCGGCAGCACCGAATTCATAAAAAAACTGGAGAAACAAACCGGCAAAACTCTCACCCCAAAACGCCCCGGTCCAAAACCAACCTCAACTAATTAGGTATACTGTCCCCAGAATTGGCCGAGCTGCGAGCAATCGTCGCTCCTAACATCGGTGGCACCGCCTCTCCGATCTGGCGAAACGCGTTACTCATACCTCCTTGGAAACGGAAAGAATCTGGAAATGTTTGTATCCTGGCTGCCTCACGGATGAATCCCGGGAAGAAGTCGATGCTCCACGAACGCGGGTCTTCAAACACAATCTGTCAGCCAATAATCCCTCGGCCCCTGCCCCCACCCGGCTATAATGCCGGCCATGGCAACCGGCACATTCCGCTACGCGTCGATCGCGACGATCGTCGTATCCGCTTCGCTCTGGGCGTTCCCGGCAGCGGCCGCCGATTGTGGCGGCAGCGAGGTCACGAGCGCGCACGCGATCGCGATGCACGGCGAACCGAAATACGCCGAGGGCTTCCCCCACTTCGACTACGTCAACCCGGCGGCGCCGAAGGGCGGCTCGCTGCGCCAGGGCGCGCTCGGCACCTTCGACAGCTTCAATGCCTGGATTCCCAAGGGCAACGCGGTCTCGACCGGGTCGATCGAATCGCTGCTGGTCGGCAACGAGGACGAGCCGCTGTCACTCTACGGGCTCATCGCCGAGCGCCTCGAGTGGCCCGGCGACCGTTCCTGGGTCGTGTTCACGCTGCGCGATATCGCGCGCTGGCACGACGGCGTGCCTATCACCGCCGACGACGTAGCCTGGTCGTTCGAGACGCTGACGACGAAGGGCTCGCCGCAGTACCGTTTCGTCTACCGCGGCGTCTCCGCGGTGGAAAAGCTCGACGCGCGCCGGATCAAGTTCAGCTTTTCCGACGCCAGCAACCGCGAACTGCCGCTGCTAGTCGGGCAGATGCCGATCCTGCCGAAGCATTACTGGGAGAACCGCGATTTCGACAAGACCACGCTCGAGCCGCCGCTCGGCAGCGGCCCCTACCGGGTCGGGCGCTTCGAGCCCGGGCGTTTCGTCGAGCTGCAGCGGGTCGAGGATTACTGGGGGCTCGAGTTGCCGGTCAACGTCGGCCACAACAACTTCGACCTGCTGCGCACCGACTATTTCCGCGACGACACCGCGACCCGGCTCGCGCTCAAATCGGGCGACCTCGACCTGCGCCTGGAAAACCAGGCCAAGGC
>JAHEKJ010000037.1 GCA_024638385.1 Gammaproteobacteria bacterium | reverse complement strand
CTGCCGTGGCCGGTCGACCGCACCCAGGCGCGCCGGCTGCTGGCGTACTTCTGCCGCCGCTGCCTGCCGACTTTCGGCCGCTTCCAGGACGCGATGACCGGCCGTCACGAGCATGCGTGGAGCCTCTACCATTCGCGCCTGTCGTTCGCGCTGAACAGCAAGATCCTGCACCCGCGCGAGGTCATCGACGCGGCCATCGAGCGCTACCGCGAGGCCGACGACGTGCCGCTTTCATCGGTCGAGGGCTTCGTTCGCCAGATCCTCGGCTGGCGCGAATACGTGCGCGCGGTCTACTGGGTCAACATGCCGGACTACGCGCGGCGCAACCGGCTGCGCGCGAAGCGCGACCTGCCGAAGTACTTCTGGAACGGCGAGACGAAGATGAACTGCATGCGCCACGCGCTTGGGCACTCGCTCGAGCACGCCTACGCGCACCACATCCAGCGCCTGATGATTACCGGCAATTTCTGCCTGCTCGCCGGCATCGACCCGAACCAGGTCGACGCGTGGTACCTCGGCGTCTACGTCGACGCGATCGAGTGGGTCGAGATGCCGAATACGCGCGGCATGAGCCAGTTCGCCGACGGCGGCCTGGTCGCGACCAAGCCGTACAGCGCCGGCGCCAATTACATCAACAAGATGAGCGATTACTGCGCCGACTGCGCCTACGACCGCAAGGGCAAGACCGGCGACGACGCCTGCCCGTTCAACAGCCTCTACTGGCATTTCATGGACCGCCACCGCGACTGGCTCGAAAAAAATCACCGCAGCGGCATGATCTACCGTTCGTGGGACAGGCAGGACAAGGCGCAGCGCGAAGCGGTCATCGCCCGCGGCGACGCGATCCTGCGCCGGCTCGACGACCTCTGAGCGCGGCGATCGGCAGATGATCCCGCGTGGCGGGCCTTGCGTATAACCGGTAAACGCAGATGGAGTCGATCATGCAACATCGTCCCGAATTAACGCGCCAGGCGATCGTCGAACACCTGCCGCGCGGCCCGCGCGGAGCGGCACGCCGTTTGTCCGCTTCACTGCTGCGCATCTGGCTGCTGGTCACGCCGGCGGCGCTGCTCGCCGACGTCAGGCTCGAACCGGCCTGGCCGGCGCTGCTGCTGATCGCCGCCGGCCTCGGTCTCTCCGCGTTCGCGCTGCTGCGCGCCCGGCCGCGGCCGCCCCGCCGCCCGCCGGTCGCCAACCTGAGCGCGGCGTCGAACTGCGTCTGGAAAATGGACGTCGAGGGCTGATACGGGCATTCACCGGCGAGGGCGGTAATCTCCCGATCGTGGTCGCGCTTCGCGATGCGCTTGCGGCTATACTGTCGCGGAAATCACGCTGCGGAGCCCGATGACCCGACAACCCCTGCAAATCGCGCTGATCAAGGGCGACGGCATCGGCGTCGACGTCTGCGACGCCGCGCTCGCGGTCGCCGACGCGGCGCTGGCAAGGCTCGGAGGCTTCGAGTTGCGCTACCGAGAAATCGCTGCCGGCGCCGCCTATTATCGCGAGCACGGCCGCGACATCGAGCCGGGCGGCGAGGAAGCCGCCGGCGACGCCGACGCGATCTTCCTCGGCGCGATCGGCCTGCCGGCCGTGCGCCATGCCGACGGCACGGAGATTTCGCCGCACCTGCGACTGCGCGACCGCTTCGGGCTTTACGCCGGCGTGCGCCCGGTCAAAGCCTACCCGAACGCGCCGCAGCGCCTCGCCGACCCGCGCGCGGCCGAAATCGACCTCGTGATCCTGCGCGAATCGACCGAGGGCCTGTTCTATTCGGCCGCGGTACACGGCCGCGGCGAGGTCATCGACGACCGCGAGGCGCGCGACGTCCTCAGGATCACGCGCGCGACCACCGAGAAACTGCACCGCTTCGGTTTCGAACTCGCGCGCAAGCGCAAGGCGCGCGGCAGCCGGGGCAGGCTCACCTGCGTCGACAAGGCCAACGTGTTCGCGTCGATGGCGTTTTTCCGCAAGATCTACGACGAGATTGCCGTCGACTATCCCGATATCGAACGCGACTACAACTACGTCGACGCGCAGGCGCTCGACCTGGTCCGCCGGCCGTGGGATTTCGACGTGCTGGTCACCGAAAACATGTTCGGCGATATCCTGTCGGATCTCGCCGGCGGCCTGGTCGGCGGCATGGGCATGGCCGCCTGCGGCGAGATCGGCGATGAAAACGGGCTGTTTCAACCCGCCCACGGCAGCGCGCCCGATATCATGGGGCAAGACGCTGCCAACCCGCTGGCGGCGATCCTGAGCGCCGCGTTGATGCTCGATTACCTCGCCGACAAGGCGTCGCTGCCGGCGCTCGCCGACGCCGCCGACGCGATCGAGGCCGCGGTCGCGCGCGGTTTCGGTGACCGGTTGCTGCGGCCGCGCGAGTTCGGTGGCGACATGGGCACGCGCGCCGTGACGCGGGTCGTGCTCGATTGCCTGTGAAGCAGCCGGGAGCAGGGCTCGAGCCGGCGGCTCGGCGCGATCGCCGGCGATTTTACCGGCGCCGCCGGTCTCGCCAACGCGCCGGCAACCGGTTCGACGCGGTCGCCGTGCGCGGTCGCGGATTTTCATTGACCTTATAGCGGAGCCCGCCATGTATGTCGTCGTCGTCGAATTCGAATTGCAAGCGCGGCATGCGGCCGCGTTCCGCGCGCGCGTCGCGCGGCAGGCCGCGGACTCGCTCGACCTCGAACCCGGGTGCCATGTATTCGATGTTTGCGTCGATCCCGCGCGCGACGACTTCGTATTGCTCTACGAGGTCTACAGCGATCGCGCGGCCTTCGACGCGCACCTGCAAAGCGCGCATTTCGCTGACTTCGACGCCGAGGTCGCCGATTGGGTCGAGAACAAGGTCGTGCGCGCTTTCGAGCGCGCCAGGACCTGACCATTTCATTGATTGAAGTTTTTTATGACGGCTTTTGCCCGTATTTTTTCCGCTATACTCGATCGATAACGGACATCGTGATATCAAATCGGAGTAAAAGTTAGTGAAAACAAGGATTTATGTGCTTGGCCGTCTTGTCGTGGGCCTGTCGCTGATGGTCCTCGCGAATGCGGCCGGCGCCGGCGACCTGGGCCGGCCCGCCGGCAAGGTCATCCTTACGATCAGCGGCAATATCGAGCATACCAACGCCGGCGAGCGCGCCGAATTCGATCGCACCATGCTCGAGGCGCTCGGGATGTCGGAACTGACCGTCGAGACCGCGTGGACCGACGGTCGGCCGACCTTCAGCGGCGTGCTCGGCAGCCGGATTCTCGATGCGGTCGGCGCGCACGGCGACGAGATCGTCGCCCGCGCGATCAACGATTACCAGGTCACGATCCCGATCTCGGACCTGCGCCGCTACCCGATCCTGTTCGCTTTGAAACAGGACGGCCGTTACATGCGCGTGCGCGACAAGGGGCCGATCTGGGTCGTTTACCCGCGCGAGACCCATCCCGAACTCGACAACGAGGAGACCAAGCAGAAGTGGATCTGGCAGTTATCATCGATTCACATCCGCTAGTCCCCGAGCCTCGCGTGCCAGCCAGGCCGTCGCGGCGCGCCTCGCGCGGCGTCTGAAATGCCGTCGCGCATGGCGACCCGAACCCCCGATCTGATCCGGCCGGCGGCGCGCGACGCCGGCGGCGACGCGGTCATGGTCTGGACCTACGCGCTGCTGATCCTGGCCGTCGTGCTGTTCACCGCGGCGTCGGTGTATGGCGTCTACAAGCTGCGCGAGGAGACCGAGGTCGCCGCGAGCAGCTCGCAGGCGACCGTCTGGCTGGTGGTTTCGTTCGAGCGCGAGTACCTCAAACTCGGCAACATGCTCGCGCAATACCGGCTGGATCCCGAAGCGGTCGACGCGGATACGCTGTTGACCCAGTTCGACGTTTTCTGGAGCCGCATCGACCTGCTGCAGCGCGGCGTCAACGCCGAACCTTTGCGGCAAATCGAATCGCATGGCGAGGTCGTGCCGGCGACGTTCGGGTTGCTGCGCGACTACGAGCAGCAACTGTTCGACGCGGTGCCGGCCGGCCGACCGCTCGACGCGTCGTTTTTCGAGCGTTTCAGCGCGCTCGCCGAACCCATTCATCGCTACGCGGTCGACGTGCATCTCAATCGCAGCTGGGTGATCGACGTGCGCGAGGCGCAGAGCGCCGATACTCGCTTCGCGATCCATCTGACGCTGATCGGCACGCTGGTCAGTACGCTGATCATCTTCGCGATCCTGCTGGTACAGCTGCGCAGCCGCCACGACAACCTGCTGCGCACGATGTCGGCGCTCGAACAGAGCAAGCGCGACAGCGAGGCCCTCCGCGACGAGGTCATTTACCGCGAATCGGTCGAGGCCGAGCGCGAAGCCCTGCTGGCCGATCTCGAAGGCCGCAACGAGGAGCTCGAGCGTTACGCTTACACGATTTCGCATGACCTCAAGAGCCCGCTGTACACGATCCAGGGTTATACGGGCTTCCTCGAGCGCGACGCGAAAAAGGGGCACACCGGCAACATGCTCGGCGATCTCGACAAGATCAAGGACGCGGTCGATACGATGAGCAACCTGCTCGAGGACATCCTCAACCTCAGCAAGGTCAGCCTGGTGGCCGATTCGATGCAGCGCGTACCGCTCGCCGACGTCGTCGGCAACGCGATGTCGCTGGTGCGGCGAGAGATCAGCGAGCACGGCGTCATCGTCCAGTACGAACCCGATCTGCCGTCGGTCACGGGTGATCCGCAGCGCCTGACCGAGGTTTTCCAGAACCTGATCGGCAACGCCGCCAAGTTCATGGGCGAACAGGCCAGGCCGTTGATCGAAATCGGTGCGCGCGCGGAGGGCGAATGGGTCGAATGTTACGTCAGCGACAACGGCATCGGCATCGCGAGTGAGTATCGCGACCGGGTTTTCAACCTGTTCGAGCGGCTCGATACCCGAACCCAGGGCACCGGGATCGGACTGGCGATCGTCAAGCGCATCATCGACCGGCACGGCGGCCGGATCTGGGTCGAGTCGGCCGGCGAGGGCCAGGGCAGCCGCTTCAATTTCACGCTGCCGCGCGCGGCCTGAACGAAACGACCGGCATCTTGGCCGGGCGTCAGATATCCGGCGCTGTCAGTCGAAATATCTCTGCTATGCTCAGTTACTCCGGGAACCAAGGCGGAGGCACGACATGGAATCTCTCGCGCTAGAGCAACCTCTGACCCTCGATGAGCTGGTGGGTGGCAACCAGGAATTGCCGAGCCTGCCCGAGATCTACCTGCGGGTATCGCAACAGCTCGAGGACGAAACCACGACCGCGCAGCATATCGGCGACACGGTGCAAAACGACCCGGCGATCGCGTCGCGCGTGCTGAAAATGGTCAACAGCGCTTACTACGGCCTGCCCAACCAGGTGTCGTCGGTGTCGCAGGCGATCTCGCTGCTCGGTCGCGAGCGCCTCAAGCACATCCTGATCGGCTCGGTACTGCGCGGCGTTTTCAGCGACCGGGACAATCCCGCGTTTTCGATGCAGGCCTTCTGGCAGCACAGCATCAAGACCGCGATCATCGCCCGCGAACTGGCGCAGCACGTCGCCGCGATCAGCGAGCCGGAAGCCATGTTTACCGCCGGGCTGTTGCACGATATCGGCCGCTTGCTGCTCTCCAACAGCGTGCCCGATCGCATGCTCGCGGTCGAGGAATACATGGTTCGGCAGCGCGTCGATGTGCTCAGCGCCGAGCTGCATGTCGTCGGGCTGACCCACACGGCCGTCGGCGAAACCCTGATGCAGCACTGGGGTCTGCCGTCGCTGCTGATCGATTGTGCGCGCTGTCACCACGAATCCGTGCATGACGGTGCCCATCGCAACGCGACCCACCTCGTATATCTCGCCAATCAGCTCAGCCATTACGTGCCGCCGCTGGACGACGACGAAACCCGTGACATACTCGAAGACATCGCCAACTGGGACATGCAGGCTTTCAGCCTCGAGCAGATCGCCATCGCCTGCCAGCATGCCGACGAGCTCGTGTTCGAGGTCATGGAGTCGCTCGGCATGGTAACGATGGAGATCGGCGACGACGAGTAACGAATCAGTTGCGCGACTTGCCGGCTTCGGACAGTGCGATGCCGCCGAGCACCAGCGCGAGCGCGAGCGCATGATAGATTTCGAAGCGTTCCTGCAGCAATAGCACCGCCATCAGCGCCGCGAATACCGGCACCAGGTTGACGAACACGCCGGCGCGGCCGGGCCCGATCAGCGCGACCCCGTTGATGAAGAACAGTTGCGCGATCAACGACGGCAGCAGCGTAACCAGCGTGACCAGCAGCCAGCCTTTGGACGTCGGCGCCAGCCAGCCCTGTTGCCAGGTTTCGATTGCGACCAGCGGCAGCGATACCAGCCATGCGGCGATTGCCATGACCGCGAACAGGGCCAGCGCGCTGACGTTGGGCCGGCGCGTCAGGCCGATCGAGTAGGCGGCGTAGAAAAAACACGCGACCAGCATGAAGCCGTCGCCGCGGTTGACCGCGAGGTTGCCGAGCTCGCCGAGCTCGCCGCCGGTCGCGACGATGGCGACGCCGAGCAGAGTCACGGCAACACCGCTCCACTGGATTACGCCGATGCGATGCTTCAGCACGACCAGGCTGCCGAGCAGGACGAAGATCGGGATCGAACCCTGCAGAATGCCGATGTTGATCGCGCTGGTGTAGTGGCCGGCGTGGTAGAACAGGGCATTGAACGCGGTGAAGCCGAGCGCGCCCATCAGGAACAGGAAGGGCAGATGCGCGCGCAGCAGCGGCCAGTCGCGGGCGACATGGCCACGGGCGAAAACCAGCAGCAGGCTCAGGACGCCGAGCCAGCGAAACGTGACCAGCTGCATCGGCGTGATTTCGCCGACCGCCATGCGGCTGATGATCGCGTTGAGGCCCCAGCACCAGGTCGTCGCGATCAGCATGCCGTAGGCGCGCCATTGCCGGGTTTCGCTCATGGTCGCGCGCTGCCGCCGTGTATCAGTTCGCGTCGCAGCGTGTAGAGCCCGGTCATTATGATCAGGCTGATGCTGAGCAGGCTTTGCGCGTCGGGCACTTCACGCCAGACCAGGTAGGCGAGAATTCCGCCGAAGACGATGGTCAGGTACTTGCACGGCGCGACGATACCGACCGCGACGTGGCGGTAGCTGAGCGTCATGCAGTATTGCGCGAGGCCGCCGAGCAGGCCGACGATGACGAGCACCGGCACGAGCGCGACCGCGCAGCGGAAGAACATGATCTGCGCCGTCGGGTAACTCGCGCCCAGCCATTTGACGCTGGCGTCCATCAGCGTGAACAAGACGATGCTCGTCAGCATGGCGGCAAAGCCCAGCGGCGGGTTGTCGGCCGGCGTCGCGGCGAGCGTGTGCGGGTTGCTGACGATGGCTTGCTCCTTCGGTGCGAATGTCGGGCCGGTGTCTTCCCGGCGCACGGCCGGTGGCGGGCCGGGCGCGCCGCGTGGCCGATGATCCGGACGTGATCGGGAGCGACGTGCACGCGGCAGCGCTTGCCGGAGTCACTCCCGGATTATAGGGCTTGCGATACGCGGGTAAAGCGATTCACGGCGACTGGCGGTTTCGCCGGCGCGGCCGATCATGCATAATCGTGAGCCGAGCGAACGGCGGAGCCCACTGTTGAAATTCAGCGTCGAACAGTTTCGTGACTGGGAACACAAGCGCGTCACCCTGGTGGGCATGTCCGGGGTCGGCAAGTCGTTCCTGTCGGCCAAGCTGCGCGGCGACAACTGGTTCCACTATTCGGGCGACTATCGCATCGGCACGCGCTATCTCAACGAACACATCATCGACATGATCAAGCACCAGGCCATCAAGGTGCCGTTTCTCAAGGAATTGCTGCGCAACGACTGGATCTATATCAAGAACAACATTCGCGTCAACGATCTGGGACCGGTGTTGAGTTTCGTCGGCAAGCTGGGCAATCCCGAGCTCGGCGGCGTCGAGCTCGGCGAATTCATCGAACGCCAGTCGATCTACCGCCAGGCCGAGATCGACGCGATGTACGATATCCCGCATTTCATACAGAAGGCGCAGGAAATCTACGGCTACCCGCATTTCATCAACGACGTCGGCGGCAGCCTGTGCGAACTCGACGAACCGGGAGTCATGGATATCCTCGTCGAAAATACGCTGATCCTCTACATCCAGGTCACCAACAAGCAGCAGGAAGACGTGTTGATCGAGCGCGCGGTCAGTGACCCCAAGCCGTTGTACTACCGGCCCGAATTCCTGCACGAGCATCTGCAGATCTATTTTTACGAGACCGGGCTCGACTACGTCGCCCAGATCGATCCCGATGAATTCGCGCGCTGGGTTTTTCCGCGACTGTTCCACTCGCGGCTGCCGCGTTACGACGCGATCGCGCGGCTCGGCTATACGGTCACCTCGGAAGAAGTCGACCAGGTAGGTTCGGGCCGGGATTTCATGGAGCTGCTCGAAACCGCGATTGCTCGCCAAAAGGATGCCGCCTGATGCCGCTGGTCGCGCACAACGATCTCCCGGCTTTCGCCAAGCTCAAGCGCGACGGCGTTCGCGTGCTGCCGTCGGGCATCGCGCTGGAGCAGGATATCCGCGAGCTGCACATCGGCCTGCTCAACATGATGCCGGACGCGGCGCTCGAGGCGACCGAACGCCAGTTCCTGCGCCTGATCGGCGAAAGCAACCCGATCGCGCAGTTTTTCGTCCACCCGTTCACGCTCGACGCGCTGCCGCGCTCGGCGAGTGCGCGCGCCCACATCGAGCGCTACTACGAGAGTTTCGAGCAGGTCAAGGCGCAGGGGCTCGACGCGTTGATCATGACCGGCATCAACGTCATCGGCGCCGACCTGTCGAGGGAAGTGTTCTGGGATTCGTTGATCGAGGTCGCCGAGTGGGCCCATGCGCAGGTCACGTCGACCCTGTGCTCGTGCCTGGCGACGCACGCGGTACTCGATTTCCGCTATGGGCAGAAACGCGAAAAGCAACCGCACAAGAAATGGGGCGTGTTCCGCCACGAGGTCGTCGCCCCCGAGCACCCGCTGGTGGCCGACATCAATTCCGAATTCGACGTACCGCACTCGCGCTGGAACAGCGTTTATCCGGAGCAGTTCCGTGCCGCCGGTCTGCGGATTCTCGTCACCGGCGACGACGGCTGCGTGCACCTGGCGACCAGCCCGGACGGATTTCGCACGGTGTTCTTCCAGGGTCACCCGGAGTACGACACGGTGTCGCTGCTCAAGGAGTACAAGCGCGACATCAAGCTGTTCATCGCCGGCCAGCTCGACAGCTATCCGCCGATGCCGCAAAACTATTTCAGCCTGTTCAATGCCGCGGTGCTGCGCGAGTATCGCGCGCGCGTGGAGGATGCGCTCGCGCGGCGGGTCGAGATTCCCGAGTTCCCGGAAGCGCTGGTGCTCGGCAACCTGAAAAACACCTGGCAGGATACGGCGCGGGTCGTGATCGGCAACTGGATCGGACTGATCTACCAGCTGACCAACATCGAACGGGGCAAGCCGTTCATGGACGGCGTCGACCCCGATAACCCGCTGCGGCTCGCCGACAGCGTCTGAGACGATTGCCCGGCCGGTATACGGCCTAGTAAGAACCCCACGAATCCTGTTTGCGCCAGCGAATCCGCGTGACCAGGATGCCGATGGCGAACGCGATCAGGCAGACCGCACCGCCGCGGATGAACCAGTCGAGCCGGGTCGTGTCGCGCAGCTCGCGATTCTCCTCGACCAGCCTCGCCTGTTCCTGTTGCAGCTGCCCGACGACGGACTGCAGTTGCTTGTTCTGGTCGAGAATCTCGAGCGTGTCGGCGGCGGCGGCGCGCACGCTCGACAGTTCCTGTTCCGAGGCGCGCAGCGTGTTCTTGAGCGTTTCGTTGTCCGATTGCGCCTGCTCCAGTGCGGCCTCGAGGCCGCGAATCTGTTCGCCTTGCGAGTCCAGCCGCGCCTGCTGCTCGGAATATTTCTGTTCGAGGATTGCGAGCGTTTGCTGGGCGGCGGGCCGTTCCATCAGGAAGCGGCTAAGCACATAGCCCTGCTTGCCGTCCTCGGCCTCGACCAGCGAGTATTGCGAGGCCAGGTCTTCGTCGAGCACGCTGACCGCGGCGCCGCTCTTGAGCATCTTGACGATGCTGTTGGAGGTGCTCGTGCCGCTGCGCATCGTGACCTCGAACTCGTCGGTGATGTATTTCGTCTCCGCCAGCGCAGCCGGCGGCATCAGCAGCAGAACCAGAAGCAGGCGGATGGGTTTCACGGGTTCGCTTCCTCGGGTCTTGTCGGGCAATCGTGAGTGGGTAGTCGCTGTGCCATGATTACGGGTCTCGCCACTGCCGGCGCGCACGAACCTCAACCGCTCGTGCCGGCGGTGGCCGCGGCGGGAACCGCGTCGGCATCCTCCGGCGCTTCGTAAGGGGTGATCAGGATGAGCAGCGCGAATTCCGGGTTGTCCAGGTAGTGCAGGTTCTTGCTGCGCATGCGCCGATGTTCGCGCAGGCGATGATTGTTCAGAATCCGGGTATCGGCGGCGCGGGTCGCGAGATACTGTTCCTGGATCGGGTTGCTCGGCAGCTCGTCGGCGACCAGTCGCGGGCGCCGCAGCACGAGGTCGACATAGGTATGCAGGTAACGCGACAAGGCGACCGTGATCTTGCCTTCGAACTCGTAGAGCCCGCGGTGGGACGACTGGCCCTGCCGGTCGAGCAGCTGTTGCTGCAGCGAATCGAGGCTTTGCGCGTCGAACGAGTAGGTGGACTGATCGCCGACGGTCGCGTCGCTGCCCGCCGGCCCGCCGAGCGAACCGGGACGACTGTCGATCGACTGGTACTCCTGGCCGAAAATCCTGCCGCCGCGAATCCAGATCGGCATCGTCTCGCCGAGTTCGAGACCGGGCTGCCGCCAGGCGATGTGCAGCAGCAGTTCGTAGCGGGGCGATTCGACCAGCCGGGCGACCTCGTCGATCAGGCGGAACTCGTCGCTCGGCAGGATCCGGTAGTCGAATTCGGCTGCCGCGGTAACGCTTTCCGGAGAGGACAGGTCGAGCATGCGTTCGTCGCGGGCCGGCGCGGTCACCGGCAATGCGAACTCGCGGCTGCTCGGCACCTGCACGTTCTTGAAGACGACGATCTCGACGTCGTAGCGAGGCACCGGTTCGGCGGCATCGGCATCGCTGTCCTGGGCCGTCGCGGGCAACGAGGCGAGCGCGGCGAGTAGCAACAAAAACCCCGGGGTTGACTTGATCTTCATGCTTTACTCAGATATTCGAGCAGGCTTTCGACCTGCCTGAAACGGGCCTCAAGTTCAACATTTTGGCAGACGATACGCAAGGTCTGTTTGCCGTCAAAGCGATAAAGTTCACTCTCGCGCTGAATCAGTTCGATGATTCGCAGCGGGTCGACATTGGGGCTGGAGTTAAACACGAACTTGCCCTGGTGCTCGCCGACGTCGATCTTGTCGATGCCGAGCGTTACGGTCCTGAGCTTGATTGCGGTAATCCGGAACAGGTGTTTGAGCGCGTCGGGCAGCAGGCCGTACCGATCGATGAGTTCGATCTGTATCTGGCGCAGGCCCGCCTCGTCGGACGCCGATGCAATTCGCTTGTACTCGATCAGGCGGCGGTGAATGTCGGGCAGGTAATCCTCCGGGATCAGCGCCGGCACGTGGAAATCGACTTCCGAGGCGCGCATGACCGGGCGATCGAAATCGATCGGCAAGTCCGACTTGAGCGACTGGATCGCGCGCTCGAGCAACTCGGCGTAGAGCGTGAAACCGATCTCGGCGATCTGGCCGCTCTGCTCCTCGCCGAGAATCTCGCCGGCGCCACGGATCTCGAGGTCGTGGGTTGCCAGCGTGAAACCGACGCCGAGATCCTCGAGCGACTCGATCGCCAGCAGCCGCTTTTTCGCATCGGGCGTGATCGAACGCTCCGGCGGCACGATCAGGTAGGCGTAGGCGCGATGGTGCGAGCGACCGACGCGGCCGCGGATCTGGTGTAACTGGGCGAGCCCCAGCTTGTCGGCACGGTTGATGAAGATCGTGTTGGCGGTCGGCACGTCGATGCCGCTCTCGATGATCGTCGTGCACACCAGCAGGTTGCAGCGATGGTGGTAGAAGTCGAGCATTACGCGCTCGAGATCCTTCTCCCGCATGCGCCCATGGACCACGCCGATTCGCGCCTGCGGCACCAGTTGCTGCAGTTCCCGCGCGGTCTTTTCGATCGTGCGAATCTCGTTGTGCAGAAAATAGATCTGGCCGCCGCGCTTGAGTTCTCGCTGGCAGCCCTCGACGATCGTGTCGCAGTTCCAGCGCGACACGAAGGTCTTGATCGCAAGCCGCTCCATCGGCGGCGTGGCGATGATCGACAGGTCGCGCATGCCCGCCAGCGACAGGTTCAGGGTTCGCGGGATCGGCGTCGCGGTCATCGTCAACAGGTCGACGTTGGCGCGCAGCGCCTTGAGCTTTTCCTTGTGACGCACGCCGAAGCGGTGTTCCTCGTCGATGATGACGAGGCCGAGCTGGCGGTAGTCGATCTCGTCCGACAACAGCTTGTGCGTGCCGATGATGATGTCGATCCTGCCGTCCCTGATCTCGGTAAGCGCCTGCTCGAGGGCGCTGCGCGCGGTGAAGCGCGACAGCAGGCAGATCCGGACCGGCCAGTCGGCGAAGCGATCGAGGAAGTTCTGGTAATGCTGTTGCGCCAGCAGCGTCGTCGGCACCAGCACCGCGACCTGCGAGCCGGCGCTGGCGGCGATAAAGGCCGCACGCATGCAGACCTCGGTCTTGCCGAAACCGACGTCACCGCAGACGATGCGGTCCATCGGCTGCGGCGCGCGCATGTCGGCGATGACCGCCTCGATCGCGGCTTCCTGGTCGGGGGTTTCCTCGAACGGGAACTCGCTCGCGAACTGGTAGTACTCGTCGAGCGTGACGTCGTGGGCGAAGCCCTGTTGCGCGGCTCGTCGAGCCTGGATGTCGAGCAACTCGACCGCGACGTCGTAGATTTTCTCCTGCGCCTTCTTGCGCGAGCGCTGCCAGCCGTCGCCGCCGAGGCGATGCAGCGGCGCGCTGTCCTCGCTGGCGCCGGCATAGCGGCTGATCAGGTGCAGCGACGACACCGGCACGTAGAGCTTGTCCTCGCCGGCGTACTCGATCGCCAGGAACTCGGTCTCGATGCCGCCGGCGGTCAGCGTCTTGAGTCCGCGATAGCGGCCGACACCGTGGTCCTCGTGCACTACCGGCGCGCCGGGATGCAGATCGGCGAGGCTCTGGATCGTCGCCTCGGCGTCGCGCGTGCGGCGGTACTTGCGCCGCCGGCGCTGGACCGCGCGATCGCCGAAGAGCTGGTTCTCGGCGACGATCGCGAGCCCGTGGCGGGTCAGCGTCATGCCGTTTTCGAGCGGCCCGGCGGTCACGAAATAGCGCCCGTCGTCGCGCGCGAGAAATTCGGCCCAGCCGTCGACCGGGCTCGGATACAGGCCGTACTGGCGCAGCAGGTCGAGCAGGAACTCGCGCCGCCCCGGGGAGTCGGCGCAGAACAGGATCTTGTCGAACTCGGGCTTTTCGATGAATTCACGCAGCGCCCTGTCGGGATCGCCGGCGTGCGGTTGCAGGGTCAGCTGTGGAATAGCCTGCGTGTCGCAGTTGTAAGCCGGGCTCGATTCCTGCTCGAACTCGGAAAAGTAGAGGCGGGCAAAAGTTTCGCCGCGCGCGTCGAACGCCGCCGGATCGAGAAACAGCTCGGCCGGCGGCAGCAATGGCCACTCGGGATTGTGCCGGCGCGACTCGTAGCGATTCGCGACCTGTTCGGCGAAGGCCGCCGCCTGCGCCGGGGCAGCGTCGTCGATCAGCAGCAGGCTGCCGGCAGGCAGGTAGTCGAACAGGCTGACCAGGCGGTCGAAAAACAGCGGCAGGTAGTACTCGACCCCCGGCGACGAGCGACCCTCGGAAACGTCGACGTAGACCGGGCAGGTATTGGGGTCGATCGGGAAGGTTTCGCGAAATCGCAGGCGAAAGCGCCTGATGCCGTCCTCGTCGAGCGGATACTCCTGCGCCGGCAGCAGCTCGACGCGTTCGAGCCGGTCGATCGATAGCTGGGTTTCGGGGTCGAAGCTGCGGATCGATTCGACCTCGTCGTCGAAAAAATCGACGCGGTAGGGCAGCTTGCTGCCCATCGGGTAGAGGTCGAGTATCGAGCCGCGCGCGCTGTACTCACCGTGTTCTTCGACCTGCGCGACGGCGCGGTAGCCGAGGTGCGCGAGGCGTTCGCGCAGGATCCCGGGTTCGAGCGCGTCGCCGGTCGCCAGGCGAAAGCTGCGCTGGCCGATGAACTCGGGGGGCGTGACTTTTTGCAGCAGCGTGCCGACCGGCAGGATGAGCATTCCGGCCCGCGCCTCGCCGATCGACGACAGGCAACGGATCCGCTCGGAGACGATGTCCTGGTGCGGCGAAAACTGGTCGTAGGGCAGGGTCTCGAGGTCGGGAAAACGATATACCGCGGGGGGCTCGGAGCTGAAGAAGCGGATTTCGCGCTCGAGTTGCTCGGCATCGGCCATGTCCCTGCAGACGATGACCGTGAGCCCATCGTGCCCGGCGACCTGTTCGGCCAGCAGCAGGCTACGGCTGGCGCCGTATAGCTGGCCGACCCTTACGGGTTGCGCGATCGAGGGCGCCGGCGCGGCAAGAAAGCGCGTGGTGCTGCTGCCGGCTACGGCTTACTCCTGCACGGGCTTGGCGGTCGACAGGCCGAGAATTTCCCAGTTCTGCATGCCGCCGCGGTACCACTTGATCTTGTGCGCGGGGTAGCCGAAGGTCAGCAGGTTCTTGATGTTGTTCGGCGACTGCCCGCACCACATGCCGTTGCAGAACATGACCAGCGTCTTGGCGTCGCGAAAATTCCACAGGCCCTCGAGGTTGAGCGCGTTGAACTGTCCTTCGAGAATTTCGCCAATCGAGATCGGGTCGGCGCCGCGCGCCGGGTTCAGGCTCGTCCACGGGATGTTGGTCGCGCCGGGGATGGTGCCCTTGGCGACCCAGTCCGGCGTGCGCGAGTCGATGACCAGGATCGAGTCGTCACCCTCGCTCATCCGCCTGAGATAGGTTAGCACTTCGAGTTCGGCGATGGTTTCGACGCCCGGCGCGAGCGTCGACGGCTGAATGCAAAACGGCGGGCATTTGCGCGACGTCTTGGCGAACGCCGGGTTGACGGTGTTCTTCTGGTTCTGATTACGCATGATGACGACCTCCTTGTCACCGTGCATGACTTTAACGCTCTCGATATCGGGCGCGATGTTGACTTCCGCGGCCTGTAGCTTCGCTCCGGCCAGCGCCAGCAGCGCGGCCAGCTGAACAACTAGAATGATTTTTGTTTTCATCGTGGCAACTCCGATGTGTACCTTTGGTTTATGGTTATGTCGCGCGTACCGTTTGGACCGCGCTTCGGCGCCGCGGTTCTAGCGCGGCATGATCAGCGTATTCAGGTCGACCGTGTGCAAAACGAGATTGTGTTCGAAATAAACCTTAAACGAGCCATAGTCCCACTCCGAAATCGGCGGTTCGCCGACCGGACCGCGCCGCACTTCGGGTTCGCCGAACTTTTCGAGCACCCGGTCCATGCTGATGCCGCGCCTCGGCACGACCTGCTTTTGCGCCGCCGCGGCATGACCGGGAATGGTCAGCACGTCGCCCGCGAGCGCGGATTCGAGCGCGAAGCACGAACCGATCAGCAGCAAGAAGAATCCCGTACGCATTGGTTCGGTCTCCCTATAAGACGTTGGCAGTAACTATAGCATGCCCCGGAGCCGACACAAGTACGCGCCGCGGTGGTGGCAGGGGGTCTTTCATGGTTTAATCCGCCGCATGAATTTACCCCTCGAAGTCTTCGTCGGGCTGCGTTACACGCGGGCCAAGCGGCGCAATCATTTCATCTCTTTCATTTCGCTGCTCTCGATGATCGGCATCGCGCTGGGCGTGACCGCGCTGATCGTCGTGCTGTCGGTCATGAACGGGTTCGAGAACGAACTCCGCGGCCGGATTCTCGGCATGGTGTCGCACGTGACGGTTTCGAGTTTCGGCGGTCCGCTGGTCGACTGGCGCGAGCTGCGCGCGCAGACGCTCGAACATCCCAGGGTGACCGGCGCCGCGCCCTACACCGAAGCCGAGGCGATGTTGACGAACCGCTCGTCGGTCAGCGGCGCGTTGATTCGTGGCATCGACCCGGCACTCGAAAGCGATGTTTCGGAGATCCACGAGCACATGCGATTCGGCGCCTTGACCGACCTCGTTCCCGGCGAGTACGGCATCGTGCTCGGCAGCGGTCTCGCCAACGCGCTCGACGTCGTGCCGGGCGACCGCATCACGATGATCACGCCGCAGGCGAGCGCGTCGCCGCTGGGATTCCTGCCGCGCCTGCGGCGCTTTAAAATCGTCGGCGTGTTCGAGATCGGCGTCTACGAGTACGATCGCTCGAGCGCGATCATTCACCACGAGGACGCAAGCCGGCTGTTCCGGCTCGACGGCGGCGTCAGCGGGCTGCGCCTCAAGCTCGACGATCTCGACCTCGCGCCGCTGGTGCGTCATGAACTGAAACAGACGATCGGCCTCGAATTCTGGGTATCGGACTGGACCCTGCGTCACAGCAATTACTTCAAGGCGGTACGCACCGAGAAGACCGTGATGTTCATCATCCTGTCGCTGATCGTCGCGGTGGCGGCGTTCAACATCGTATCGACGCTGGTCATGGTCGTCACCGACAAGCAGGCCGACATCGCGATCCTGCGCACCCTCGGCATGTCGCCGTTGTCGATCATGTGGGTGTTCATGGTGCAGGGCACGCTGATCGGGCTGATCGGTACGCTGTTCGGCCTCGCCGGCGGCGTCGTGGTCGCGTCCCACGTCGACGTCATCGTGCCGGCGCTGGAGGAATTCTTCCGCACCCAGTTCCTGCCGCGCGGGGTCTACCCGATCACCGACCTGCCGTCGGAGATGAAGCAATCCGACGTCGTCCGCATCGCGATGCTGTCGTTCGGCCTGTCGCTCGTCGCGACGCTCTACCCGGCGCTGCGCGCGTCGCAGACGCGTCCCGCCGAAGCATTGCGCTACGAGTAGCGGGAATTCGGCAATGAGCACGAGCGTCATCGAAGCCAGCGACGTCCACAAGACCTTCCGCCAGGGCAAGCTCGACGTCGAAGTCCTGAAGGGCGTCGATTTCGTGGTCGGCGCGGGCGAGAGCCACGCGATACTCGGCGCCTCCGGCGCCGGCAAGTCGACCCTGATGCACCTGCTCGGCGGGCTCGACCACGTCACCGGC
Organism: Gammaproteobacteria bacterium; assembly: GCA_024638385.1. Taxonomy (GTDB): domain Bacteria; phylum Pseudomonadota; class Gammaproteobacteria. Next base: position 14,791 of record JAHEKJ010000037.1, on the reverse strand, counting down.
GGCGATATCCACGTCGCCGGCCAGGCGTTGGCGCGGCTGTCGGAGACCGAGCTCGGGCGACTGCGCAACCGCCACCTCGGGTTCATCTACCAGTTCCACCACCTGCTGCCCGAGTTCAGCGCACTGGAAAATATCGCGATGCCGCTGCGCGTGCGGCGCGCGCCGGTTCGCGAGGCGAACGCCGCCGCGCACGACTGGCTCGACAAGGTCGGCCTCGTCGAACGGGCTGAGCACAAGCCCGGCGAACTGTCCGGCGGCGAGCGGCAGCGCGTCGCGCTCGCGCGCGCGCTGGTGACCCGGCCCGATTGCCTGCTCGCCGACGAGCCGACCGGTAATCTCGATCAAAAGACGGCGAATCAGATGCTCGAACTGATTCTCGCGCTCAATCGCGAACTCGACACCGCGCTGGTCGTCGTGACCCACGACCTCGACATCGCCGCGCGCATGCAGCATCGCTGGCGCATGCAGGACGGGGTGTTGTCGGCGGAGCGCTGAGTTCCGCCTTCGAGGTCAATCGGCCAGATCGTGGCTGCATTCGCTGGCTTCGAGGGGGGCAGGGCGATTCTCGCTGCGCGGAGTAACGGATCGGGCGGTCACCCGGATCGGGCAAGGGCAGCGCCGCATTCGCTGGCTTCGAGGGGACACGTACCGAATTCCCCATCGCGCTAAACCCGATGCGAATCTTCGACCGGAATCGGGCAAGGGTCGAGCTGCATTCGCTGGCTTCGAGGGGACACGTACCGAATTCCCCATCGCGCTAAACCCGATGCGAATCTTCGATTTCGAGGTGTCGGTCAGGATTTCATGGAATTCGGAACATGTCCCCGATCTTGCGCGATCGAGGTTTCGATAATTGATCACGGTAGTTGCTGTTTCAGGTGGCCGGCATAGATCAGGATGACGGGGATTTGCAGCAACAGGTAGATCGCGTCGCTCAGCAGGCGGATCGATCCGTCGATCGCCAGGCGCCGGTCGAGCCAGCGCGACAGCGGCACGCTGATTTCGCGAGTCGCGAAATAGGCCAGCGTCATGTAGACGAGAATCTTGATCACGGTCGCGAACGACGGCAGCAGCGAGATCCCGCTGGCGGCATGTTGCCAGTGAAACACGAGCGCGACCGTGAACAGGCTCTGCAGCGGCAGCGCGATCACCGGGTGGCTCAGGAGCGGGATGAACGACAACGCGAGGCCGCCGAAAAACAGCAGGTTGACGAGGTGATTGAACTGGCCCTGGCTCGAGAGCACGCGCCAGAACTCGAGGCTCGAATCCTGGCCGTCGATCGCCGGGTAAATCTGGCTGACGATCAGCAGCAGCACCAGGATACGCACGATCGGGCACAGGATGTGCTCGAATATCCAGGCGCTGGTCTCGACTTCGTGCGCCTGCCACATCAGCCACAGGCACAGGCCGGTACCGGCACCGACGCCGGCCAGGGTCACGACGATAATCCATGGCAGGCTCAAGGCTGGTCCGGTGGCGGCAGCCGCCGGCGGCGATTGTGCAGGCGCTGCGCGCGGTCGCGGATGTGGCTGATGATGTGCAGGCGCCAGAGGATCCGGGTCAACACGTACGACGCCAGCGCCGCCGCCGCGCCGACCACGAAGCAACCGAGCAGGAATGGTTGCCAGATCGTGAGGAGTTCGCTAAGCAACCAGTCGAAGCTCAGTTCGAACCTGAAGCGGGCCGGTTCGAGGTCGAGCAGTTCGACGCCGACCAGGTAGCAGAAGAAGAACAGCGGCGGCATCGTCAGCGGATTACTGAGCCAGACCGCCGGCACCGCGATCAGGATGTTGACACGAAACAGGATCGCGCCGACCGCCGCGACCACCATCTGAAACGGAATCGGGATGAAGGCACAGAAAACACCCAGCGCCAGCGCCCCCGAGCAGGAGCGGCGGTTGATATGCCACAGCGACGGATCCTGCAATCGCGGCCCGAGGAGTTTGATCCAGCGATTATGGATGATGACGTCTGAATGCGGCAAAAAACGCTTGAGGAATTTTTTTGCCATGCCGTTTGTATTATCGGCGCAACTCCAATATTCTCCAAGTGTTGGATCGACCGACACGGAATACCCGGCACGGAACGCATGCCCCGGTTCGCTCTCGTCATCGCCACCGTCGCGCTGCTCGCGTTTTACGGCAATCGCCTGCCGGATCCGGCATGGTGCTCGCTGGCGCCGTTGGCGCTGCTGCTCGCGGCTTCTGATCGTCCCCGGCGGCTGGCCTGGCTTGGCGCCGCGGCCTACCTGTGGTGCGCCGCGCTGCTGCATTTTCATCTCGGTTACCGCCTCGCGCCGATCTACGATCAGCGGGTTTTCGTCGTCACCGGCGTGGTCGTCGATTTGCCGAATCGCGCCGCCGGTCGCATCGGCCTGACGCTGAGACCGCTGCAAATCGACGCGCACGCCGGCCGGCTGCCGCGCCGGATACGGCTGGCGTGGTACCAGGACCGGGTGTTGCCGGCCGCCGGTGAAACCTGGCGACTCGAAGCCAGGCTGCGACGACCCGACGGTCGCGCGAACTTTGCCGGTTTCGACCTCGCGCGCTGGCAGTTCGCGCACGGCATCGATGCCACCGGCTACGTGCGCCGCTCGAGCGTCAATCGCCGGATTTCGACCGCTCCCGGGCTGGCCGTGGCGACCTGGCGCGGGCGTCTCGCCGCGGCCATCGATCGCCGCTGTGCCGAATGCACGCAGCGGGGCCTGATCAAGGCGCTGGTGCTCGGCGATCGCGGCGACATCGACGCCGGCCAGCGGCAAATCCTGGCCCGCAGCGGCACCGCGCACCTGCTCGCCATTTCGGGTCTGCACGTCGGACTGGTTGCGTTGTTCGGTTACGCCGTCGGCCGCGCGGGCTGGCGCCTCGGTCTTTATCGTGCGGGCTGGCGACGACGAAGCTGCGCCGCGGTCGCGGCCTGGGGGTTGGCCTGCGGTTATGCCGCGCTCGCCGGTTTCAGCCTGCCGACGCTGCGCGCGCTGATCATGCTCGGCGTCGTGCTTTTCGCACTCGCGCGCGCGAGCCGCGTCGGGCTGCTGCAATCGATCTCGCTGGCGGCCGGTCTAATCCTGCTCTCGGATCCGCGCACCGTCGGCGCGGCGTCGTTCTGGCTGAGTCTCGGCGCGGTGCTCGTCATCGCCTTCGCCGGCTTTCGTTTTTCGCGAGGCTTGCGCGGTTTGCGCCAGCTGATCGCGCTGCAGTTTCTGTTCACGGTCCTGTTTCTGCCGGTCGTGCTGCTGGTCTTCGCGCGGCTCAATCCGGCGAGCCTGGCCGCCAACCTGGTCGCGATTCCGGCGGTCAGTTGCGCGATTTTACCGCTCGCGCTGATCTCGGGCATGGCCGCGCTCGCCGGGCTGCCGGGCGCGACGGAGCTGCTCGGTCTGTGCGATTTCCTGCTCGCGACCCTGCTCGGCTGCCTGCGCTGGCTCGAGCAGAATCTGCTGCCGTCGCTGCCGCTGGCCGGGATTCCGCCGCTCCTGCTGCTGGCGACGCTGCCGGCATTGGCGCTGCTGCTGCTGCCGCGCGGACTCGGCGGGCGCGCGGCGGCGATGGTGTTGCTGCTGGCGGTACTATGCTGGCGCCCGGAGCGCCTCGCGCAGGGCGATTTCGTCGTCGACGTGCTCGACGTCGGTATGGGCACCTCGGTGCTCGTGCGCACGCGTCACCACAGCCTGGTCTACGATCTCGGGCCCGGCAAGCCCGGCGCCTACAGCGCCGCCGACTGGGCCCTGCTGCCGCTGCTCGAATCCTTCCGGATCGCGTCCGCCGATTTGCTCGTCGTCAGTCACGCCGACGCCGATCACAGCGGCGGGCTGTGGGGTTTTTCACGGCGGCACCGGGCGCGCGCGCTGGTCTCCGGAACCCCGCGCGAACTGGCCGAACGCTTCGACCTCGAGCGGCCACCGCGTTCCTGCCACGGGTATCCCGCCTGGCGCTGGGACGGTGTCGAGTTTCGCTTCCTCGAAGGCGCCGCGGGCGCGACCCGGGGCGGCACCAACGACCGCTCCTGCGTGCTGCAGATTGCCGGACGGCATCGCGTGTTGCTGCCGGGAGACATCGAAGACGCCGGCGAGGCGCGCCTCGTGCGGCGCTATCGCGAGGAGCTTGCGAGCGATTTGCTGATCACGCCGCACCACGGCAGCGATACCTCGTCGAGTCCGGTTTTCGTCGCCGCGACGCGGCCGGTCTATACCGTGCACACGGTCGCCCGCGGCAACCGCTGGAAGTTCCCCCGCGACCAGGTGGTCGCGCGCTATGCCGCCGCCGGCAGCACCCAGTTTCGCAGCGATCTCGACGGTGCGGTGCGCCTGCGCAGCAGCGCCGAAGGGCTTGCAATCGAGGCCGCAAGACGGCCGCCGCGACGCCTCTGGCGGCGATGGTAAAAACCCGGACGTCACAGTATGATGTGCGGCATTTGACGCGAGGGCGGGAGAGTGTACGAACTGGTTCAGGCAGGCGGCTGGCTGATGATTCCGATCCTTTTGTGCTCGGTGATCGCCGCGGCTATCGTCATCGAACGCCTGTGGACCTTGCGACGCAAGAAGGTCATTCCGGCAAAATTACTCACCGGGATCTGGAAGCTGCTCGACAAGGAAGCCCTGACCGAGGCGCACATCGCCGAAATCGAGAGCGGTTCGCCGCTCGGACGGGTGCTCGCGGCGGGCCTGATCAACCGGCATCTGGCGCGCGACCAGATTCGCGAGAGCATCGAGGAAACCGGCCGTCACGTGGTGCACGAAATGGAGCGTTTTCTCAACGCGCTCGGTACGATTTCGACGATTACCCCGCTGCTCGGACTGCTCGGTACGGTGATCGGCATGATCCGCGTGTTCACCGCGATCACGGTCGTCGGCGTCGGCGACCCCGGGCAGCTCGCCGGCGGCATCTCCGAGGCGCTGATCACCACCGCGGCGGGACTCACGGTCGCGATACCGAGCCTGATTTTTTACCGTTATCTCAAGCGCAAGATCGACGAGCGGGTCGTGGCGATGGAGCAGGAAGCGATGAAGCTCGTCGAGTTCCTGCACGGCGATCGCAAGCAGCTGGCCTGAGGCGATGAAGTTTCACCGCCCCGGCAGCGACGAAGATCCGCATATCAATCTGACGCCGTTGATCGACGTCGTTTTCCTGCTGTTGATCTTCTTCATGGTGTCGACGACCTTCGATACGACTTCGCAGCTCAAGATTCGCCTGCCCGAGGCCAGCGAGCGCGAACCGCAGAGTCCGCCGCGACAGATCAGCCTGCTCATCGATGCCGACGGTCGCTTCATCGTCAATTCGCGCGAACTCGTCAACAGCAAGAGCGCGACGCTGAAAGCGGCGCTCGAACGCACGATGGGAGGCGAGAAACTGCCGGTTCTGATCCAGTCCGACGCCGGCTCGCCGGTACAGTCGCTGGTCACCGCGATGGACGTCGTCGGTCAGCTCGGGCTGGTGCAGGTCTCGATCGCGACCACGCGCCCGATCGAGTAACCCGGCCGCGTATCGACGATGCAACCGATCGAAGGCAATCTGACCGGAGCCCGCGCCTACCGCGCGCTGCTCGGCCTCGCGTTCGAGCACAAGGGCTACTTCGTCATCGCGATCATCGGCATGGTCATCTTCGCCGCCTCCGATGCCGCCTTCGCGTATATCATGAAGCCGTTGATGGACGGAGGCTTCATCGATCGCGATCCGTTGATCATCAAGCTCGTGCCGATCGCGATCGTCGGAATTTTCGTCGTCCGCATGGCCGCCGTGTTCATGCGCAGCTACTGCATGGACTATATCGGCCGCAACGTCATCAAGTCGCTGCGCAAGATGATGTTCGAGAAACTGTTGACGCTGACCAGCGACGAGTACGACCAGTCGTCGAGCTCGGCGATCGTGACCCGTTTTTCCTATGACGTCGAGCAGGTTGCCCGATCGGTATCCTCGTCGCTGACGGCTTTCATCCAGGACAGCCTGCGGATTCTCGCGCTGCTCGGTTACATGTTCTGGCTCAACTGGCAGCTGACCGCAATCTTTCTGGTCGCCGGGCCCGTCGTGTTCCTGATCGTGGTCCGCATCTCGGGGCGCTTTCGCCGCATCAGCAAGAACATCCAGCAGTCGATGGGCGGCGTCACCCAGGTCGCGCAGGAAGTCATCGACGCCAACCGTATCGTCAAGATTTTCGGCGGCGAAGAGTTCGAGCGAGGCAAGTTCGCCCAGGTCAACGACAAGAATCTGAAATTGCATCTCAAGATGTCGATCGCGCAGTCGATCAGCATGCCGCTGATCCAGCTGGTCGTCGCGGTGGCCTTCGCCGCGATCATCGCGTTTGCGACCTCGGAATCGATGCGCGGCATCATTTCGACCGGCGACTTCGTCTCGTTCATCTTCGCGATGTCGATGCTGCTCGCGCCGATGCGGGTGTTGTCGTCGATCAACGCCAGCATCCAGAAAGGCATCGCCGCGGGCGAGAGTGTGTTCGAGTTCACCTCGCGCCTCGACGAGGTCGACGACGGCGGCGAGACGCTCGAGCGGGCCGAGGGCCGGCTCAGTTTCGACCGGGTCGTAATGCGTTACCGCAACAGCGAGGCGCGAGTGCTCGACGAGGTCAGCCTCGAGGTCGAACCCAACCAGACGGTCGCCATCGTCGGCCGCTCGGGCAGCGGCAAGTCGAGTCTCGTCAACCTGATTCCACGACTCTACGAGTACACCGATGGCGAGGTGCGACTCGACGGCAAGCCGCTCGGCGCCTACCGGCTGCGCGACCTGCGTCGCCAGATCGCCTACGTCGGCCAGGACGTGCGCCTGTTCAACGATTCGATTCGCAACAACATCGCCTACGGCGTCGCCGACGAGGTCGACGAGGCACAAGTCATGGAGGCCGCGCGGCGCGCCTACGCCTGGGAATTCATCCAGCAAATGCCCGACGGCCTCGATACCGAGGTCGGTGAGCGCGGCGTGCTGCTGTCGGGCGGGCAGCGCCAGCGCATCGCGATTGCGCGGGCGCTGCTCAAGAACGCTCCGATCCTGATTCTCGACGAGGCGACTTCGGCGCTCGACACCGAGTCGGAACGCTATATCCAGCGCGCGATGCAGGACCTGATGCAGGATCGGACGACGCTCGTCATCGCCCACCGCCTGTCGACGATCGAACACGCCGACCAGATCGTCGTCATGGACCGCGGCAAGGTGATCGAGCAGGGCACGCACGCCGAACTGCTGGCGCGCGACGGAACCTATGCCAAGTTGCACTCGATGCAATTTCGCGACAGCCCCGCCGATGAATTGCCGCCGCCGACGGCGGCCGCGCTGCCGCGTCCGGCTATTCTGAACAAGGCCCTGATGCACAACTGGATAAACCTCTCCGGCGAGCGCCGCCAGGGCTGGTGGTTGTGGTCGATCAACCCGCTGTCGGTGTCGCTGATGCCGCTGTCGCTATTGTTCTACGTCGCGGTCGCGCTGCGCCGCTTCGGCTATCGCATCGGCCTGCTGCCGACGACCCGCTTGCCGGCGACCACCATCGTCGTCGGCAACATCACGCTCGGCGGCAACGGCAAGACGCCGGTCGTGATTGCGTTGGTCCAGTTCTTGCGGCAACACGGCTATCACCCCGCGATCGTGACCCGCGGCTACAAGAGCGGACACGAGCATCGCGTCCAGATCCTGCACGACGGCATCACCGATCCCGATGCCGGCGACGAAGCCAACATGATGTCCGAAGTATGCCGCTGCCCGATCGGCGTCGGCGCGAATCGCGTCGCCGCCGCGCGCCAGATTCTCGAGCGTTTCGAGCAGACCGACGTGATCCTGTCCGATGACGGCCTGCAGCACTACGCGCTCGCGCGCGACATCGAGATCGCGGTTTGCCGTTTCCTGTCGCTCGGCAACGGCCTGATGATTCCGGCGGGGCCGCTGCGCGAGCCGCGCCGTCGACTGCGGCGGGTCGACATTCTGATCGACCGCGACAGCGACCAGGTCGTCGAGTCGCTCGGCGAGGTCTGGAACCTGAGCCGGCCCGAGGAAAAACGCCAGATCGGCGAGTTTCGCGGCCGCCAGGTGCATGCCGTCGCCGGCATCGGCTTCCCGGAAATTTTCTTCGCCAGTCTCGCGCAACTGGGCGTCGACGCGCTCGAGCACGAGTTTCCCGATCATCACGAATACAGCGCAACCGATCTCGACCTGAGGCCGGAGTTGCCGATTCTGGTCACCCACAAGGATGCGGTAAAATTGAAAGCCATCGCCCGCGATAACGTCTGGGTGGTGCCGCTGGTGCTCGAACTCGGAGCCGAGCTCGGCGAACGAATTCTCGAACTGGTCAAGAGCCGACATCATGGATAAACACCTGCTCGACATCCTCGTGGACCCGGTCACCAAGGGTCCGCTGGTCTACGACAAGCAACGCCAGGAACTGTTATCGCGCGCGTCGCGCCTGGCTTACCCGATTCGCGACGGCATCCCGGTCATGCTGCCGGAAGAGGCGCGCGAACTGACGAGCGAAGAAGTCGAGGCGCTGAAGTAGCCGATGAGCGTCGAGTTCCGCATCGTCGTTCCGGCGCGTTACGCGTCGACGCGTCTGCCCGGCAAGCCGCTGCGCGAGATCCGCGGCAAGCCGATGATCGAATGGGTCTGCGCCGCCGCGGCCGGTGCCGGCGCGCGCGAGGTCGTCGTCGCCACCGACGACGCGCGCATCGTCGAGCAGGTGCAGGCCTTCGGCGGCGTCGCCTGCCTGACCGACAGCGCCCACTCGAGCGGCACCGACCGGATTCTCGAGGTCGCGCAGACGCTCGGCTGGGATGGTGACGACATCGTCGTCAATCTGCAGGGCGACGAACCGCTGATGCCGGCGGCGAACCTGCTGCAGGTCGCCGAGCTGCTGGCGCGCGGCGACTGCGAGATCGCGACCCTGCACAAGGCGGTTTCGGCCGAGGCGGCGCAGGATCCGAACCTGGTCAAGCTGGTGCACGACGCCGCGGGCCGGGCGCTCTATTTCAGCCGCGCGCCCATTCCCTACCATCGCGGCGGTCCCGCGCCGGACTACTGCGGGCACATCGGTATCTATGCGTACCGCGTCGGTTTTCTCGCGACCTTCAGCGCGCTCGAACCCGCCGCCCTCGAGCGGGCCGAGTCGCTCGAGCAGCTGCGCGCGCTGGCGCACGGCTACCGGATCCGGAGCGAGCCCGCGCGCGAGGCGCCGGGGCCCGGCGTCGATACCGAGGCCGATCTCGCCCGCGTCGAGGCGCTGCTCGCGGAGCGGTCGCGATGAAGTACCGCTGGCGGCTCGAGCGACATCGCACGCTCTACGAAAGGTACTTTCGGCTCGACGAGTACGAGGTGTCGCACGAACTCTACGAGGGCGGCATGAGCCCCGTTTTCACGCGCGAGCTGTTCGAGCGCGGCGGCGTGGTCGCGGTGTTGCCCTACGACCCGCGGCGCCGGCAAGTCGTGCTGATCGAACAGTTTCGCGCCGGCGCGATCCACGACCCCGAAACCCCGTGGCTGATCGAAAGCGTTGCCGGCATCATCGACCCGGGCGAGACCGAGCGCCAGGTGGCCGAGCGCGAATGCCGCGAAGAGGCCGGCTGCGACGTCGAACGCCTGATCCCGATCAGCCACTATTACGTCAGTCCCGGCGGCACCACCGAGCTGTGCAACCTGTTCTGCGGCATCGTCGACAGCGACGGCATCGGCGGCATCCATGGCCTCGCCGACGAGCACGAAGACATTCGCGTCATGACTCTCGACGCGAGCGAAGCCTACGGCTGGGTGCGGGATGGCCGGATTCGCTCGTCGGCGACGATCATCGCGCTGCAGTGGCTCGAACTGAACGAATCCTCGCTGAAGCGATGATCGTGCACCAACGTGGGGCAGGGAGGCCAGAACATGATTCGTGCAAGATCGGGGACAGACCGTTTTTTCGCGAAGCGAAAAAATGCTCTGTCCCCCTAGCGGCAGCGAATGCAGCAATGGTCTTGCATGATACGAGTTAGTTGAGTCTGCATTTACCTGGATCTGGCAAGACCCAGGCTGCTTCGCTGGCTTCGCGGGGGACAGAGCGTTTTGCTGCGCAAAACGGTCTGTCCCCGATCTTGCAAGGAATTTATCGACGGTCGTCAGTAATCGCGCAGCCAGCTGGTGGCAAAGATGCCGGCGGCCATAATCGCCAGCAGCACGGAAATCACGAGCAACAGCTCGGCCATCGTGACGCCGAATGCGATGAAGGGGCTGTATCCGCAAGTCGTCTGAACCTCGAACAGCCACGGTATCCACTTGTCGAGCGCGAACCACGCGGGCATGCCGAGATCCATCGCGCAGTCGCCGAAGGACCAGCCGCGCTCGACCGCGAGCACCTGGTAGCTGCGTTCGGCGAGACCCAGCATGACGACGAGATTGAGCCCGTGCAGCACGCGGCTCGCCACCGTCGAGCCGGTCGCGAAGAGCCCGGCGACGCCCAGCAGAATGAACGCGGCGACCCAGATCCGAACGTGGATGCACAACGCGCAGGGCCATTCGTCGAGCGCGTACTGGTAGTAGAGCGCGGCGCCTTCGAGCGCGAGCCCGCCGAGCACCAGCGCCGCCCAGTAACGGCGTTGACGGCCCAGTCGGGAAAGTGAGATCAGCATCGGGGCTCCCGGAATTCAGTCGACAATCGGTAGCTCGGCCGGCGCACGCTTGCTCAACAGCCCGGCCTCGCCGTCGGTGACGAGGATGTTCTCCTCGTGCACCATCATTTTACCGGGAGCATAGCTCATCCCCGGCTCCAGCGTTATCACCATGCCGGCTTCGAGCGGCGTGCGGTCGTGCGCCGCGAGCGAAGGCCACTCGGTCAGCTGGGCGCCGAGCCCGTGCCCCATGCGGCCGACCTCGTTACCGGTGGCGCCGGCCGCTTCCAGTACCTGCCACATCGCGCGCCAGACGTCGGCCGTACTAGCGCCGGGTCGCGCCGCGGCCAACCCGGCATCGGTCGCCCGGCAGAGCGCCGCGTAGGCGCGCCTGGCGAGGTCCGACGCATGGCCGAAGGCGAAGTTTCGGTCGAAATCGCAAAAGTAACCATCGTAGACGGTGCCGGTATCGATAATCAGGACGTCGCCGGCGGCCGGTACGCGATCGCGCGGACCCATGATGATGTCGTCGTAGCCGTCGGCGCCGGACGCCGCGACGATGTAGGGCGTATGGTCGGCGCCGCGTTCGAGCAGGTCGATGCGCATGCGGCGGACGATGTCGCGCTCGCTGTCGCCGGCCCGCGCGAAGTCCGGCAATGCGGCGAAGCTGTCCGAGGTCAGCTCGCAGACGTAGCGGATCTTGGCGGTCTCGGCTTCGGATTTGACGCTGCACAGGCGATGCATCAGCAGCGCGCAGTCGATCCATTCGATCGCCGGCAGCGCCGCGCCGACGCGCGCGAAGTCCTGCGCCGGCATGCGCAGGTGGCTCTCGACGCCGAGCGGCACGCCGACGCGGCCGAAGCGACGCGGCAGTTCGTCGATGGCCGCCGCGAGCAGGCTGACGCCGTCGTCGTCGGGCGCCGGCGAAGACCAGCAGCGGATGTCGTCGACCCAGGTCTCGCCCATGCCGGTGGCGCCGATCGTCGGGATGACCGCGCGCGGCTTGCCGTCGAGCGGCAGCAACAGGAACCAGGGCCGCGTCGGGCTGTGCCAGAACTGGCTCAGGAAGCCGCTGAAATAGCGCAGGTGGGGCTCGGTCGTCAACAGCAGTGCGTCGAGTTCGGCGTCGCGCATGCGTCGTTGCGCGCGTTCGCAGCGAGCGGCGAATTCGGCTTCGGCGAAACCCCGCGGCGGCGCCGCGGTCACGCCGCGGTCTCCACCAGCCGGCGATAGAGATCGGGATCGGTCGCGCCCTCGGTGCCGAGGACCAGCACGCGGCTCGACGCGTCGAGCCCGAGATCGCGCCGCAGCTGCGAATCGGAGCTTGCCGCGAGCAGCGCGCCGAGCCCGGCAACCGCGGATTCGCCGGCCTCGATCGGCGGCTCGCCGCCAGCCAGCAGGCGCATCGTCGGTGCGACCGCCGCTTCGCCGAGGGTCAGAAAGTCGTCGGCGCCGGCGGCAAGAACTTCCCACGCGAGTTCGGATACCTCGCCGCAGGACAGTCCCGCCATCAGGGTTTCGAGGTCGCCGTCGACGACCACCGGATGGCCGGCGCGCGCCGATTGCTGCAGGCAGTTGGCGTTTTCCGGTTCGACCACCAGCAGGCGCGGTCGCCGCTCGCCCCACAACGCCCAGAAATAGCCGCAGACAGTGGCCGCGAGCCCGCCGACGCCGCCCTGGACGAACACATGGGTCGGGATCGCGCCGTCCATTTGCGCGACCGCCTCGGCCAGCATGACGGTATATCCGTGCATGACGTGGCGCGGAATTTCGAGGTAGCCGGGGTAACTGGTGTCGGATACGATGATGCGGCCCCGGGCGCGCGCCTCGTCGGCGGCCATGCGCACCGAGGCGTCGTAGTTACCGTCGATGCGCACGACCTCGGCGCCCAGTTCGCGCATCGCCTGCTCGCGTCCGCGCGACACGTCGCGGTGGATATAGATGACGCAGCGGCAACCGAACAGCCGGCAGCCCCAGGCCACCGAACGGCCGTGATTGCCATCGGTGGCGCAACTGATGACATGCCGCGCCGCAAGCTCGGCGTAGCGATGCTGCAGCAGGTCTTCGAGCGTCGCGTCGAGTCCCAGTTCGCGGTGCACGGCGTCGCGCAGCACCTGCATGACGGCATAGGCGCCGCCGAGCGCCTTGAAACTCTTCAGTTCGAAGCGCGCCGCTTCGTCCTTGTACCAGATCCGCTCGACGCCGGCTGCTTCGGCCAGCGCGGCGAGGTCGTGCAGCGGCGTCGGGCGGTAGCCTGGCCAGCGCGAAATCTCGTCGTGCGCGCGGCGGGCGTCGTCGAGGCCGATGATCCGCTCGAGGCGGGCCGGGTAGGCGGCATGCGGCTCGACCGCGGTGTTGCGCACGTGCGTCAGGCTGGCGTTGAGCGGCTGCGACAATCCTCGATCCCCCGGTCAAATCGGGGCAGTCTACCGCAATCCCGCGTCGATGGGAGCAAATTCGGGATCGCTCGCCGCGCGCTGGCACGGCCGCGATGCTGGACATCTCGGCGTGAAGCCCTAGACTTGAGTTTCGAGTGGTGAGCTGGATAGCCACGAAGGCGATGAAAAACCAGGTTGTAACCAAAAAGGACGCGCTGGCGGAGACCACGCCGGCGGCAAACGAGGGCTCGATTTCTCCCGCAAACGACGGCGCCGGCGACGAGCCGATGCTCGGTCGTTTCAGCGACATCGCGATGCTCGCCGCCGACTGGTTCTGGGAAATGGACGCCGGGCTGCGCTTCACCTACCTGTCGGCGCCATTCGAAAAGATTACCGGCCTGAAAATCGAAAACGTGCTCGGCAAGACCCGCGAGCAGGCCTTCGCCGGACACATCGATGATTTCCATAAATGGGATAAGGTGGGCGATGCCTTGCGCCGGCATGCCGACTACTCGATGGTCTGGTCGCTAACCCGCGACGACGGCGAGACGCGCTTGCTGCGTACCCGCGGCAAACCGCTGTTCGATGCCGAAGGCCGGTTTCTCGGCTACCGCGGCGTCGGCAGCGACGTCACCGAGGCGATGCTCGCGCAGCAGCAGCTGATCGAGAGCGAAAATCGCTTCCGCACGATTATCAATCACGTGACCGATATCGTCTGCATCATCGGCGCCGACGGCGAAATCAAGTTTCTCAACGACTCGGTCGAAAAGATCCTCGGCTATCGCGTCGACGAGCTCGAGCGCACCGACGCCCGAGGCCTGGCGGTGCCCGAGGATCGCGAACGCATCGAGCAGGCCTCGCGCGAGGTCCTGGACAATCCCGGGCGGATCGTCGGCGGTATTTATCGCTATTACCACAAGGACGGCGATATCCGCGTGCTCGAAATGACGAGGCGCTGCGTGCGCGAGCTCGACGGCGACATCGGCGCCAGTCTGATCGTGCATGCGCGCGACATCACCGAGCAACACCTCGCCGAGAAGGCGCTCAAGGAAAGCGAGGAGCGGTTGCGCGATTTCGCCGAAACCGGCGCCGACTGGTTCTGGGAGCAGGATGCGAATTTTCGTTTCACTTACCTGTCCGGCAATTATCCGAATTTTTTCCGTATGGAAGCCGATCGCATGATCGGCAAGACCCGCCAGGAAGTCGTGCGCGGCGAAGATTTCGGCTCGGAAAAATGGCAGCGATTCCAGGCGACGCTCGAGGCCCACGAACCGTTTTACAATTTCGAATACTCTTTCCCGCGCGCAGACGGCTCGGACGTCTTCGTGCGCATCAGCGGCAAGCCGAAGTTCGACGATCGCGGCGAGTTCATCGGCTACCGCGGCACCGGCATCGACATCACCGAATCCTACCTGTTGTCGCAACAGCTGTCTTACCAGGCTTCGCACGATCCGCTGACCGGCCTCGTCAACCGCCGCGAATTCGAGCTGCGGCTCGCGCGGGTAGTCAAGAGCTGTCGCGGCGACGATAGTGAACACGCGCTGTGCTATATCGACCTCGACCAGTTCAAGGTCGTCAACGACACCTGCGGGCACGATGCCGGCGACGAATTGCTGCGCCAGATCGCGGCCCTGCTCAAGGACAAGTTGCGCAAGCGCGATACGATAGCCCGTCTCGGTGGCGACGAATTCGGCCTGTTGCTCGAGCGCTGCACGCTGCGCCAGGCGAACCGGGTCGCCGAAACCGTGCGCGAGGCGATCGACGAGTTCCGTTTCATGTGGGGCGGGCGCAATTTCAGGCTCGGCGCGAGTATCGGCGTGATCCCGATCGACTTTTCCAGCGGCAA
>JAHEKJ010000134.1 GCA_024638385.1 Gammaproteobacteria bacterium | reverse complement strand
TTGAAGTTGAAATTGGCCTCGTGGTATTCGAGCGCGAGCTGGATACCGCGCTGTTGCTTTTCCTGCGGTTCGCGAAAATAACCGATGCCGGGCGCCTCGAGAACCTTGCCCAGCGGGTCGATTACCTCGCCGAGATTGAAAACCGACGTGTTCATGCCCGGCATTTGCCACATGGCCTGCTGCATCGGCGCCATCTGCGACGCCATTTGCTGCCAGGACTTGCTCGGCGCGAACCACTGCTTCATGAAATCGCCGGCCGCCGCGTTGTCGAAGCCCGGCAGGCTCGACCATTGCTGCAGGCCCTGCTTGAGCTGTTCCATCCACTGGTTGATCGCGGCGCGCGGCTCGTTGCCGGCGGCCAGCCCGCGGCTGATCCGCTCGGCCATGGAGAAGTATTCCTTGCCCGTGTCGAAGGCCTTTTCCATCGCCTCGCGCACGTCGGGCTGGCTCTCGCCGCTGACGGCCTTGCGCCAGGCATCGAAACCGTCGGACCACAGGTCGGTCTGGCGTGCCTGGCGCCGGGGATCGCCGGCTTTCGCCATGTCGCTCCAGGCGTCGACGAACTGCTGTTGCGCCTTGAACCACTGGTCGGTCCAGGATTTGTTGTCGCTCATGTCGGTAACTCGTTCAAAAGATTAAGAAATTGACGATAACACAGTTTATTGTGCACTGCAACATAAACACCCTGCGAGGGTGTTCGCGGGCACCGGAAAGGCAGGTCGCGAAAGTTGCCAGGCAATTGTACCCGACCACGCTCGCGGGCGTTCAAGTCATGTACATGCCGCCGTTGACCGGCAGGTTGGCGCCGGTCATGTAGGTATTGCGGTCGTCGGTCAGGAAGCAGACGACGTAGGCGACCTCTTCCGGCGTGGCCATGCGACCCATCGGCACCTGCTGGATGATCGCGTCGCGAATATCCTCGGGAATCGCGTCGGTCATGTCGGTCTTGACGTAACCGGGGGAAACCGAGTTGACGGTCACGCCCTTGGCCGCGAGTTCCTGGGCGACGGCCTTGGTGAAGCCGTGCAGGCCGGCCTTGGCGGCCGAATAGTTGGCCTGGCCGAACTGGCCCTTCTGGCCGTTGACCGAGGAAATGTTGACGATGCGGCCGAAACCCTTGGTCGACATGCTCTCGACGACTTGACGCGTGACGTTGAACGCGGAGTCGAGGTTGGTGCGCAGCACCGAGTCCCATTGTTCGGGGGTCATGCGTTGCAGGGTCCTGTCGCGGGTGATGCCGGCGCAATTGACGAGAATGTCGACCGGGCCGATGGTGTTCTCGACGTCGTGCAGCATTTGCTGGCTGGACTCGAAGTCGGCGACGTCGCAGGCCACGATTTCGAAGTCGTAACCTCGTTCGCGATGGCTTCGTTGCCACGCCTGCGCCTGTTCCTTTTCCGGGGGATAGTAGCCCGCGATGACCTTGCGTCCCTGCTCGGCGAGCGCGATACAGATCGCGGTGCCGATGCCGCCCGTGCCGCCCGTTACGAGCGCGATTCGCTTTGGGTTCATGAGCCTGCCATTTACCTGTGCTGAAATGGACTGCTGCGATGCAGCATATTGCACTGCACAAAATAGGTGACAACCGTCGAACTGTCAAGTTGCTCGATGAGGGTATTCGAAAAAGTTATGCGAATCAGCGAGCTACGAATCGTCTGACGAATCCTTCTCGGGGCCCAGGCCCATCATCTGGCGCCAGGTTTCGATATTTTTTTGCGTCATCTCGTTCCAGAAGGACATCGGATTGTGCCCGGTCATGCCCTCGACCGCCTTGCCGAACTCGCGCTGTTGCTGTTGGAAAAAGTTCAGGCTCTGGCCGATAAAGTCGGAAAACCCCTTGTGCGCGCCGGCGTTGTAATAGCGAATGAAGCGCTCGAGATTGTCGTTGGAGAACAGCGGATTGGTTTCCGATTCCTGCTCGAGGATGATTTGCAATAAAATGCTGCGGGTGATGTCTTCGTCGGTTTTCTGGTCGATGACGACGAACGGCACCTCGCCCAGCACGAGGTCGCGAATCTGGTGCAACGTGATGTACTGGCTCTCCTCGGTGTCGTAAAGCCGCCGATTCGGGTATTTCTTGATGATCCTGGGCTCGTTGGTCTCGCTCATGTCCGGGTCCCGTTCGAAACCCGGTCAGTGTACCCGATTTGCCGCGCTTGCATACCTTCGGCGCGCCCGCGCGGTTGCGGTTGCGCGCCCGCGCCCGGGCCTCTATCATCTCGCGTTCGCGGCCGCCGGCGCCGCGCGGCGCGCGGACGGCTATACCACGGCGGGCAAAAGGAGTAGCTTAGCGGGCATGAACGAAGCCGAGACCGACAAACTCGAAGCGTCGGCGCCGATGGCGCCGGAAGCCGCCGAGTGCGCGCGCGTGTTCGACCGGATTGCGCGTTCGCGGCGTTCGATTCGCGGCTTCCTGCCGGACCCGGTGCCGCGCGAAATCCTCGAGCGGGTGTTCGCCACGGCCGCGACCGCGCCGTCGAACTGCAACACGCAGCCGTGGCAAAGCCACGTCGTGTCCGGCGCGCTACGCGATCGGCTGAGCGAAATCTTCATGACCACCATCGCCGAGGGCAGACACACGCTCGATTTTCCCTACGATGCCAGCTACGACGGCGTCTATCGCCGGCGCCAGATCGACGTCGCGGTGCTGCTCTACCGGGCGCTCGGCGTCGCCCGCGACGACCGTGAGGGCCGCCGCCAGGCGTTTTTGCGCAACCTCGAATTCTTCGGCGCGCCGCACGTCGTGTTCATTTTCATGCCCGACTGGTGCGGCATCCGCGAGGCCTGCGACGTCGGCATGTACGCGCAAAACCTGATGCTTTCGCTGCGCGCTCACGGGCTCGCGAGCTGTCCGCAGACGATCCTCGGCTACGATGCCGACTCGGTGCGGCGCGAGCTCGGAATCGACGCGAGCCAGAAACTCTTGTTCGGAATCTCGTTCGGCTACGAGAACCCGGATTTACCCGAAAACCGGATCGAACCGGCGCGCGCGTCGCTCGCCGAATCGGTTTCCTTTCACGCCTGAGGACCCTAGCATGCCGGAATATATCGCCCCCGTCAGGGACATGGAATTCGTCATCAATGAAATCGCCGGCCTCGATGCGGTTGCCGCGCTGCCCGGCTACGAGGACGCGACCGGCGACATGGTTCAGGCCATCCTCGAACAGGCGGGCAAGCTCGCTACCGATGTCTTCTCGCCGCTTAACCCGGTCGGCGACGCCGCCGGCACGCGCGTCGAGAACCACGTCGTGATCAGTCCGGCTGGCTATGCCGAGGCCTATCGGCAATTCGCCGACAACGGCTGGCAGGGCCTCGCCAAGTCGCCCGAGTACGAGGGCCAGGGGCTGCCGTTTCTGATTCATTCGGCTGTCGCCGAAATGTGGTACGCGTCGAACATGGCGTTCGCGCTGTGTCCGCTACTGACCTCCGGCGCGATCGAAGCGATCGAGGCGCACGCGACCGAGGAGTTGCGGGATACCTACCTGCCGCGGCTCGTCAGCGGCGAGTGGAGCGGCACGATGAACCTGACCGAGCCGCAGGCCGGTACCGACCTGGCCGCGATCAAGACCCGCGCCGAACGCGATGGCGAGCACTACCGCATCTTCGGGCAAAAGATCTACATCACCTGGGGCGAGCACGAGCTGTCCGACAACATCGTCCACCTGGTGCTCGCGCGCCTGCCGGACGCACCCGAGGGCGTCAAGGGCATCTCGCTGTTCCTGGTGCCGAAGTACCTGGTCAACGCCGATGGCTCCAGGGGCGAGCGCAACGACGTGCGCGTGGTCTCGGTCGAGCACAAGATGGGCATCCACTCGTCACCGACCTGCGTGATGTCCTACGGTGACGAGGGCGGGGCGATCGGTTACCTCGTCGGCGAGGAGCACAAGGGCCTGGCCTGCATGTTCACGATGATGAACAACGCCCGCCTCGAGGTCGGCATGCAGGGGGTCGCGATCTCCGAGCGCGCGTTGCAACGCGCGGTCGCATTCGCCAAAGAACGCGTGCAGGGCGTCGCCCGCGGGCACAGCGAACGCAGCGCGATCATTCACCACCCGGACGTGCGTCGCATGCTGATGCAGATGCGCGCGATCACCGAGGCCGGGCGGGCGCTGGCGTATTATGCGTCGGCGCAGACCGACCTCGCCGAGCGCTCGGAGTCGGCCGAGGATCGGGCGCAATACCAGCGCCGCGTCGACCTGCTGATCCCGATCGTCAAGGGCTGGTGTACCGAAATGGCGCAGGAAGTGACCTATCTCGGCGTACAGGTCCACGGCGGCATGGGTTTCATCGAAGAGACCGGCGCCGCGCAACATTCCCGCGACGCCCGCATCCTGACGATTTACGAAGGCACGACCGGGATCCAGGCGCTCGACCTGATGGGGCGCAAGATACTGCGCGATCGGGGCGCGGCGATCGGCGACCTGATCGCCGAGCTGCGGGCTTTCGCCGGGGAACTCGATCCGGATGATGACGACCTCGGCGCGATCGCGCGCCGCTTCGCGCCGGCGCTCGAGGCTTTCGCCGAAACCACCGAGTGGTATCTCGCGCAAGCCGCCGAGGACCCCGATCTCGGCAGCGCCGTCGGAGTCGACTTCATGCTGCTGGCCGGCAACGTCGCCGGCGCCTGGCTGCTCGCGCGCGCCGCGCTCGCCGCCCGGCGCCACATCGATTCCGGCAGTGGCGACCCCTATTACCTGCACAAGATCAGGACCGCGGTGTTTTTCGCCGAGCGCATCCTGCCGCGCGCCGAGGCGCAGGCGGCGATGGTGCGCGCCGGCTCGGCCAGCACGATGGCGATCGGCGCCGACGAATTCTAGGGCGGGGAGCGCGCTCCGATGGTCGAGCGGCAACGGGTAAACGGCGACGATTTCCGGCGCGCGCGGTTCCGGCACTTCACGCCGTCGCCGACGCGCTGGGGCGACTGCGACCGCCTCGGTCACGTCAACAACGTGCAGTTCGTGCGTTACTTCGAAACGGGCCGTCTCGACTACATGCTCAGGGTGCTCGAAATCGATACCCGCGCCGGGCTCGAAAGCAGCCTGATCCTGGCGGACATCCACGTGGTTTTTCTGAGTCAGATCCATCATCCGAGCGCGCTCGAGGTCGGCAGCCGCGTCAGCCGGCTCGGCGACCGCAGCTTCGATTTCGAATCGGCGATCTTTGCGCAGGGGGAGGACGCACCTCTCGCGACCGCGCGCGCGACCTGCGTCTGGTACGACTATCGCGGTGACCGGAGCCGGCCGATACCGGGGCGCGAGCGGCAAATCATTCAACAGTTCGAGGGGATCGAATCATGACCGACTGGAAATATCTCGAGGTCGAACGCAGGGACGCGGTGGCGCTGGTGCGCCTCGACCGGCCGGACGTGCTCAACGCGTTGTGCCTGGGACTGATGGAGGAGCTCGCCGCGGCCATTGCCGGGCTCGACGCCGACGATGCGATTGGCGCGATCGTCCTGACCGGCAACGACAAGGCGTTTGCCGCCGGCGCCGATATCGGTGAAATGAAGGACGCGAGCTACGCCTTCATGCTCGAGGACGGCGGCCTGACGAAGCATTGCGACAGCATCGCCCGATGCCGCAAGCCGGTCATCGCCGCGGTCGCCGGCTATGCGCTCGGCGGCGGCTGCGAGCTCGCAATGATGTGCGATTTCGTCATCGCCGCCGACAACGCGAGATTCGGCCAGCCCGAGGTCACGATCGGCACGATCCCCGGCTTCGGCGGCTCGCAGCGCCTGACCCGGCTGGTCGGCAAATCCAAGGCGATGGACCTGTGCCTGACCGGGCGCATGATGGATGCCGCCGAAGCCGAACGCTGCGGGCTCGCGGCGCGCGTCGAGCCGCTCGACGCCTATCTCGACGTCGCGCTCGATGCCGCCGCGAAGATCGCGTCCTACTCGCGGCCGGTGGTCGCGCTGGCGAAAGACGCGGTCGACCTCGCGCTCGAGACGCCGCTGGCGCAGGGCGTTCGCAGCGAACGGCAGATGTTCAAGTCGACCTTCGCGCTCGACGACCAGAAAGAAGGCATGGCCGCGTTCGTCGACAAACGCAAGCCCGATTTCAAGCACCGCTGATGCCGCTTGAAAAGCGCGCTCGCGGTCGCCATCTGCAGGTCTGAATTCGAGCGGAATTTCCGGCATCTACTACTATCGCTTTTGTCTGAATGTGCTAGAATATGCGCCGTCAGAATTCGGATCCACCGAATTTCTTTTTAAATCAAAGGCTTACAGCAGTTTTCGTCTTTGCCAGCGAGAAAGACGAGGCTTTTCCTGTGATTGCCGAAGCCTGGCCGCAAGCCGTGGCATGAAGCGTTTGTAAATTTAGACTGGATACCATCATGGCTAACCTCGACACTTACCGGAACATCGGCATCTTTGCCCACGTCGACGCCGGTAAAACCACGACCACCGAGCGCATCCTCAAGCTCACCGGCAAGATCCACAAGATCGGTGAAGTGCACGATGGCGCCGCGACCACCGATTTCATGGACCAGGAGCAGGAGCGCGGCATCACGATCCAGTCGGCGGCGACCAGCTGCGAGTGGAACAAGCACCGGCTCAACATCATCGACACTCCCGGGCACGTCGACTTCACGATCGAGGTCTACCGTTCGCTCAAGGTGCTCGACGGCGGCGTTGGCGTATTCTGCGGTTCCGGCGGCGTCGAGCCGCAGTCGGAAACCAACTGGCGCTACGCCAACGATTCCGAGGTCGCGCGCATCATCTTCGTCAACAAGCTCGACCGCCTCGGCGCCGATTTCTTCCGCGTCGTCAAGCAGGTCGAGGACGTGCTCGGCGCCAATCCGCTGGTCATGACGCTGCCGATCGGCACCGAGGACGACTTCGTCGGCGTGGTCGACCTGCTGACGCAAAAGGCGTGGGTATGGGACGATTCCGGCGATCCGACCCAATACGAGGTCCGGGAGCCGCCGGCCGAGATGGCCAAGCAGGTCGAGGAATATCGCGAAAAGCTGATCGAAACCGCGCTCGAGCAGGACGACGACTTGCTGATGATGTATCTCGATGGCGAGGAGCCTGAGCTCGATGACATCAAGCGCTGTATTCGCAAGGGCACGATCGCGCTCGACTTCTTCCCGACCTACTGCGGCAGCGCATTCAAGAACAAGGGCATCCAGCTGGTGCTCGACGCGGTGGTCGACTATCTGCCGAATCCGACCGAGGTCAAGCCGCAGCCCGAGGTCGATCTCGAGGGCAACGAAACCGGCGAGTTCGCGATCGTCGATCCGGACCGGCCGCTGCGCGCGCTCGCGTTCAAGATCATGGACGATCGCTTCGGCGCGCTGACCTTCACGCGGATCTACTCGGGCAAGATCAGCAAGGGCGACACGGTGCTGAACACCTTCACCGGCAAGACCGAACGCATCGGCCGCATCGTCGAGATGCACGCCGACGAGCGCATCGAGCGCGATTCGGCCGAGGCCGGCGACATCGTTGCGCTGGTCGGGCTCAAGAACGTGCAAACCGGCCATACGCTGGCCGACCCGAAGCAGCCGGCGACGCTCGAGCCGATGGTTTTCCCGGACCCGGTGATCTCGATCGCGGTCAAGCCGAAAGACAAGGCTGCATCCGAGAAAATGAGTCTCGCGATCGGCAAGATGGTCAAGGAAGATCCGTCGTTTTACGTCGAGACCGACGAGGAGAGCGGCGAGACGATCATCAAGGGCATGGGCGAGCTGCACCTCGACATCAAGGTCGACATCCTGCGGCGCACGCACATGGTCGACGTCGAGGTCGGCAAGCCGCAGGTGGCTTACCGTGAGACGATCACGCAGCGCGTCGACGACAGCTACACGCACAAGAAGCAGACCGGCGGCTCGGGCCAGTTCGGCAAGATCGACTACATCATCGAGCCGGGCGAGCCGGGCAGCGGCTTCCAGTTCGAGTCGACGGTTACCGGCGGCAACGTGCCGCGCGAATTCTGGCCGGCGATCGAAAAGGGTTTCGCGAGCTGCATGCAGGAAGGCGTACTCGCCGGATACCCGCTGTTGGATGTCAAGATCAACCTGTACGACGGTGGCTACCACGCGGTCGACTCGTCGGCGGTGGCCTTCGAGATCGCCGCCAGGGGCGCGTTCCGCCAGTCGATTCCGAAGGCCGGCCCGCAGCTGATGGAGCCGATCATGCGGGTCGACGTATTCGTGCCCGAGGACCAGGTCGGCGACGTCATCGGCGACCTGAACCGCCGCCGTGGCATGATCAAGGCGCAGGAATCGACGCCGAGCGGCGTGCGCGTGCGCGCCAGCGTGCCGCTGTCGGAGATGTTCGGCTACATTGGCGACCTGCGAACGCTGACCTCGGGACGCGGCCAGTTTTCGATGGAATTCGAGTCTTACTCGCCGTGCCCGAGGAACGTGGCCGACGAGGTCATCAAGGAAGTCAACGAGCGGCGCGTCGCCAAGGGTTAGAGCCGCGATTCAAGTCCTTGATTATCTGGGACGAATCGCGCTTCGGCGGTATTGACACGGGTTGGCGTCGTGTCCAGAATACTCGCCTTTTACGGAGGGGTTCCCGAGTGGCCAAAGGGGGCAGACTGTAAATCTGCTGGCTCAGCCTTCGG
>JAHEKJ010000036.1 GCA_024638385.1 Gammaproteobacteria bacterium | reverse complement strand
CCATTTCGCCGCAGCGCTCGTGCTCGAGGCCGTTCTCGGCCCAGTAGTCGATGACTTCCTCGGCGAGCTCGGTCAGCTTCTCGTAGTCTTCCTCGGTCTCGAGCTTCATGAACGGCACGATGACCGTGCCCATCAGGTCGCCGATCTTGAGCGTGCGCTTGCCGCCGATCAGGATCGTCACGCCCTTGTCGTCGCCCGGCGACAGCGCCTTGGGCACGACGTTCAGGCAATGCATGCAGCGCACGCAGTTCGAATTGTCGACCGTCAGCGAGTCGTCGTCGCCCAGCGACAGCGCGTTGGTCGGGCAGCGCGTGATGATATTGTCGATCGTATGCTGGCGGCCCTTCTTGGCGACATACTCCTTCCACGCCTCCTGGTCGACCTTCATGTCGTCGCGCCAGGTGCCGATGATCGCGAAATCGGAACGTTCGATCGAGTTCATACAATCGTTGCCGCAGCCGGATACCTTGAACTTGAACTTGTAGGGCAGGGCGGGACGGTGCACGTCGTCGGTGAAGTTGTTAAGCAGCGTGCGGTGGATGCGCATCTCGTCGGCATTCGATTGCTCGCAACGCCCCGCGCCGACGCAGGACATGCCGGTGCGCACGCACGGTCCGGCGCCGCCGAGGTCGAAGCCGTACTCGTTGATTTCGTTGAAGAAATGCTGCGTGTTCTCGGTGGTCGTGCCGATGAACATGATGTTGCCGGTCTGGCCGTGGAAAGTGACCAGGCCGGAACCGTACTTTTCCCAGCTCTCGCCGAGCTGGCGCAGCATGTCGGTGGTGTAGTAGTTGCCCGCCGGCGGCTGTACCCGCAGGGTGTGGAACTCTTTCGATTCGGCGAAGGCCTGCGCAACCTCGGAGAAACGCGGGATGATACCGCTGCCGTAACCGTAGACGCTGACCGTGCCGCCTTTCCAGTAACCCTTGCGGGTCTCGTAAGAATGCTCGAGCTGGCCGAGCAGCGAGTTGGCGACACCGTTGATGCGCTCGTCGGGGTGGTCGTCGCGCAGCTTCTTGATGCCGCTGATGAAGCTCGGCCAGGGGCCCTTCTCCAGCTCATCGAGCATCGGGGTAACGTGTATTTTTTTCGCCATGATCCTGTCTTCCCGGGTTTTCGGATGGAGCCGTTGCGGCGGAGCCCGCCACGGCGATATCGGTTCGCGCCCAATGCCTCCTCGCCCGGCGCGAACCGGCGACGATGGGCCTAAGTTTGGTGCAACCGGCCGGTTTCGGCTATCCCCCGGTTGGGATGCAGCAATGCGCCGGCTTATCCCTATCGAGATAGCGCCGATCCGGGCGCCGAGGGCCGGTCGCGCCAGGTTGCCGCCAGGATGCGAGTTTATCCATGTATTTCAATTGGTTACGCCGCGATCCGGAATCTGTCGCGGACCCCACCGATGGGAGGCTCCAATCGCCGGTCCACTGTACTAGAATCGGACGCATCGATCACGTCAATTCGGACCGCGCTTCCGCAATGTACGCAAGCCTCAGCGACGTCAGCCGCCGGGTCGCAGCCGGCGACGGCGATTCGCCGTTTTCGCTCGCAAACGACGACGCCTACGCGGCCTGGCGCGCGCGCAAGCTCGAATTGCGCCGTTCGCTCGAGGCGACGCGCGCTCTCGACCTCGGCGCCGACGGCAAACTGGCGGCCGCCGACCTCGCCGCGGCCGCGCGCCAGGTCGACGCCTTCGGCTTCGTCCTTTTCGAGGGCGACGGCCGGCTCGACAAGGCCGCGTTTCTCGCCCTCAACCGGCAGCTCGGGCTCGAGCGGCTCGACGCCAATCCGGGCGCCGATACCGACCGGGTGACGTCGCTGACGCGGGTCGACGACGAAGACCCGCGCGCGCAGTACGTTCCCTACACCAACCGCGCGCTGAACTGGCACACCGACGGTTACTACAACGATTCCGCGCGCGCGATCCGGGCCTTCGCGCTCTACTGCGTGCAGCCGGCCGCGCGCGGCGGCGGCAATTTCCTGTTCGACCACGAGTATCTATACCTGCAGATTCGCGACCGCGCGCCGGACCTGCTGCGGGCGCTGATGCGCCCCGACCTGATGAGGGTGCCGGCCAACGTGCAGAATGGCCGGGTCGTGCGCGCCGAGGAAACGGGCCCGGTATTCGCGATCGACGGCGACGGCGGTGGGTTGCAAATGCGCTATACATCGCGTCCGCGCAATATCGTCTGGAAGCGAGATCGCCAGAGTACGCTGGCGCTCGGTCTCGTGCGCGAACTGCTGATGGCGGGCGACGGCCTGGTCGAGCTGCGCCTGCGGCGCGGCCAGGGGCTCGTCTGCAGTAATTTGCTGCATGGCCGCGAAGCCTATGCCGATGATCCAGCGCAACCGCCGCGGCTGGTTTTCCGGGCGCGCTACCTCGACCCGGTGCGGCCAGGCGTCGAGCCGCCCGCCGAGCGGGACTGAGGCCGATGTTCTGGCGCGAAGACGATACCGGGGCGGTCGAATACCGTGCGCCCGACGACGTCTTCGACCTGTTGTTCCGGTTGCGCGGCGAGCGTCTCGACATCGACCATGCCTGGGCATTGTACCGGGCGTTGGCGGAACATCTCGATACGGCGCTGTGCGGACGCATCGGCGTGCACGGCGTCCGTCTGGCCGGTTCGGGCAACGGCTGGATCCGGCCGCAGGGGCGCGACGCGGCGGTGCCTTTGTCGAAACGTTCGCGCCTGGTCATCCGCGTGCATCGCGACGATCGCGACGCGGTCGAGGCGATCCGCAATCGCGACTTGCGCATGGGCGAGCAATCGGTCACCGTCGGCGCGAGCTCGGTGCGACCGCTGTCGATGCTCGGCACGCTCTACGCGCGCGCGATTCGTTGCGCGCGCGATCAACGCGAGGACGCTTTCCTCGGCGAGGTCGCGGCGCGGCTCGCGGCAATGGATGTCGGCGCGAGCAAGATGATCTGCGGCAGAACGCGCGAGATCCGCGCCGGCAAAGAGACGCTGTTCACGCGTTCGTTGCTGGTGGCCGACCTCAAGCCCGAGCAGTCGGTACGGCTGCAACGCGAGGGGCTCGGCGACGGGCGCGAGCTGGGTTGCGGCCTGTTCGTGCCGCACAAGGGCATCGACGCGCTATGAGCGGGCCGACGTCGGGTGGGTATCGAAACCCGGGACTAGCCGCTTCGGCGGCATGTCGCAGAACAATCGAATCCCGTGGGCGGATCGTTGAATCTTCGAGCGAGTGGATTTACGAAGCGCGCGCGAATCTTATCGGGACCAGGCTATGAGCGAAAAACAGAAAATCATCAAGAGAATCATGGAGCTGCAGCAAAAGTTCATCGAGCTCGAGCACGCGGGCAAATTTTCCACGGAGGATTACTACGACCCCGACGGCGAATCGGAGCTCGCGCAATACAAGCGCGAGCACGAGGAACTGGCGACGAAGCTGGTCGACCTCGCGCATGCCGAGAAAGGATCGAAGCGCTAACGGCTAGGCGTCGGCCCACAGCCGGAACAGGTTGGCGTAGCACAGGTCGAGCTTGCGCCGGGTCTCGCCGTCGGCATCGGCGAGGAGCTCGCGGGCAGTATCGAGCTCGACCAGGATCTCGCGCTGATCGGCGCGCCGGATATGGCTTTGTACCCAGGTGATCGCGACCAGGCGCTCGCCGGATTCGACCGGCGCAACCGCGTGGTAGCAGTTTGCCGGGTAGAGCAGGGCGTGACCCGCCGGCAGCCTGTACGCGACCGGGCCCTGCGGCGCCTCGATGCGCAGTTCGCCGCCGGCATAGTCTTCGGGGGCGCTCAGGAACACGGTGATCGCGATGTCGCTGCGGTAACGCGCGCCGGGCGGACCCATGATCGGGTCGTCGATGTGCGCGTCGTAAGCCATGCCGGCGGTATAGCGCGCGTAGATCGGCGTGGCGATCCGCGCCGGCAGCGCGGTTTGCAGGTAGCGCGGATGCCGCACGAGGCGGGTCATGACGACGTCGTTGAGCGCGCGGTAAGCGTCCTCGGCCGCCTCGAGTTCCTCGTTGCGCTTGCCGGCGGCGGCTTGGCGCCCGGCACTCTGCCGGCCGTCGACGAAGCGCCCGCGGCGCAATTCGGCGCGTACCGCGTCGAGTTCGGTCGGGTCGAGCAGGTCCGGGATGGTTACGATCATGGCGACGATGAGGGCATATGAATATAACGATCGAGTTCGATGATAAGAGTATTGTGCTGGATGTGCCACCGGCGTTGATCGTCGAGGCCGCCGACTTCTTCGACAAGATGGACCGGGACATGAACTGCGGCTGGCAGATGAGCCGCTGGTGGGTGCCGGATCCGGACCGGCTGCAGCGTTGCCAGATCGTCGCCGACAAGCTGCTGACCGCGCTGCACAACGACAATCGCGAATCCGCGCTGCTGATGTGCGCCTACATCCTCCGCGCGATGCCGGACACCCGGCATATCCGGATCAATACCGGCGGCGAGATCCAGGGCACCGAGTTTTTCGACGAGTAGGCGCTCAGGCGAAAACGACCCAGGTGGTCGCGATGTACTTGCGCCCGCTTTTGAGTTCGGCGCCGCGGTGGCGATGGGTCCAGAACGGCGGGAACAGCAGCAGCTTGCCGGCTTCCGGGGTCACGCTGATGTCCTGGTACTCGAACTCGGTCTCGCCGCCCTGACCGGCGAGCGTATTCAGATACCAGATCGCGACCAGCTGGCGGTCGGCAAATTCGTGGCTGCCACCGTCGATGTGCCAGTGGTAGAACTCGCCCGAATCGGTGCGCTGGATCGCGTAGCCGTTGTCTCTGAACGGACCGGCGAAGAACTCGAAGCGCTGCTTGAACTCGGCGAGCGCGCGACTGAGCGAGCGGAACAGCTCGCGGTCGAGGTCCTGCCAGTGGGGTTTGCCGCTGATGACGAGATCGGTCGAGCGTTTGATCGACGCGTCGTGGTCGAGCGTTTGCCCGATCCGGCCCGGATACTGCTCGTCGGCGTGGCGCTCGAAGCGCTCGATCATTTCAGTGCAGATATCGAGCGGCAGCGCCTGCGCCTGCGCGAAGACGAAGCTGCCGGGTTTGATTTCGCTGATCGGTTTCGTCATGATTCGGTCGACTGTCATCGCCAGCGTCGATTATGCCGCGCAAAGGTCGCCGCCGCGAGCGCCGGGCCGCCTATCCACTCGGGATAGCACCGACGGCTGGCGATTGGCGGTATTATCCAACGTTGATTTCAAGGTATCGGGTACCCGGCAATGAACTCATACGCACTCCGTTTTCTCGTTTGTTCTCCGGCGGCACTCGTGCGCCTTTGCCTGCTGCTGGTTTGTGCGAGCATCGCGCCGCCGCTGGCGGCGACGCAGTCCGACGTCGACAAGGAGCAGAGGTGGGCCGAGCAGGTCGTCGATGGCCTGCTCGATGGTGACGCCATCTGGCTCGACGACGGAGACGGCCACGAGTTTCTCGGCATCCTGACCGAGGGCGACGGCGGCGGCGAGCGCGCCGTAATCCTGCTGCACGGCATCGGCGTGCACCCGAACTGGCCCGACGTGATCTACCCGCTGCGCGAGGGGCTGCTCGAGCGCGGCATCACGAGCCTGTCGATACAGCTGCCGATCCTCGCCAACGAGGCGGACCCGGCCGACTACGCGCCGCTGTTCGCCGAGGTTCCAGCACGCATCGACGCGGCAATCGAGTACCTCGTCGATGCGGGTTATCGATCGGTGATAATTGTTGCCCACAGCATGGGCGCATCGATGGCGTCCCACTACCTGGCTCGCGGGGCGCACGACGCCATCGACTCGGCGGTGCTGATCGGCATGGGCCCGGGGCTCGACGGCAGCGCCAACATCGATGCCCTGACCCGCATTTCGGTTCCGCTGCTCGACCTCTACGGCAGCAACGATTTGCCGGCCGTGCTGGAGTCGGCCGACCGCCGCGCGGCCGCCGGGCTCGCCGGCGCGGGGGAGGGCTATCGCCAGGTCGGCGTGAAGGGCGCCAATCACTTCTTCCAGGGCCACGAACAGGCGCTCAGGCAGCAGGTCGTCGGCTGGCTCGAGCGCCAGCCCGACTGAGCGACGCCGCATGTCCCGGGTCAAGAAGCGCTGGAACCAGCCAGAGCGGCCACGCACGCTGGCGCAGATGGCCAACGCGATTGCGGCCACGGTGTGGAAACTCGCCGCCGGCGTCGTGCTAAACCTCGAAAACGAAAACTTCGAAACCGCGACCCAGGCGCAGCGGCTCGACATCATGGAGGAGATCGTCTGCTACCTCGTGCACGTCTGCGATCGCTGGAGCCACGCCCGCGTCGGCGAGGCCGAGCGCGCCGAGTTCGTGTCGGCGCTGGTCGCCGACCTCGCGCGCCTGCTCGAGGATAGCCGGGTCGACATCGAGGGACCGGGCGAGTACCGCGCGAATTTCATCGCCCGGGTCAATGCGCGCTCCGGCGAGTACGCGACCTACCGCTACGGCGATGACGAGGGCGCCGGGTTCGCGCTGCGTTGCCGGTTCGGCGACTACGTGCAGGCGGCAATGGGCGAACGCGACCAGCGCTGGATTCCGGATATCATCGTCGGCCGCGAGGCGCCCGACATCGAGGGCTCGCTGAAGCGGTCGCTGGAAGGCCTGGTCAGGCTTTAGCCTGCATATTGCGCCAGTCGGACTCGAGCCTCTCCAGGCTTGAGATTTTTAACGAATGGTGCCTGGCTTTCTCAGGGCTCCAGTATTGACGTTCGGCAAACGGCTCGAGTCCTATCACGGCGCTGACTTGCCCAGCTGTGCCTGTACTTGGGCTTCCTTCGAGCCATAGCTTTGGCTATGGCTCTCAGTTCAGACCGGCGTCCAGACACGCCTGGTCTGCGCCGGTGTGCCGTATCACATCGCACGGGATACTGGCATTATGTGCAGGCTAGGCTTCGGCTTCGACCCAGTTGGCGAAATTGTCGATAGTCTTCGCCTGGCCGTCGGCGTAGCCCGCTTCGTAGGCTTCGGTCAGGCGCTGTTCCTCGCGCAGCGGGTGGCCGAGATAGCCGCCCTGCCAGCCGATGATGTAATCCGACTGTACCCCCATTTCGTCCATTTGCGTTACCGCGTCCCGATAGGCCTTGTCCATACGGTTTTTCCTCGCTCGATCGAATCGGGCCATTCCACCAGATCCCGCGCCGCGGCGAAATATCCCCGTTAGTCTAGTTCGCGCATCATCCGGTAATACTGGTATTTCATCGTCGCCGCGCTGCCGGCAACGATCGACACCAGCGTCACCAGCGAGCCCAGCGCCAGCGTCGA
This sequence comes from Gammaproteobacteria bacterium, assembly GCA_024638385.1. Lineage (GTDB taxonomy): Bacteria > Pseudomonadota > Gammaproteobacteria. The sequence goes on along the minus strand of JAHEKJ010000036.1, from coordinate 25,025 downwards.
CATGCCCGAGATGCCCTGGCCGATGGTGCAACCCATCGCGAGCACGCCGCCGAAACCCATCAACAGGCCGCCGACTACGTGGCGGGCAAAATCGGCGCCCGAAGCAAACCATTCCCAGCGAAACTTGCCGCCGACGAGACTGTAGGTCAGCGATCCGAGAATGACGCCGGCGACCGTGACCACGCCGAAGGTCAGAAACAGCGGGGCAAAGCCTTCCTTGAGGTATTGCGCGAGGTGTCCCGCCGGGCCGACGAAAGTGAACGACTGTGCGCCGGTGAAGAATGGCCGCTGCTCGGCGAAATCGAGTTCCTCGAGCAACGCGATACCGTCGGGTCCGGCGGTGACGTACCAGGCAATGACGATCAGCAGGCCGATCACCAGGCCGGCCAGCAGCAGCTCGAGATCGCGACGAAACTCCGGCGCGCGCAGCACCCAGTAGAGCAGGGGCAGCGCAACCGCGAGCGCGACGATCAGCGTGTGGGTGGAACCCCGCTCGATATCGCCGAGGCCGAAAATCACCGCCGGGAGATCCTGTCCGTCGATTCCGCGTGCCGAGAAATCGATTGCCAGCGGCATCATCCAGCTCAAGAAGGCGTCGAAGCTGAAATTGGTGAACAGCATCCACCACGCGGCCAGGCCCATCACCGCCAGCACGACGATCGATTTCAGGTTGCCGCCGCCGATACGGACGAGCGTCTTGTTGCCGCAGCCGCTGGCGAGCGTCATGCCGATGCCGAACATCAGCCCACCGAGCAGGTGGCGCAACCAGATGAATGTCGCGCTGCGGTACGGCGGCGTCGAGGTTTCGTTGCTCGTCGTCAGGCCGAGGTCGAGCGTGCCGGAAAATTCGAGAATTCCGACGCCGATGATCGCGGTCGCTATCGCCAGCATCCAGCTGCGCATGCGGTTGAGACTGCCGATGTTGATCCAGTCGGAAACCGCGCCCATGGTGCAGAAATCGGAGCGCTGGGCGACCGCACCGAAGACGACCGCCAGGGCGAAGAACCAGAGCAGCGACTGGCTATACAAATCGACTTGCATCGCAGGTTTCCAGGCTAATCAAAATACGCACTTCCGCTCGTTGTCGAACACTGTGCCCGCGTGGGCACATTCGATGAACCGGGTATCGCAGGAGCCGGATCTTCAAAGCCTCCGATTATAACTCAGCACCAGCTCGTACTGGTCCATCTCGAGTTCGACCTCCTGGCCCGGATCGAAGGTATTGCCACCGTCGATCGAATTGCTCGGCGCATACATCGCGGCGAAATGCACCGCGCTGTCACGGTCGATCTCACGGCTGAAGCCGAAAGTCACGTGCTCCCGCATGACACCCGGCGCGAGGATGTTAAAGACGACCTCGCTGCTCGGAATCGGCTGATCACCGGTGCTGTAGCCGACGCGCCAGGTCATCGGCCCATCCTGCCACTGGTAGCCTACCTTCATAATGGTCATGTTTTCCCAGCCGAAACCGGCGCCGTCGCTGCCGCCGAGACAACCGTCGCCGGTCCCGCCGGTCGTCGGCGACCCGGGTATGCAGCTGCCGTCCGTCAGCGGCTCGATCGGATTGGAAACCGAAGCCACGTCTTCGTAGTTGATGCGTTGCAGGTCGGCGACGATGACGCCGTTGTCGCTCACGTCGACAGCGATGCCGACGGTGAAATTCGACGGGATGTTGAAGTCGCCGTCATCGGCGAACAGGCCGGCGTAATCGTCGAGTTCGGACATGTCGATTTCCGGCTGGTAAGCCGCGCCGAAGCGCAGGCCGGGCGCGAGTTCGGCCTGGTAGCCGATGCGAATGCCGACGCCGGTAGAGGTATCGTGGTCGTTGTTGGTCAGGTTATCCGGGTCGCTGGAGAAGGGTGCGAAGTTGCCCATTCCCTTGGCCTCGAAGCGTTGGTAGGCGATGATGCCGCTGATGCCCCACGACGAGGTCTCCGACAGCATCGCGGAGTAGGTCGTCGCGATGAACAGTTGCGCCAGGTCGACGCCGGCCGTGCCGTCGCCGAAGGTGCCGTCGAAAGTCATGAACATGGGGGGACCCGGCGGTGCTACGTTAAACCTCGCCGTGCCGCCCTTGTACTCCGTATTCATGCCGCCGTTGCCGAACACGGAAACGCCGATGCTGCGGTCATCGTCGAGCATCCAGTTATAGCCGAACTGCGGAATCAGGAATGCCTCGTTCTCGCTGTCGATGCTTTGATCGCCGTCGCCGATGCTGAAGGTACAGCTCCCCGGGAAGCAGGCATCCGACGGGGCGCCTTCGACCGAATACTCGCGCATCGGCGCGAAAATCGCCGCGCCGATGTCGTAACGCTCGCCTTGACGGACCATGCCGGCCGGGTTGTTGGCCGCCGCCAGGGTGTCCTGCGAGTAGGCGACGCCGGCGCCGGCGAGGCCCTTTTCGAGCGTGCTGACGCCGTGGGTGAAATAGCCGTTGGTGGCGAGGCCGATCGTCGGCGCCGACGCCAGTGCAATCAGCCAGAAGAAACGAGTGATTCGGTTACGGGACATTTCAATCTCCTCCTAAATACTGAGACGGTAAAAACCAAGGCCTGTATTTTTTTTGCCTTCTCGTCTTCCCGCGCCGTGACCGCTCAGCCCGCGCCGGCCGTGACACCAAATTCGTTGCGCCGCGTCAGATAAACAGGTTGACGTCCGATTCACCGGCGAACTCGAAAAAAGTCGCGGCGCCGGCGTAGTCGATGCCGTCGATGAAATCGTCGGGTTGCATGTCGAACAGGTCGACCGTCATCTGGCACGCGATCAGCTTGACGTCGGATTCGAGGCACATCTCGCGCAGTTCAGCCACGCTGGCGACGCCCTTCTTCTTCATTTTCGCCTTCATCATGCTGCTCATGATCGCCTCCATGCCAGGGATCGCGGTGCCGATCGTCGGGAACCACTTGTCCATGCCGAGCGGCATCGGCATGCCGGGGTTGCCCAGCGGCGAAACCTTCAGATTCATGTCTTTACGCAATAATTGCAGGCCGTAAAAGGTGAAGAATATCTGGGTCTGGTAGCCTAGCGCGGCCGCGGTCGAGGCGAGGATGAAAGGCGGATAAGCCCAGTCGAGAGTGCCCTTGGTTGCGATCAGCGCCAGTTTTTTTTCGGACATGTCGTGCCTCCTTGAAAGCAGGGGCCACAGGCGCAGGTTTCAGGCCTTGCGGATGTAGTAGTGGTATTTGCCGTCCGACTCGGAACTCTCGAGCAATTCGTTCCCGGTCTGCTTGCAAAAGGCGTCGAAATCCTTGACCGAGCCGGAGTCGGTCGAAATGACGTAGAGCACGTCGCCGCTGTTCATGCCGGTCAGCACTTTTTTCGAGCGCAATATCGGCAACGGGCAATTCAGCCCGGTGGCGTCAAATTTCTCGGTGTAATCGGTCATTATCGTTTACTTCAAATGTTCAAAGGGCTCAAACGTTACGACGCTGAGGGCGCCGGTCGTACGCCAATCGGCCGGAATCTGCAATCCGGATGGCTGTCACGCGTGGCTACCGCACGAATCGAATGATCAAACGATAATTTAATTGCGGCGGCGATCCTATTGCCCTGTTTGAGCATGGCCTACCCCATTGGGGATAACGCGCTCGAGCGGGCAAAAAAATGCCGGGCAAATGCCCGGCATCGGAAGTCGCATAATGTGATCCGGTCTACTTGCGCGCACCCGGGCCGTTGACCGCGAGGCCGTTGCTCATATAGGTATGAAAATACTCGAGCGCGCGGTACTCGGCGCTTTGTGCCGGGTGAGGCTTGGCGCGCACCTGCGCGTTGCAGCCACCGTAGCGCCGGTGCGTAGTGCCCATCCCGCCCCACTTGGAACGATATACCGGGAAGTGGGTGAGATGCCCCAGCGCGGGGCTCAGCAGGTCGGCGCGCACCTTGTAACCGGCGTAAAACTTGTGGCAGTCCGCGCAGGCCATGTTGAGTTGGCCGCGCTTCTGGTAGAAATGTTTCTTGCCGCGCTCGTAGGCCGCAAGCGCGCGCGGGTCGTCGGGGATCTTGATGTCGATCACGTTACCGCGCGAGGTGTAGGCCATATAGGCGGAAATGTCGGCGATCGGGCCTTTCTTCCATTTCAGCGGCTTCTCGCCGTTGGCTTCGCGGCACTCGTTGATCGCCAGCTCCAGCGTAATGACCTCGCCGCGATCGGTGTCGAAGTAGGGGTAATTCTGGCGGATTCCGACGCCGCCGTTTTCGAAACAACTGGCGTAGGTATTGCCGTTGGCGAAGGGTTTCTTGAACAGCGCCTCGCCGTTGCTGATGCTGAGCTCGTAGGGCGCGAACTCCTCGATTTCCTCCCACTGCGCGCGCGACTCCGGATCGATCGAGTAGACGCCGTTGACGTAATCGTGGAAAGGCGTGCCGGGGAAGCGCTTCTCGTAATACTCGCGGAAGTCGGCAAGGTCCTGTTCCGGGCTGGCGATACCGCCGACGGGCATCGCCAGCAGCGCGATCCCCAGGGTCAGTAAAAAGCTTCGCATTGGTAATCCTCCTCGGATTTATTGTTCGGGCGGCGGTTACTTGATATCCGCTTCGAGGCTGTCGCTCTTGCCCATGTTGTCGACCCAGGAAATACGGACCTTGTCGCCGGCCGCGCCACCTTTGAACTTGAACGACATGTACGGGTTCTTGGAAATACCGCCGGCCCAGTTTGCGGTCATGACGCGGTTGCCGTTGTGTTCCGCGGTGACCTCGGTGATGTAGTGTGCCGGTATCTTCTTGCCGGTCTTGCTGTCTTTGCGCGTGCCGGTTTCCATCGGGTGGCTCATCAGGGTCTTGACCGTGGTGACGCCGCCCGAAGCCTTCGCGCGAATCTTGATCGATGCCATTTCAATGCTCCTCTGTCTTGAGTCCGGTCGTTAGCCGCCGCAGCCGCCAATCGTGACTTTGACTTCCTTCGCGGACGAATACAGTTTGCCGTCGGCCTTGACCACGGCGATGACTTCCGAAGTCTGCCCCATCTTGATCCGGGTCGAGACATAGGGCTCGCTGGCCGGCGTCAGATCGTAGAAAGACGTCAGGGGTAAGGGGTTTTTGACCGCGACGATCGCGATCGAATCGACGTTATCGAGCGTCGACGACACGGTAACGGGCACGACCGCGCCGTTTTCGGCGATGTCGGGCGCCTTGAGCTTGATCGCATCGGTTGACGAATGCTGATCGGAGCCCATTGCGGCGTTCAGCGCACCGCTGACGTCGTCCGCATCGAAGGCGGCCTTGACGTAGGCGCCGAGGACGCGCTGCGGGATCAGCACGCCGCCGGCGGCGACGGCGGCCGCGGTCAGGCTGGCCGTCTGGACGAGTTTTCGACGTTGGGGATTCATGGTTTGGTTCCTCGAAAAATATAGTTGCCGGTCTAGAGGGTGTAAACGAATTCGGTGATCAGATCGATCTCGCGTTCGCTCAGGATTCGGTGCTTGCCGAACGGCGGCATGATCGTGTTCGGATTTTTGGCCGTCGGATCCCATATTTGCGCGCGCAGGTCGGCCTTCTTCGGGAATCGGGCTTTGATCGCGATCAGCGGCGGCCCGATATTGCCCGGCAGCGAGCCGCCGGCCATCATGTGGCAGGCAAGACAATTGCCTTTTTTCCGATCGAAAGCAACTTTCCTGCCCTGATCGACATCGTTGGCAGTGGCAGGCGCGATGCCTCCGAACCACGAGATCATACCAACCAGCACGAGCGAAAGCGTGGCGCTGACGACTGGTTTAATCGACATACTCTGTCCTCCTCGATATTTTTTTCATCTGCCCGGGTCTGCGCCGGGGGCAGGCATCACGGTAATCGGTCATGCGTCGTTTACTTGAACGCTGGAACATATCTCAATCTTCGCGGCGTATACCATACCCCAATATGGGTAAAGTTTTTAGCCCATGGCGCTTCAAGATGGCGTGCGTTGTCGATTACCGTGATCGAGATCAATCGATATGCAGCTTCTCGATGCTCGACTGCGCGGTCGCCTGCATGTAGCCGAGCATGCCCTGGGCCTCGGCCTCGCGCGCGAGCTCGAGCGCCTTTTCCAGCTGACCCTCGGCGAGCAATTGCTCGGCCTTCTTGATCATCTTGCCGGTGTCGCGCCAGGCGCCGCCGACCGAATCGGCCTGTTTGTGCGCATCCCTGGCCTCTGCGATTGCCTGCTGCACGTCGAGCTTGTCGACGGCGCCGGCCCAGCCAGCGAAAGCCGCGGAACCCGCGAACGCTACGCATAGCAGGATGGTTTTAGTGATTCTCTTCATGGTGGCTTCCCCCTCTCTTATCGATGGTCTAGTCGTGGAACGATTCGTAACCCCAGATATCGGTGTCGAATCCGGATTCTCTGAGGTGGTCGGCGCGCGCCGACAGGTAGCGCTGGAACTCGGGCTCGTCGAGGTAAGCCCCCTCCAGCACGTAGGCGTAAACCGACTGGAAATGGAAGGTCTTCAGGAACGCGCCGATGCGCATGACCTCGTTGCCGTCGGCATCGAAAAAGATCACGGACGGCGTGTAGGCGATGCCGAGGCGCCGGGCCCAGTCGGCGGCGGTTGTGGATTCGCCATCCGGCGTGACGATCGGCCGCGGCGAGCCGACGCCGAGCTGGACGTTGTCGGCTTCGAGCACGAGCTTGCGGGTCGCCGCGTCGCCCAGGATCCGCGCGTGCAGCGTCGCGCACTCGATGCAGCCGGGCGACTCGAAGTAGACCGCGAGCGGCCGCTCCGAGCCGCGGGCGATTGTTTGCAGATTCGACTCGCCGAGAAAGAAATCCTCGTCGATCAGCTCGCCGTCGCGGCCGGCCAGCTGCGCGAGCCGGAAATCGGCGAAAGTCTGATCTTGTTCGCGCTTTTGCGCGACGTATTGCAGGGCCGCGCGAAAATCCTCGGGCGGGTAGTAGCCATTCAGGCGCAGCACGGTCTTGCCGCGCTCGTCGAGAAACAGCAGCGTCGGCGTGTACTGCACCTCGAGCGCGGCGGCGAAAGTCTTTTCGGTAAAGAAACGGCCGCCGATGCTGACGACCTCGCGGTCGCCCCACAGGTTGAGCGCGATGCCGTCGAAGTGATCGACGATGTAGGCCCTGATCGCGGGTTCGCCGAAATTCTCCTCGACCAGGCGCGCGCAATACGGGCAATTTTCCTGGTGGAAATACAGCATGACGCGCTTGCCGACGTCGGCGGCCTCGGCCACGTCTTCCTCGAACTCGAGGAAGCTCTCCTTGAACCACGTCGGCTTTTCCGACGGAATCGCGCCGAGGAACCTGCCGGGTTCGACCTCGGACGCCCCTGCGGCGCAGGCCATCAACCACAGCGCGGCGGCGACGAGGCGGCACGGGCGGGCGATGAAAGGGTTGGCGTGCAAGATGCGCATACTGCATTTTTTATCCAATCGACGGATTCTGCAACCGTTGCGGGCGTCGGGTAAATATCGAATTCTGGATAGACGCGGAGTAAAATAAGCCGCTCGGGAGCCGACCGCAACGCCGCGGCGGCTTGACCTGAATCAGAAATACCGGCGCGGCAGGGTGCTAGCCTAAGGTCGAGAAACGGTCCGATTCGATCTTATCCGAAGACAGGTATTTGTCATGCAACAGAAATTTGATCAGCCAGCGCAGCGCCCGCGAGGCCTTGGCCCCGGTCTAACCGGAATTCCGCTGCTCGCATACTTCGCTTGCCTGCCGCTGTTTTTTTCCGCCAGCGCGCTGTCGTGGCCGCTCGCTGAGCCGCCGGAAACCTCGTCGCCAACGGTTCGCGACTGGCCGGGCTCCCGCGATTGTTCGATTGCGCCCAGTCAGAGCCAGGCGCCCGAGGAACAGCAAGACGTCGAAGAGGAGGAGCCCGAATGCGACTGAGGCGCGACGAGGCCCACCGGCGTGATGATTTCGGACCCGGGAGAGTCGCGATGAAGTCGAAATCGCCGTATTCGCTGATTCTGACCTTTTGCGTATTCGGCGCCGGTGTCATGCTCGCCGCCGACAAACGGTCCGGCTGATCTTGGGTCGTTTCCCGCGGTCGGCGGCGCCGGCCTGGCGCTGCGCAACGCTGCTGGCGGCGCTGGTATTCGCCGGCGTTGCGCGGGGCGATATCGAGGAAATGCTCGAGGTGTCGGATCTGCGCGATGTCGCGCGGATCGTCGGCGCGCAAAATCTCGTGCTGGTGCTCGAGTTTTCCAGCGACTATTGCGAATACTGCCGCTGGCTCGAAGAAGCCTTCCTGTTGCCGATGCAGCGCAACGAGGATTACGACGGCAAGGTCCTGATCCGCTCGATTTCGCTCGACCCTCACGAAACCGTGATCGACTTCGACGGGCGACTGCTCGACACCGACCAATTCGCGGCGCGCTATGGCGTTTCGCTGACGCCGACGCTGGTGTTTTTGAACTCCGACGGCGTCGAGCTGTCGGAGAAACTGGTCGGCATCTGGTCGGAAGATTTCTATGGCGCCTTCATCGACGAACGCATCGATCGGGCCCTCGACGCGCTCGAGTAGCCGCGCCGCCGGGCTGTACCGCGGCTTCGCCGTCGTCACGGTCTGGTTCGCGTCGGCCGGTTTTGCGCTGGCCGCGGAATCGGTCGATACGCTGCTCGCGCGCGCCGAGGCGCCGTTCGGCGTCGTCTTCGAGATCGTCGAGGGCGACGAGGATGCGCTCGAGCGGATTCTGCCCGAGGCGCGGCGGGCGATCGAGCGGATTCGCGCGCGGTTCCCCGAGACCGAGTTCGCCGTGGTATCGCACGGCCGCGAGGAATTCGCATTGCAAACGCAGTATCGCGACGAATACCGCGATGTGCACCGGGCGGTGCAGTCGCTGGTCGCCGACGACGTGCCGGTGCACGTCTGCGAGACCCACGCCGGCTGGTACGGCGTCAGCGCCGCTGATTTCCCCGATTATGTCGACGTCGCGCCGACCGGTCCGGGCCAGATCCGGGTCTACCGGGACATGGGCTATGAACTCGTCGTGCTCGACTAAAGCGGCGCGGTTACGTCGGCTTGCGCCGCGGGGCCTGCTGCTGGCTGCAATGGTGCTGGCGGCGCCGGTCAGGGCCGAGTACTTCGAGATCGACAACGCCGGGCTCGAGACGGAGCTCGCGCGCCAGACGCTCATCGTCGACGTGCGCCGCGCCGACGAATGGCGCGCCACCGGCGTCATCGAGGGCAGTCACCGGATCACGTTCTTCGATCATCTCGGTCGCTTCGACGCGCAGGCCTGGTTGGTCCGGCTGGCCGAGATCACCGACCCGCAACAACCGATCGTCCTGATTTGCGAAACGGGAGGACGGTCGCGAGTTATCGGTTACTGGCTCAACGCGAAGCTGGGTTTCGAGCGGGTGCACAACGTGCGCGACGGCATCGCCGGCTGGCTCGAGGCGGGCATGCCGGTGGTCGCCGTCGAGCCCTGAGCGGGCCTATTCGTCGGTGTCGGTGCCGGGCTTCGCCGGCGCCAGATCGACGATGCGGGTCGTCGCGGCGCGCCCGCCGATGACCGGCATGTCCGGGTCTTTTCTCGTCGCAGCGAGTTCGCGCTCGCGCGCGCTGATCAACGCGAAACAATTGCGAATTTCATCGATCGTGGATTGCGGCAGGGGATAGGGCGCGCCGGGCGGCGGCGTAATATCGCGAACGACTTTTGCCAACACTTGCCGCACCTGTATTAAAATACGATGTTCGAGGCTCAACTCGCGTTTCTGATCGTTGATTCCGGTCATGACTCGGTTCCGTTGTGCGGCGCCCGTAAACTGGCGTGTCGAGCCCCTGGAGGGAATCAAGCATGCCTTATTATGTTTATAAAATCAGTACCTCGGAGGGAATAGACCTGGTCAAGCGGCTCGAACTGCTGGCGACGCACGAGGCTTACCGCGACGCCAAGCGGCAGGCGAAGCAGCTGCGCGTCGAATCGGCCGAATCCGACGTCGTCTACAAGATCATGTTCGCCGATAACGAACTGGCCGCCGAGGAACAATTGCTCGAAAAGCGGGAAAAACCGGTGCTGATGGAGCACGAACGCTGAACCCTTGACGGGCGCTGGCGCCGGCAGAATCGAAGCCGCGAACGGAGCCTGGTCGCCGCAGCTCGCGGTGGCGCGTCTATTCGAATTCCATCGCCCGGAACACGCGATCGGCGTTCAGGCGGGCGAGTTCGTGGAAGGTGTCGAGATGCGCGTACGGTGACTGGTCGATCGCGTAGGCTTGCTGCAAATCGCCGCCGTCGTCGAGGACCTCCGCGATTCGTGCCCGCAGATAGACGAGGTAGTCGCGGGTGTAGCGGGTGACTTCGGCGAGGTCGGTCGGATCGCCATGACCGGGAATGACGATTTCCGGTTCGAGCGCGGCAAAGCGTTCCCAGGTTTCGATCCAGGCCGCGGTGTCGGTGTCCTCGAACACGGGCAGCAGCCGCTGGTGAAACGCCATGTCGCCCGATATGACCAGTCGGCGCTCGGGAATCCAGGCGAGGATGTCGCCGGGGCTGTGCGCGGGCCCGAGATGGCGGAGTTCGACCCGCAGGCCGCCGAGGTCGACGTCCAGCCGCTCGTCGAAGGTCTGGTCCGGTTGCGTCAGCCGCGTGTGCTTTGACTTCTCGCCGTTGCGCGACTGCATGCGCTCGAGAATTTCGGCGCCGTGCGCGTCGATTTCGCGCGCCGCGTCGACGTGGGCAATGACCGGCACGCCCTGTTCCTGCCAGAAGTTGCTGCCTAGCATCGCGTGCCCCTGCCCGTTTTCCAGCACCACCGCCTTGATCGGCAGCATCGTGATCTTGCGGATCTCGTCGTGCAGCGCCCGCGCCAGCAGATAATTGTCGCCGGCATTGAACACCAGAACGTGGGTCCCGCCGATGACGAACGACAGGTTGTTGTTGTGTCCCGAATTTTCGTAGCTCCCCGGCGCGGTCGCGCCGATTGCCGACCAGACGCCGTCGGCGACCCGTTCGGGTTTGCGGAACAGCATCGAGTCGAGCGCCCGGTCGGTGAACTTGACCGGCTTGCCGGCGTCGCGCCAGGCGAAGAATCCGTCGGCATAGTTGCGGACATCGGTGTAACCCATTTTTTGCAGGGTATCCGCCGCCAGCGGGCTGCGCTGGTTGATCCCGCAGTAGACCACGATCGGGGTCGAGCGATCGGCGACCTCGTTGGCCATGCGAAACTCGAGCCAGCCGCGCGGCACGATGATTTCGCGGCGGGCGTCGATCATGCCGCCGCGCGCGTTGACCTCGCTTTCGTGGCGCACGTCGATGACGACCAGCGCCGGTTCCTCGGCAATCAGGCGCTCGAGTTCGGCGGTATCGATATTGACGATACGGCGGTTGACCTGCTCGAGATAGGCCGGCCCGTCCAGCATTTGGCTTTCGTCCGCCGTCACCGCGACCGTCGCTGCGATAAGCGCAATCAGCGGCAGACGGAGTAGATCGGTTCTTGTCATGACCTTGATCGAATCGGCCCGAATTGAGTCCGGCAGTTACCCGAGTGGAGTAGCGCGCCCGGCTATCGAGAACCCGGGCAGGTCGGCACAGCGCCTGTCGTTGCACCACTGCGCGTGAAGTATACGGTAAAATAGGCCAATGAATTCTACTATCCGCGTTGTTGCCTTTACTCTCGCCGCGGTACTTTCCGGCGCCGCGCATGGAGTCGGCCCCGATTTTGCGCGCGAGCAACGCCTCGCCGACGAGATCGTCGACATGATTTTCGACGGTGAAGTCGAGTGGCTAGAGGCCGGCGGGCGCGAGTTTCTGGGCATTCATACCGAGGCCGACGATTCGAGGGCGGCGGTCCTGATCCTGCATGGCCGCGGTTTTCACCCCGACTGGGCCGACGCGGTCAACCCGCTACGCGTCGGCCTGGTCGGTCGCGGCTACAGCACGCTTTCGCTGCAAATGCCGGTGCTCGACAAGGAGGCGAAGTACTACGACTACGTCGAAATCTTCCATCACGCCTACCCGCGCATCGAGGCCGGCATCGAATTTTTACGCGCGGCCGGTCACGACCGGGTCGTGCTGCTCGCGCACAGCTGCGGCGTACACATGGCGATGGCCTGGATCCGCGAACGAGGCGACGTCGAGATCGACGCGTTCGTCGGCCTGGGTATGGGCGCGACCGACTACCAGCAGCCGATGCGCCGGCCGTTTCCACTCGACGCGATGCGGGTGCCGGTGCTCGACCTTTACGGCAGTGACGAGTATCCCGCGGTGATCCGCAAGGCGCCCGAGCGTCGCGCCATGATCGAGGCGGCCGGGCATGGCGCGTCGCGCCAGCTCGTGCTCGCCGGCGCCGATCACTATTTTCGTAACCGCGGCGCCGAACTGGTCGACGCCGTTGCGGCCTGGCTCGACGGACTCGAATAGCGGCTCGCCGGCGGCGCCGATTTCCGTTACGCTGGGCGCGGAGCGCAGCGATGGATATCGACGGAAATCAACGGCAGCGGGATGCGGACGAGACGGACACCTCGGACGCGACCCATCCCTATACGAGGCTCTCGCCCGACGTGGTGATCGACGCGGTCGAATCGACCGGGCGCCTGAGCGATGCCCGCGTGCTAGCGCTCAACAGCTTCGAAAACCGCGTCTACCAGGTCGGTATCGACCAGCACGAACCCGTCATCGCCAAGTTTTACCGGCCCGCTCGCTGGAGCGCCGCGCAGATCGACGAAGAGCACCGCTTCACCCGCTATTTGCACGAGCACGAGATCGCCGCCGTGCCGCCGCTCGTACTCGACCCCGACAGCGAATACCCGACGCTCGCCGAGCACGAAGGATTTCTGTTCGCGCTTTATCCGCGCCAGGGCGGCCGCGCGCCCGAACTCGATAACCTGGATCACCTGCATGAACTCGGTCGTTTCATCGGCCGGATGCACGCCGCCGGCAGCGATTTCCCGTTCGTTCATCGCCAGCACCTGGCGACCACGGCCGCGCGAGACAACGTGGAATTCCTGCTGGTAGCCGGTTTCGTGCCGCTGGATCTCGAGGCGTCGTATCGCGCCGTGACGACGGCGGTGATCGACGAAATCGAGCGCGCGCCGCCGGACTCGCCGGGCTACGCGCAGATTTCATTGCATGGCGACTGCCATAGCGGCAACGTGCTGTGGCGCGACGAGCACCCGCATTTCGTCGATTTCGACGATGCGATCAGCGGCCCGGCGATCCAGGACCTGTGGATGCTGTTGTCGGGCGATACTCCGACGCGGCAACGCCAGCTCGTCGAAATCGTCGAGGGTTACGAGACTTTCCGCACTTTCGACCTGCGCGAGTTGCGGCTGATCGAACCCTTGCGGGCGATGCGAATCCTGCATTTCAACGCATGGATCGCGCGCCGCTGGAACGATCCGGCATTTCCGCTGGCGTTTCCGTGGTTCAACACGCCGCGCTACTGGTCGGATTACATTCTGGAACTCAAGGAATTGCTGTCCGAGCTCCGACAGCCGCCGCTGGAAATGCCCAAAATCTGACGGGCAAAAAAAAAGGCCCCCGAAGGGGCCGCAAACATTGCGCGATTAAACTGGAAATAGACGTGAGGGATACAGCCCGATTGCGCAAACGAGATCACACAACCGGCGTCCGCGGCTAGCCCGTCCACGAAAACAGTCGTGTGCGTTTGGGAAAACCCTCCTGGTTGTATTCGAAGTTGTGACTTTTTTCATTTTATTTTTGAGATATTTTCCCAAAACGTCGCTAGTATCCTCCGATATTCGCCGCGAGACATCACCCAAATGGGTTAAATTGCCGGTGATTTGGACGTCTATTGCGCAGTTTTACCCGATCCATAAACTGAATTGATTCGTGGAGCCGATCTATAGATTCGATGAGTCGCTGCGCTTGTGCGTGCAACGCAATCTCGAGCGCTTCGAGGCGCGCGAACTCGAGCCGCGGGGCAGGGTCCGCGCCGCCGTCGCCTTTACACTGACCGATTGCACGGAGCCGGCCGGCATCGCCAATATCGCGCATTCGCCCGCGCGCTGCGGCCAGGCCGCTTTTATTCTGACGACGCGGGCTTCGAAACTGAAAACCCATGCCGGCCAGCGCGCGTTTCCCGGCGGCCGCGTCGATCCCGGCGAGACGCCGGCCGCCGCCGCCTTGCGCGAACTCGCCGAAGAGGTCGCCCTGGACCTCGGTGCGGATCGTATTCTCGGCCGGCTCGACGATTACCCGACGCGCTCGGGGTACGTGATCACGCCTTACGTCGTCTGGGGCGAGCCGGGCGCGCGGCTCGAGCCGAATCCCGGCGAAGTCGAGCGCGTCCACCGGGTGCCGTTGGCCGAGCTGTTGCGCGACGATGCGCCGTTGCTCGAGACGATCGACGGCAGCGAGCACCCGGTGCTGCGGATGCCGCTCGGCGACTCGTGGTTCGCGGCGCCGAGCGCCGCGATCGCCTACCAGTTTCGCGAGGTCGGGCTGCTCGGCAAGCCGACCCGCGTCGCGCATTTCGAGCAGCCGAAATTCGCCTGGAAGTAGCCCTCCCGGGTCAGGGCAGGTTCGTGCGAGATCGGGGACGCGTTCCGAATTCCGTCAGGTCGCGAATCACGCGACTTCTGGCATGATGCCCGGTGCTTGCGAATCGCCGGGGAATTCGGTAGATATCCCCGCCCGGGTCAGGGCAGGTTCGTGCACAATCGGGGACGCCTTCCGAATTCCATCAGGACTCGAACTTCGCGACTTTTGGCATGATGCCCGGTGCTTGCGATTCGCCGGGGAATTCGGTAGGTATCCCCGCCAGGGTCAGGGCGCGTTCGTGCGCAATCGGGGACGCGTTCCGAATTCCGTCAGGACGCGAATCACGCGACTTCTGGCATAATACACGGTGATTTCGAATAGCCGGGGAATTCGGCACGTGTCCCCGCTAGACACGATCGTGCAGTAACCCGACAAGTACCCATGAACCTCGCAACGCTCATCGCCCGCCACCGCTCGGCCTTCACGCCGATCTTCGACCCGCCGCTGACCGCGGACAACACCGTTTACATGGAACTGTCGGCCACCAGCGAATTCGGCCGCGGCCTCGAGCCCGCCGATCTCGACGCCGCGGTGTTCGCGCGAATCGATGCGGCCGGCGCGCTCGCCGGCGTCGGCGGTTACCTCGAGAACCGTTCGGTGTACAAGGATACCGCGTTGTTCGACGGCGACGCCGAGCGCTGCATTCACATCGGCGTCGACGTGTTCATGCCGGTCGGCACGCCGCTCCATGCGCCGCTCGCCGGACGCGTCCACAGTTTCGCCAATCGCGCGACGCAAGGCGACTACGGGCCGGTCATCATCCTGCGCCACGAACTCGACGGCGTCGAGTTTCACAGCCTCTACGGTCACCTGAGCGAAGATTCGCTCGCCGGGATCGCCGAAGGCCGGGCCGTCGCCGCGGGCGAGCGGATCGCGGCGATCGGTCCGCGGCCGATCAACGGCGACTGGACGCCGCATTTGCACTTCCAGCTGATTCGCGACATGCAGGGCATCAGCGGCGACTATCCGGGCGTCGTCCGCCCCGTGGACCTCGATTTCTACCGCGACAACTGTCCCGACCCGATGCCGCTGCTCCTCGCCTGATATCAGGGCAGGATGCGCGCGACCGCCTGCAGCCACAGCGCGCCGACGAACAGCATCGCCAGCGCGTAGGGCCAGTTCCAGAATGCGATCTTCCAGCCCGGGATGCCGTAGCGCCCCTGGAAAACGAGATTGGTGCCGGACAGCGGATTCGAGCAGGTGCCGAGGTGCCAGCCGAACAGGAAGGTCGCGGCGAGCAGGTTCGGGTCGGGTTCGAGCGTCAGGATCATCGGCGCGAAACTCGAAATCATGACGATCGGATGAATCCCGAAAACCGCGCAGGCGACGATGATCGCGAGCACCTGCGCCGCGGTAAACGCGTCGAACGCGACAAACGGGTTGGCGACGAGGCCGTGGCCGATCAGCGCCGAGATGCCCGCGGCGAGCACGCCCGCGGCGAGAAACAGGCAAAGTTCGCTGACGATTCGCGGCAGGCCGCCGTGGACGTGATCGCGCAGGCGCGCCAGCGCGCCGCCGATCCCGTAGCGCCACCACAGCACGGCGAAGGTGACGAGTAGCGCGCACAGCGCGATGTCGACCAGGATCGGGGTTTCCTGCAGCAGGTGCGCGGCGGCGATCACGCTTGCGATCAGCAGCGCCGGTACCCGCAGCGCGGCGAAATGCGTCGGGTAGCCGACGAAGTCGTCGAGCTCGCCGGCGTAGCGCAGGCGCGCCTCGACATAGACTCCGATCAGGCCGACCAGCATGAACGGGAAGCCGGCGACGACGATCCAGCCGAGGCTCGCGTCGGCGACATAGGTCAGCACGACCGCCATCGCGCCGAAGAACGGCGACCAGCTCGATACGCCGCAGAACACCCGGACGAAGGATTGCGCGGTGAATCGCCCGAGCGGACGCTGGCGGTGAATCCGGTCCGAAATCAGGATCGGCGCCGAGATGTTGATGACCGAACTGGCGATGTTGAGCCCGAGCAGCGTACGCAGGAATGCGCCGTGGCCGACCGGCAGCGGCTCGTTTTCCCGGCCCTCCGGGATCACGACCAGCCGCAGGAAGCCGACGCTCGCGATCATCGTCATCAGCCCGGTACTCGAGCTGATGACGATGTCGAGGTCGACCGGCGCGGCGCGCTGGCGGGCATACCAGATCAGGCCGCCGCCGAGCAGCAGGATCAGCGCCACCTGGATCTTGAGCACGCGCGTCGTGTCGACGACGAGCAGCAGCGCCGCGAGCCACGCGCCGGCGCCGGCGATCCACAGCGGGTTGAAGTCGAGCCGCAACCAGCCGAGGCCGTGCGCGATCGTGATCGCGATCATCGACAGGATCAGGATGCCGGCGAGCGCGTGCCGCGCCGGGCGGATGGCGGCGTCGATGTCGATTCCCCGGATTGAGCCCAAGCAGCGGGCCATGTTACTCGATTTTATCGCGCAGTTGACCATCCCGAACCGGCGGTATACGGTTGCGCGAAAACCGGAGGGAAGTCATGAGCGTCAGCCAGACCGAAGCCGACGCGCGCGCCCGCGGGTATACCGCCGCCTGGTGTTCGCGAAATCCCGATGCGGTCGCCGCGTTCTTCGCACCGGAGGGCCGAATCACGATCAATGACGGCGAGCCGAGCCACGGACGCGACGAGATCGCCGAGATGGCGCGCGGTTTCATGCAGGCGTTCCCGGACCTCGTCGTGCGCATGGACGATATCCGCTCGACCGGGACGCACGCGGTTTTCCGCTGGACGCTCGAAGGTCATAATACCGGCCCGGATGGCACCGGCCGCCACGTGCAAATCGGCGGATTCGAGTACTGGCGCTACGACGAGGCCGGCCTCGTCGCTGAATCCCGCGGTCATTTCGACGTCGACGACTACGAGCGTCAATTGAACGGAGAGTAATCATGCACAAGAGCCGACTCGGCGCGCTGATCATCGATTGCCAGGTCGACGACCTCGAGACAGCCGCCGAATTCTGGAGCGCGGCGCTCGGCGGACGCGCCGATCAAGGCGACCCCGAGGGTCGCTATATCGAAATACTCGGCGATGGCGCCGAGCCGCGCGTGATCCTGCAGCGAGTCGAGCACCCGAGCCGGGTGCACATCGATATCGAAACCGACGATATACCGGGCGAGGTCGCACGACTCGAGCGACTCGGCGCCACCGTGGTCGAGGTCATGGAGCGCTGGACCGTCATGCAGGCGCCGACGGGTCATCGCTACTGCATCGTCCGCGCGCGCCGCGACGGATTCGCCGACAAGGCCAACCCCTGGGACTGACAGCCGCCCGATATTCGGCCCGGAATTTTTTTCGCAGCGTAAAACTATACGGAATAAAAGCCTGCCACCGGATGGCTCGGGAGTTTTACTCCAGGCAAAACCTGTTGTCAGTTGCCGGTGCCGCGGACGGGCTGGGTGACGTCTCCTTTGTTGGCGGATTCGGGGCCGGTCCCGGCTTCGCTATCCCCGCTGCCGCGGCGCGTCTCGATCTTGTGATTGATGCCTTCTTCCTGCAGCCGCGTGCGGATCGCGTCGATGAAACTCGCCGAGCGCTCGTAGGCGGTGTCGCGAAAACGGATGATGACCGCGAGCTCGTCCGGATCGAGCGCGAGCTGGTATTGATCGGGTGGCCGCAAGATGCGGAGAATTTCGTCCCAGTCGGAAATGCGATCGTCGGCGTCCTTCGACAGCGCGCTGTCGACGAAGCGGGCCAGTTCTTCGTCGATCTCGGGGCAAGCCTTGCGAATGTCGGGCGGATCCTGCTCGACCTGCTTGTGCAGCAGCTTGGCCAGCGTCGACGCGGTAAACGGCAACGAGTTGGTCAGCATGTGGAAGGCCATGACGCCGAGCGCGTAGATGTCGGCGCGGCCATCGAGCTTGTCGCCCTTGATGATCTCCGGCGCGAGATAGGACGGCGAACCTTCGATATTGACTTCCTTGTCCTGCGGCGGGCCGGCAATACCGAAATCGGTCAGCTTGACGTTGCCGTAGGGGTCGACGACGATGTTCGACGGTTTGATATCGCGGTGCACGATGCCTGCTTCGCCGAGATTGTGGGCGTACTGTAACGCGCTTGCGACCTGCCGCAGGATCGATCGGGTTTCGTCGATCTTGAACGCGCCCTTTTCCTTCAGCAACGCCGACAGGTCGCGGCCGTGCAGCTTTTCCATGACGATGAAACGCGTCGACAAGTCGTCGATGACCTCGAACACATTGACGATATGGGGATGGTTCAGGCTCGCGATGATCTTCGCTTCCTGCTCGAACCGGTCGAGGAACTTCTCGTCGTAGGCGAGTTTGTACTTGAGCATCTTGACCGCGACCTCGCGCTCGAGCTCGGGGTCCCAGGCGTTGAACACCGTCGCCATCATGCCCTCGCCGAGCTTGCCGCGCAGATCGTACTTGCCGACCCGGTTGATGCCGCCGTTTTGCGCCATGCGGCTGGTCATCAGCTGCGACATGACCTCGGCGAAACTCTTGTGCCGTTCGATCAGTTCTTTGAATCTTTCCTGGTCGAGATAGAACGCGATCGTGTCCGACATCGCCTCGATGTCGGCCGAGTAGGTCGAGTTGATCAGCAGCGAGATCTCGCCGACGACCTCGCCCTTCTTCAGCAGGATACGGCTCTTGATCTCGCCGTGGCGGTCGGGAATCTGGACCTCGACCTGACCCTCGAAGATGAAATAGATGCGCCGGCCGATCTCGCCGGCCCGGACGACCATGTCACCCTTGCTGAAGGTCTGGACCTGCATATTTTCGGCGATGTCGCGAACGATGGCGACATCGAGATCCTGCAGGATCTTGACGCCGGACAGGATTAGCGCGATTTCGTCGTTGTCGATAGACATGCGTCCGGGAACCCCATAGCACCGCTTGCTCGTGCAAGCTTAATTGCCGTAACACCCGAATATAGACCAACCGATCACAGATACCGGGGAATTTGCTGTCCCGGGCGGACCGGAAGAGGTTCAGAAGAGGGCGGGATTGAGCGGTGACGCGGCGGTCAGCCCGCCGTCGACGGTGAAGCACTGGCCGGTCGCGAACGCCGACTCGTCGGACGCGAGCCAGACCGCCAGGCTCGCGATATCGGCGGGTTCGCCGAAGCGGCCCGCGGGGTGGCGCGCGAGCGCGTCGGCCCTGGCGGCGGCGGGATTTTTCGCCATCGCGAATGCGGCTTCGGCCATGCCGGTCATGATCCAGCCGGGGCTGATCGCGTTGCAGCGAATCGCCGGCCCGTGGTCGACCGCGATCGAGCGCGTCAAGCCCTGCACGAAGGCCTTGGACGCGTTGTAGAGCGCGAGTCCCGGGTCGGCGCTGGTCGCCGAGGTCGAGCCGATATTGATGATCGAGGCGCCGGCGGCCATAATCGGGATGCAGTCGCGGCAGAGTAGAAACACGCCTTTCGCGTTGACTCCCATCAATGCGTCCCAGTCGGCGTCGCTGGTCTCGACGATCGACTTTTCAATCTGCACGCCGGCGTTGTTGACGAGAATATCGAGTTCGCCGAACTCGGCGACGACGCGGTCGGCCAGCGCGCCGACATCGGTGCCTGCCGATACGTCGCAGGTCTCCCACAGCACCGCTTCGGTCAGGTCCGCGGGACGTGCGCCGCGCCCGCAAGTCATGACCCGCGCGCCTTCGTCGAGGAAGCGCTCGACGATGCCGCGGCCGATACCCTGGCGGCCGCCGCTGACGAGCGCGGATTTGCCGGCCAGGCGGTTCACAGTCGCATCTGCTGGACTTGCGCGCTCAAGCCCCCGTCGATTATCCAGAGCTGGCCGGAAGCGTAGCGCGCCTCGTCCGACGCGAGCCAGTTGACGAGGTTGGCGATGTCGTCAGGCTGGCCGTAGGTGCGCAGCGGATGCACGTCGCGCACGGCCTGCTTGAGCGAATCGATATCGCCCGATTCGCCGAAAAAGCTTTGCAGCATCGGCGTGTCGACGTAGCCCGGGCAGACCGCGTTGATACGGATGCCCTCGGGGCCGTGGTCGCAGGCCATCGCGCGGGTCAGCGCGTGCACCGCGCCCTTGGTAGCGCAATAGGCGGCGAGACCCGGATCGGCGATGAAGCCGTCGTAGGAGCCGAAATTGACGATGCTCGCGCCGGCCGATTTGCGCAGCAACGGGAGCGCGAACTTCGATGTTAAAAAGGTACCGGTCACGTTGATCGCGAAGATCCGGTTCCAGTCGTCGAGCGAGGTGTCCTCGATCGTCATCTCGATCTCGATACCCGCCGCGTTGACCAGCACGTCGAGTTGGTTCCAGCGCTCGGCCAGGTCTGCGAACGCGGCACGGCAGCCAGCCTCGTCGGTCACGTCGTAGCGCAGGTACTCGACGCCGTCGACCGGTTCGCCGCGCGGCTCGAGATCGGCGGCAACGACCGTGGCGCCCTCGCGCGCGAAGCGCGCGCAGATCGCGCGACCGATGCCGCCGCTGCCGCCGGTGACGAACGCGGTCTTGCCGGCGAGCATGCCGCTCATGCGGCGACCAGCTTGCGGTAGGCGTCGAGCACGAGGCCATGGAAATGGTGCACCGCATGCTCGGATTTACCCGAGCCCGACGGGTCGTGAACGATGCGTCCCTGCGTGAATGCCGGAGTCTCCATACCGCGCTGCACGTTTTCGACCAGCCAGATGTCTTCCTGCTGCAAAACTTCGTCGAGGTAGCGGATCGATTCCAGTTCGGCTTCGATCGGCTCGGCGGATTCGAGAAAGAAATCGTAGGTTTCGAGCGTGCGGTCGGGGCCGGCCGGGTTAACCTGTAAAACGATCATGTTGCCGCGGCCGGGGTAGCGCATGATGCAGGTGTTCGGCCATAGCCACCAGACGGCATGATCGGTGACGGTCGCATGCTCGATCGAATAGGCCGTGTTGCCGGCCTTGCCCGCCTCGGCCATGTGGCTCGAGTAAATCCCGTGCGTCGTCACGCTATAGGTATCCATATCGACCAGGCTGACGAAATCCCTGTGCGCGATCGGGCAGTGATAGCACTCGAGGAAATTGTCGATCACGTTTTTCCAGTTCGAGCGGATGTCGTAGTTGAGGCGCCTGGCGAAGGTCAGGCGCTCGATGTCGGGCGCCCATTGGCGGATTTCGTCGCCCAGCGCGCCGCTTTGTTCGGCCAATGGTGCCGCCGCAGGGTCGAGGTTGGCGAAGACGAAACCGCAGAATTCCTCGACCCGAATCGATTCGAGGCAGATGTCGTCGATGTCGAAATCGACCAGGTTATCGGTCTCGGGCGCGCGCTTGAGCCGGCCGCTCAAGTCGTAAGTCCAGGCGTGGTAAGGGCACATGATTTTGCTGGTGCGGCCCTCGCTCTCGTAGAGCCGCATCGCGCGGTGCTGGCAGACGTTGTAGAAGCCGCGCAGCATGCCGTCGCGGCCGCGCACGAGCAGTATCGGCAGGCCGCCGACCTCGGCAGCGACATAGGCGCCCGGCGCGCGCAGCTTTTCTCCGTGGCAAACCCATTGCCAGCTCTTGCGGATTATCGCCGTTTGGTCAATGTCGTACCAGTGCCTCTCGGTATAGGCTTCCTTTCGCAGCGATAGCGAGCGCGCGGGCTCGTCGGCGTAACCTTCGGAAATTAAATCGTAATCGGATCGGGTCAGCGTCGTAGTCATCGGCTGGGTCCATCGGGATCGATCGAAGCGCCGTCAAGCGTACCGAATCGCATCGAATTGTAAATACGGTGCGAGCGAGAATTCAGCACTCTGTCTCGAGCGCGAACACGGCCTGCGGGCCGGCGACGCCCTTCATTTCGTGCTCGCCGAGGGCGGTGATCGGCTGGTCGATGCGCTCGGCGAACTCGCGCGAAAACAGGATGTTGCGGCCGAGCGTCTTGGTCAGCGACTCGAGCCGCGCGGTGCGGTTGACCGCCGGGCCCATGACCGTGAAATCGAGCCGGTCGGGCGCGCCAACGTTGCCGTAGATGACCTTGCCGAGATTGAGACCGACGCCGAACTCGATCGGCGGTTCGCCGTGGCGGCGACGCAGGTGATTGAGCGCGCCGAGCGTACCCCGGGCATCGAGCGCGGCATCGAGCGCGGCGCGGCACGCCGCGGACGCGTCCTCGCGTGCTTCGATCGGGAACACGATCAGCATTGCGTCGCCGATGAAACGCAGGATCTCGCCGCCGCGCGCGGTCACCGCGGCGGCGATGAATTCGAAGTAATCGTTGAGCATTTTCAGGACCCGGTCGGGCGCGAGCGTCTCGGTCAGGTGGGTGAAGTCGCGCAGGTCGCTGAACCACAGCGCGGCGTCGATGACCTCGGCGTCGCCGCGCCGGATCATG
Source organism: Gammaproteobacteria bacterium (assembly GCA_024638385.1). GTDB lineage: Bacteria > Pseudomonadota > Gammaproteobacteria. The sequence continues at coordinate 2,314 of JAHEKJ010000036.1, read as the reverse complement.
CCGGCGAGCACCTTGGCGCCGGTGCGCTTGCCGACATAGGTATTCAAAAGCGAGCGCGACAGCTGGCGCAGCCCGTGCGCCTCGAGCACCGGCGCGATGTAATCGCCGAGCTTTTCGAACTGCCGAATGTCGTCCTCGCGGAAGCCGCCGTGCGCGCAGGTGCTGACGATCATCGTCGCTCCGTGTTCCTCGCCGATCATGATCGGCAGGCCGAAGTAATCGGTATGACCCTGCTCGGCGAGTTCGGTATAGGCGCGATGCGCATCGTCGGGCAGATCGACGAGCGACCGGCGCAGCGGCTGCCGGGTTTCGACCAGGTATTGCATCGGGCTGCCGATATAGCGCTCGGACAAGCGGATCTCGTGCACCGTCTCGATGTGCAGCGTAGTGCCGGTGTCGCGGCGCCAGGTCTCAGATGTGGCCACCAGTTGCGGGTGCAGGATGCGCAGCCCGATCATCAGCCGGTCGACCGGTGCGCCGGCGACGTCCAGTCGTTGCGCGAATTGGTGGACGAAGCTATTGCTGTCGCGCAGGTGCCGGCCCTCGGTGAAAACCCAGTCGATGACTTGCTGCACGTTCCAGCCCGATGTTTCGGTTGACGTTCGAGTAGGCATCAGTGGCGCATGCTGGCGACACCCGGGGTCGCGGCGCGCGGCTTTCTCCGTTCGGTCGAGATCAGAATGATACCCGAAACTACGATGATCGCGGCGCCGGCGAGCATGTTGAGAGTCGGCTGGTCGCCCCAAATTAGGTAGCCGTAAACGATCGCGATCAGGATACTGATGTACTTGAACGGGCCGATGAACGACAGCTCGCCGAGCCGGCTGCCGACGATCAGGCACAGGTAGCCGGTGTAGAGCGCCGCGGCGAGCGCGATAAACCACAGGTACCAGTGCCAGTCGGGCAGGCCCCAGCCCTGGTACAGCGAGTAGGCGCCGCCGCCGAGCATGACGACCCAGGCATTGGTGAAGGCGACCTGCGAGGACGGGATGTCGGCGGGCACGTAGCGGATGGCGACGTCGCGCAGCGCGACGAACCCCGCGCAGATCAGCGGCAGGACGACCGCCCACGACGCCTCCTCGGCGAACGGGTTCGTGATCAGCATGACACCGCCGAATCCGGCGAGCACGCAGAACCAGCGCAGAAAGCCGACGCGCTCGCGCAGCAGGATCGCGGCGAGCACGGCGAGGAAGATCGGCGAGGCGAAGCCGAGCGTCGACGCGACCGCGATCGGCAACAGCGCGAGGCCGCTCAGGAAAAACAGCGTCGCACCGAGTTCGAAGCCGGCGCGGGCGAGATTCCAGCGGTGCAGGGTTTTGCGGTTGAACACCGGCTGGCCGCGCGCGTGCATGACCGCGGCGAAGATGACGCAAATCATCGCGCCGCGCAAAAACATGATCTGGCCGACGTTGAACACCTGCGTGATGTGTTTGACGATTGCGTCGTTGGTCGTGATCATCGTCATCGCGAGCGTCACGAGCAGGGCGGCCCTGAGATTATTGAATTCCAACCGATCCCCAGTATCGCCAATTGCCCGTTAACCCCGTCATTTCGAGCTCCGGCTCGGCGGCCGGGGCAGGCTGCGCGAAGCAATCTCCCTTGATCGGGCAAGTGACGGGAGGTTGCTTCGGTCCGCGCGGCCTGCGGCCGCGCGGGCCTCGCAATGACGTCCAAATCCCGAGCATCGAGGCAATGGACACGGTCTGTTCCGGTCAGATTTGGGCGAGCAGGAACGAGCGCAGGTGCTGCCCCACCTGGTCGCTGGCTTCGAGCAGCAGCGAATGCTTGTAGCCGTCGAGAATGACGAGGTGTGACTGCGGCAGGCTTTCGTGCATGAATCGGTTCAGCCGCGGGTTGCAGCCGCCGTCGAGTTCGCCGGTCAGGACCAGGCACGGGCAGGTCACCTCGTGCAGCCACGGCCCCATTTCGGTCGTCGCATAGATCCAGAACACGCTCATGAACACGTCGGCCGGCGTGTCGACGACCTGTCGCAGGCGCGCGTCGACGCGGTTGCGCTGGTTGGCGATGAAGTCGTCGGTAAACCAGCGGTCGACGAATGCCGGCAGCGTTTCGGCGATACCCCGGGTCTCCATCGCTTCGCCGACCGCGCGCAGTTTCGCCCGGTCTTCGTCGGTCCTCCCGGCGGCGGTGCTCAACAGCGTGACGCTGGCCGCACGTTCGGGGTGCGCGCGGGCCCAGGCCGGCCCGATCATGCCGCCGAGCGAATGTCCGGCGACGTGGATGCGCGCGTGACCGAGTTTTTGCCGCAGCGCCTCGAGGTCGTCGACCAGGTCGTCGAGCGTGTACGGCGTCG
>JAHEKJ010000035.1 GCA_024638385.1 Gammaproteobacteria bacterium | reverse complement strand
GATTTCGACGCGATGGACGCCGCCTACCGCGAGTTTTTCGCCGACGGCCGTTATCCCGCGCGCACGACGACCGAGTCGCCGCGCCTGTTCGGCGGCAGCCGGGTCGAGATCACCTGCCAGGTCCGCCGCCAGGTTTAGTCCCCGCCCCGGCATCCCGCCGGTCTCGACCTTATCGGCAGCCGATGCGCGGCCGCTTGCGGGTGGCGACAATGGTCCGAGGAGGGCCCTTGTCTGATTTATACTTGCGCGACCGAAACCGAGGACCCGACATGACCGAACTCTGGCGATTGAACGCAACCGACGTTGCCGCGCGCGTCGCGAATGGCGAGCTCGCCGCCGCCGACGTGGTCTCGCAGGCGCTGGCGCGGCTCGAGCAGGTCAACCCGCATTGCAACGCCGTCGTTCAGCCGATGGCCGACGAGGCGCAGGCCGCGGCCGCCGCGGTCGACGCGCGCGTCGCGGCCGGCGAGGATCCGGGGCCGCTCGCCGGCGTGCCGGTCACGATCAAGGTCAACGTCGACCAGCAGGGATTTGCGACGACCAACGGTTTGCGCATCCAGCGGGATCTCGTCGCCGAACACGACAGCCCGGTGGTCGCGAATCTGCGCCGTGCCGGCGCGGTCATCGTCGGCCGTACCAATACCCCGGCATTTTCGATGCGCTGGTTCACGCGCAACTCGCTGCACGGTCACACGTTGAACCCGCGAAATCCGGCGCTGACGCCCGGTGGCTCGTCGGGCGGCGCGGCGGCGGCGGTCGCGGCCGGCATCTGCGCGATCGGCCACGGCACCGATATCGCCGGTTCGATTCGCTACCCGGCCTACGCCTGCGGCCTGCAGGGTATCCGGCCGTCGCTCGGCCGCGTGCCGGCGGTCAACCGTTCGGCGCCCGACCGACATATCGGCGCGCAAATCACCGCGGTATCGGGCCCGATCGCACGCAACGTCGCCGATCTGCGAATCGCGCTCGCGGCGATGGCCGCGCCGAGCGCGCTCGATCCGTGGTGGGTGCCGGCGCCGCTCGCGGGCGAGACGTTGGCGAAACGCGTGGCGCTGTGCGTCAATCCCGACGGCCTCGAGATCGACGCACCGATCGAGCGCGCACTGCGCGACGCGGCGGCGCAGCTCGCCGACGCCGGCTGGCGGGTCGAGGAAGTCGCCTGCCCGCCGCTGCGCGAGGCGATGCAGCTGCAAATGCTGCTGTGGATGTCGGAATACGCCTACTCGCAGGGCGAGGCGGTCAGGCGCGAGGACGATCCCGACGCGAACTTCGTCTACACGCAATTGCGCGAGCATTGCGCCGAACCGACCCTGGCGAGCCTGATGGAAGCCTTGCAGGCGCGCGCGCGCATCGCGCGCGACTGGCAGCTGTTCCTCGAGCGCTACCCGTTATTGCTGTGCCCGATATCGGCCGAGCTGCCGTTTGCCGATCAGCTCGACGTCGAATCGCCCGAGGCGCTGCATCGCGTGGTCGAAGCGCAACTGACGCAAATCGCGCTGCCGTTCGTCGGCGTGCCGGCGATGTCGGTTTGCAGCGGCGCGCACGCCGGCGCACCGCTCGGCGTACAGCTCGTCGGGCCGCGATTTCGCGAAGACTGGCTGCTCGACGCGGCCGCCGAAATCGAGGCCCGCAGCCCGCCGATCGAGGTCGCCGAAAGCGGTTGATCGGCGTCCCGCGCAGGTGCAAAATGAGCCCGTTCACGGCGAATCGGGAGGCGACATGGCGACCGGCTGGGCCCGCGACGGCGCGGTGCAGGAGCAGATCGACGCGAGCGTCGAGGACGCGGTCGAACGCGCGCGCAGCCGCCTGCCGCAGGGCGAGAGCCTGAGCCACTGCGAGGCTTGCGGCGACGAGATTCCACCGGCCCGGCGCAAGGCCGTCCCCGGCGTGCGCCTGTGCATCGCCTGCCAGGAAATCGAGGATCGGCAAAGTGACGCCGCGGGCGGCATCAATCGCCGCGCCAGCAAGGACAGCCAGTTGCGCTGAAATCAGGAGCGAAACGAAACATGTCCGCGCTTGCCTGCCACGAGATCATCGATCACGCGCGCTATCCGATCGACCGGCCCGACGATTCGCGGCGCGAGGCGGTCGTCGCCGAGGTCCGCGCCTCGCTCGCCGACGACGGCTGCGCGGTGATCCGCAATTTCCTCAGCCCGGCCGGGCTGGCCGCGCTGCTCGACGAGGCGCGCGAGCGCGTGCCGCTGACCCATTACTCCGCGCGCAAGGCCTGCAACGTCTATCTCAACGACGGCAACCCGGATTATCCCGCCGATCACCCGCTCAATGTTTTCGTCCCGCGCAGCAACGGCTTCATCACCGCCGACCTGTTCGGCGACGAAACCACGGCGCGGCGGCTCTACTACTGGGAGCCGCTCAAGCGCTTCCTCGCCGACTGCCTCGGCAAACCGGAACTGTTCATCTACGAGGACCCGGTGTCGAACATGATCGTCAACGTCGGCCGCCCGGGACAGCAGTTCAACTGGCATTTCGACACCAACGAGTTCACGATCACGATGCTGCTCAAGGCGGCCGCGACGGGCGGCTACTTCGAGTACGTACCGGAGCTGCGCAGCGCCGCCGACGAGCGTTACGAAGATGTCAGGCGGGTCCTCGACGGCGACCGCGGCCGCGTCCGGCGGCTCGAACTCGGTGCCGGCGACCTGCAATTCTTTCTCGGCCGATTCTCGTTGCACCGGGTCACCGAAAACACCGGCGACGACGACCGGCTCCTGCTGATCATGTCGTTCGCGGAAAAACCCGGCATGATCGGCAGTCGCGAACGGGTCCAGGACCTCTACGGCAAGATCACCGACGCGCACCGCCAGGCGCGCGTGCGCGCCGACGGCCTCGTCGACTAGCCGAGTTTCATTGCCGCCGCGGCGGCAGGTAGCGGGCAAGGCTTGGCGGTACCTCGAGCGTCTGGTGCGATGGCATGTCCATGACGAGACTCGTAACGCGCGCATCGATTGCGACGGTGCCGTCGGGCCGGAGGATCTCCTGTTCCAGCACGTAACTCTTGGTACCACGCTCGCGCGGGCGAGTGATCACGCGCAGCTCTTCGCCGACAAAACACTCGGCGCGGTAGTTGACGTTCAGGTTCAGCACCAGCGTGCCGAGGGTCTCTTCTCCGCTGTAAGGCCGTCCGTCCCAGAGCCCGGCCTCGCGGTACCAGTCGTCGCGCGCGCGCTCGAGAATTTCGATTGCCGCGACGTGATTCAGATGGCCGAGTTCGTCGACCTGGTGCGCCGCGACTACGACCTGCGATTCGTACTCCATGCCGCCCTCTCGCCTCGTTCGCTTCAACGATTGCCAATCGTCCGAGTCCACGAAATACCCGAAAACTTTTCCGCGAAGCAAATGTAGCGAATTTTTTCTTTGACCCGAATGGCACCTAATTAAGCCCTAAAACCAGCGTCATTGCGAGCTGCGAAGCAATCTCTCGGGATCGGGCCGGGCCAGCGAGATTGCTTCGTCGCTATCGCTCCTCGCAATGACGCTTCGTTATCGGCTGATGCCTTTACGCAATGACGCTTCGATATCGGCTGAGGCCTCATCGCAATGACGCCTTGTTATCGGCTGACGCCTCCTCGCAATGACGCGTCGCTATGATGAATACGGCGAGATAAGGTAATTGTCGTTTTGCTCTGGCCCGAATCTGACCGTGCCTGTCGGCCGGCGCGGAAATGATAGGGCCGGGATCAATATTGGGCTTGCGCTGACGGCGCCGGGAGTGCTCAAATCGGGCCTTCACCGCGAAACCGGACTCGATTCGATGACCGACGCAAACAAATACGCTTCGATGTTTCGTCTCGACGGCAAGGTCGCGCTGATCAGCGGCGCGAGCAAGGGGATCGGCGAGGCGATTGCCCGCGGGCTCGCCGCGTTCGGCGCCCGGGTCGTCGTCAGCAGCCGCAAACAGGATGCCGTCGACGCGGTTGCCACGGCGATCCGCGACGCCGGCGGCGACGCGACCGCGGTCGCCGCCAACGTCGGTCACGCCGACGACGTCGAGGCGCTTATCGCGGCGACCGTCGACGCCTGCGGCGGGCTCGATATCCTGATCAACAATGCCGCCGCCAACCCGGTCTACGGGCCGCTGCAAGACACCGACGCGCGCGCCTTTGACAAGATCGTCGACGTCAATCTGAAAGGCCCGTTCGAGCTCGCCAAGCTGGCCTGCCCGCTGATGCGGGCGCGCGGCGGCGGCTCGATCATCAACATCAGCTCGATCGGCGGGCTCGTGCCGGAACACAATATCGGCATCTACAGCGTCAGCAAGGCCGCGCTCATCAGCCTGACGAAGACGATGGCCCAGGACTGGGGCGGCGACGGGATTCGCGCCAACGCGATCTGCCCCGGGCTGATCCGGACCCGCTTCAGCGAGGCGCTATGGAGTGACGCCGGGACCAGCCGGCGCTTCGTCGAACGTATCGCGCTCGGCCGCATCGGCGAACCCGACGATCTCGTCGGGCTCGCGATTTATCTCGCGTCGGATGCTTCGGCCTACTGCAGCGGCGGCACCTACATGGTCGACGGTGGCTACAGCGTCACCAACTGAGCGGACACCCGTCCCGTAATGCCTGGAGAACCTGAATGAAAACGATCCTCGGCACGATGACTTTCGGCGATCAGGTCGACGCCGCCGGCGCGAAGACCCTGCTCGAGCGCTTCGCCGCCGCCGGCGGCGACGAAATCGACACCGCGCACCAGTACTGCGAAGGCCGCACCGAAACCCTGCTCGGCGAACTGCTCGACGGCGAGCTGCGCGCGCGCCTGGGCCTGGCGACCAAGGTCAACCCGTGGAACGACGACGGGCTCAGCCCCGAGTCGGTGCGTCGCCAGTTCGACGAATCGCTCGCCCGCCTGAAGGCCGAACGCGTCGACCTGCTCTACCTGCATGCGCCCGATCTCGACACGCCGGTCGCGCGGACCCTCGAAGCCTGCCATGAACTCCACGCCGCCGGGCGCTTCGACGAATTCGGTCTCAGCAATTACGCCGCCTGGCAGGTCGCCGAGGTGGTCGAGCTGTGCCGCCGTCACGGCTGGATGCAGCCGCGGGTCTACCAGGGCATGTACAACGCCCTGACCCGCGACGTCGAACGCGAGCTGTTTCCGTGCCTGCGCAACTACGATATCCGCTTCTACGCCTACAACCCGCTCGCCGGCGGCTTGCTGACCGGCAAGTACCGCGATCCCGACGCGCTGCCCGACAGCGGCCGCTTCACCGAGAAGACGCACTATCGCGAGCGCTACTGGAAACGCGAATATTTCGACGTGCTGCGTGCGCTCGATGACGCTTGCCGCGAGCGCGGGCTGACTCCGACCGAGGTCGCGCTCGGCTGGCTGGTCAACCATTCGCGGCTCGACGCCGAGCGCGGCGACGGCATCATTCTCGGGGTCAGCCGGCTCGAGCACCTCGACGCCAACCTCGCCGCGAGCGCGACGCCCGCGCTCGACCCGGCGCTGGTCGAAATCCTCGACCGCGGCTGGGAACTCGTCAAGCCCGATTGTTTCCGCTATTTCCGGCCTTAGCGCGCTCAGCCGAACGGCAGGCCCAGGCTCAACGCCGGCCAGTAGGTGATGATCAGTACCGCGAGCAGCAGGATCACGAAGAACGGGATCGTCGCGCGGTACAGCAGCATGATCGGCTTTTCGAAGCGGTAACTGGCAATGAACAGGCTCATGCCGACCGGCGGCGTGAAGTAACCGAGCTGCAGGTTGGCGAGAAAGATGATGCCGAGGTGCACCGGGTGGATGCCGTAACCCGCGGCGATCGGCAGGATGATGGGTGCGATGATCACGATCGCGGAGAAGATGTCGAGCATCATGCCGAGCACGAGCAGGAAGATGTTCAGCAGGATCAGAAAGGTCAGGCGATCGTCGACGTGCTGCTGGATCGTCGCGAACAGCCGACTCGGAATCTCGGCGTCGATCAGGTAATTGGTCGACGCCAGCGACACGCCGAGGATCACGACGATGCCGCCGACCAGCACCATCGCGTCGCGCATGATTGACGGCAGGCGGCGAAACGGGATATCGCGAATGATCAGCATCTCGACCACGAAGACGTAGATCGCGGTGACCGCGGCGGCCTCCGATATCGCGAAGTATCCGCCGTAGATGCCGCCGAGCACGAGGATCGGCAGCGGGATGTCCCACTTCGCCGCGATCAGCGCGGCGCGCGCGGCGCGCGCATCGAAAGCCGGCCGCGGCGCGCGATCGCGGGGCTGCAGCATCGCATAGGCCGACAGCATCGCCAGCATCAGCAGGCCCGGCAGGATGCCGGCCAGAAACAGGTCGGTGATCGCGACCGGTTCGTCCAGGTCCATTTGCTGCGCGACCACGCCGTAGAGGATCAGCGGCAGCGAAGGCGCGAACAGCAGGCCGAGGCTGCCGGCGCTGGTCAACAGGCCGAGGTTGAAGCGTTCGAGATAGCCGGCCTGTCTCAGCGCCGGATACAACAGCCCGCCGAGCGCGACGATCGTGATGCCGGTGGCCCCGGTAAACGCGGTGAACAGCGCGCAGGCAAAAATCGCGACGATCGCGAGGCCACCGGGCAGCCAGCCGAGCAGGCAGCGGGTCAATTCGACCAGGCGCGCCGACGCGCGGCCCTCGCCGAGCAGGTAGCCGGCGAAGGTGAACAGCGGAATCGCGATCATGACCGGCATTTCGGCGAGTCGATAAATCTCGATGCCGACGACCGACAGGTCGACGTCGATCCGGCTGAAACCGAGCATTGCGGCGAGCGCGATGACGACGAACAGCGGCGTGCGCAACAGCGCCAGCAGCACCAGCAGCGGCGTCGCCAGGCTCACGTTCCGGGCCCCGTGTCGGCCGGGTCGCGCCGGCCGAGCGCCGTCACGGCCGAGCGCAGCACGAAGCGAACGCCCATCAGCGCGAACGCGGCCGGCACGATCGCCTCGACCAGCCAGGCCGGCACCGCGGCGAAGGCGGTGATGCCGTCGGCGTAATCGAGGCGCACCCAGTGCAGGCTGAACCAGGCGACCGCGAGGCAGGTCCAGCCGCTGACCTGATCGACCGCCGCCGACAGCCAGCGCTCGGCACTCCGGCCGAGGCGTTGCGGCAGCAGGTCGATGCGGATGTGACGGTCCCGGCGGGTGGCCACGGCCGCGCCGAGCAGGCCGAGCCAGAGTACGAGGATACGCAGCAGCGGGTCGATCCACAGCAACCCGGCATCGAAAAAATTACGCAGCAGAATTTGCAGGCCCGCGAGCAGGATCATCGCGCCGAGCAAGCCGGCCAGCAGCGAGTCCTCGATGCGGTGGAGCAGCTTGATCCAGGCCGGCATCGACTACTGCAGGTCGCGGTAGCTCTGCAGGTAACCCCTGAGCCGGGCGACGATTTCGGCGGAGATCAGGCCGTTGGCGATCATCGTCTCGATCGCACTATCGGAAATCGATTGCCAGCGCTCGAACTCGCCGGGATCCGGCTCGACGAACTCGATGCCCTGGGCGACGAGCGCCTCGAGCGCGGCCTGGTTGTCGTCCCGGTTGAGCTTGTCCATGCGCGCGAAGGCCGCGCCCATCTCCTCGCGCACGACGGCCTGGTCCGACGTCGACAACTTGTCGAAAACTTGCTTGTCGACGGCCAGCACGCCGATCACGTAGGACAGCGGCACCGACGTCATGTACGCCGTGCTGCTATGCCACTGGAAAGCGATCGCGCCGGTGGGATTGACCGTCACCGTCTCGATGAGCCCGGTCTGCAAACCGGTGAAGACATCCGATATCGGTAACGCGATCGGGTTGATCCCGAGCGCTTCGTAGAGAACCTGGCCGATATCGTCGCCCTCGGGGATCCAGACCTTGCTGCCGCGAATGGTCTCGAGGTCTCGCATCGGTTGCTTGGAAAGGATGCGGACGAAACCGCCCTCGGAAATACCGAGCACGACGAAGCCGTTGGCTTCCATTGCGTCCATGATTACCGGGTCCATGCGCTCGCGCACGTAGTCGACCTCGGCCAGCGAGCGGAACAACAGCGGCAAGCCGAGCGAATGGATCGTTTGATCGACCTGCGCCAGGCCGCCGGGGGTAAACGCGCCCCCATGCAGTTGCCCGACGCGAATCTTGCGGTGCACGCTGCGATCGTTGCCCATGACCCCGCCAGGGTAAAACTTGAGCCGCACGCGCCCATCGGTGCGTTGCCGGATTTGCTCCGCGCCATGCTGCATTTCCTGCATCCAGGTCGTGCCGGCCGGCGCCAGCGTGGCGATCTTCAATGTCTTCGCATCGGCCCCGGTCGCGATCAGGATCGAGACGACCAGAAAGCCGATAATTTTAGTTGCCTTGTTCATGCTGCTTTCGCATTGTTCCGGTCTGAACCGGTTTGCTCCCGTTCGTTTGTGTCTAGAAGTACTCGCCAGATTCCGCCAGCAACCGCTCGGCCTCGCGCTTGGCCAACATGTTGATCAGCGTATATCCGGGATATTCGGCCTCTGCATCGATAACTGTAGTCAACAGCTCGTCGTGCAGCTCGCGATCGAATATCGCGCGGGCGTAGTGTTCGGCCATCAAGACCCGCACCATCAGGTTGCGGCCTTCGGAGATTTCGAGCGCGCGCTCGAAATGCGCGCGCGCCTCGTCGGGCTTGCCGCCGAGCGCCGGCGGCAACAACGATTTGATCACGCCGAGATAGAGGTGCGCGCCGCCGCCGTCGTAAGTCTCGTCGAGCGTCACGCAATGCTCGAACAGCGCCGCCATCTTCGACACCCGTGCGATCGCGTTCCAGTCGCGCGCGTTGACTTCGATCCAGCCGGCCCAGGCCGCGGCAAAACCGTACAAGACCTTCAAATCGCCGCGGCCGGTTGCGGCGAGGCTCTGGCGAAACGGCGCGAGCTTTTCGTCGAGCGCTGCGCATACCGCCACGACCTCGACGCACAGCGCCCGCTGCGCATACTCGAGCGCGCGCTCGGCAAGCCGCTGCGCCCGCACGGAATCGTCGATGAACGCGGTCGTGTACGATCCGTAGAGCTTGGCGCCGCTCAACAGCAGGTCGGCGTCGTCGGGCGAACCCGCTATCAGGCCGTCGATCATCAGCATGTAGGCGGGCGCGCCGGTGCGCACGGTTTCCGGATCATCCTGGTTGAGGATCGCAAGCGTCACGTTATCCGCCATCCGCGACGTGGCCGAATTGATCAGGCTGGCGCAGCCGGACACGAGGATCGCGACCAGCGTCGCCGCCAGTGTTCTTGACATGGGATCGCCTCTTCGAGCGCGCTCGGACCCGAGTGTAGCCGCCTGCCGTCGAATTTCCACCACGCGGGCCGGCCCGGCGCGACTTTATATTGGAACCGTGATCGTCGCGCGAGTTCCGGCGTTCGACGATTGCAGTTCGATTTCCGCACCCAGCAGATTCAGCCGCTCGCAAATGCTGAACAGACCGAATCCTCCTTCCGATACGGTGCGAACCTCGTTGCTGTCGACGTCGAATCCGACGCCGTCGTCGACCACCGAGACCGCGATCGCGTCGCCGTCGTAGCGCCAGTCGATCGCGACCGATTGCGCCTGCGCGTGTTTCGCCACGTTGACCATCAATTCACGCACCGCCTGGAAAACGACGATCTTCAACTCCTCGCTGAGATCACTCTTGTTGCCATCGCTAATGATCGTGACCTTGACGCCGGTGCGCCGGCGATAGTTTTCCGCCAGCCACTCGACCGCCGCCTCGAGACCGAGCTCGTAGAGCACCGGTGGACTGATCTCGAAGATCAGCGAGCGGGTTTCCCTGAGCGACTTGTCGAGCAACTCGTCGATCTCGGCGGCCAGGTTCCGCGCCCGCTCGTCGGCGAGCGATTGCCTGAGCTCGGCGAGCTGAATGCGCGACAACACCAGGTTTTGCACCGTGCCGTCGTGCAGCTCGGAGGAGATGCGTCGACGCTCGCTTTCCTCGGCCAGCGAAATCTTGCCAGACAGCGAGCGCAGCTCGGCCTGGTATTCCTGCAGCCGCGTCGTGGCCTCGACCTCCGCGGAGATGTCCTGGATACAGATCAATACGCTCGACCAGTCGCTGCGATCGCTACTGGTCATTTCACAGGTGCGCACAATCGGCACCAGTTCGCCGTTTTCGCGCATCGTCGTCGTATGCGAGCGAAATCGCCGGCGACCATCGGCAAAGGCCAGTATCACCTCGATCAGGCTGAGGCGACTTTCGTCGGTCAATTCGCCCTTGATGAAATCCCGGTAGCTATCCTCATCTCCCTGGCCGAACAATCTCAGCGCCTCGTTGTTGAACGTGAGAATCTCGAGCACGTCGTCGCGCCGCGCGAGCAAATGCAGGTTGTCGCGCAGGTATTCGCCGATGTCGTCGACACCCTGCTCGCGCAGGCGCTCGACCAGCAGCCTGGCCTTGCTCCAGTCGGATTCGTAGAGCGCGGCCGGCGCCGACTCGAAAAGCCGGCGGTAGCGGACTTCGCTCATGCGCACCGCTTCCTGCGCGCGGTGACGTTCGCTGATGTCGGTATTCGTGGTGCCGATGCCGAGAATCCCGCCGGCCTCGTCGAAGATCGGGAATTTGGTGATGACCGCATACCGCACGCGACCGTCGTCGGTACGGGGAAACTCGCGTTCCATCGACACGGTTTCGCCCCGCTCCCAGATCTCGCGCTCGTGCGCCTTCATGGCCTCGAGCTCGGCCGGGCTGCTGCTGAAGATATCGTCGGCGGTCTGGCCGTAGATCTGGTATGACGGCCTGCCGATCCAGGCCTCGAACTGGCGGTTGATGTAGATATAGCGCCCGGCCCGGTCTTTCAGCGACAGGGCGTCCGGAATGTTGTCGAGAAACAGCCGATAGCGCGATTCGCTCTCCTTGGCCGCCTTGCGTTCGCTGATGTCGAAGACGAGGCCGACGACGCGCAGCGCGCGCCCGCCGGCGTCGCGCTCGGTGACGATGCCCCGCGTCTGGATCCAGACGTAGTGATCGTCGCGGTGACGAAAGCGCAACTCGCAGTCGAAGAACCGGCTTTCGCCGCGCAGGTTGCGGATCAGCGAATCGTGCCACAACGGCAAATCCTTCGGATGGATATTGTCCGCCACCCAGTTCGAGTCGATGCGGAGTTCGCCGGGTCGATACCCGAGCAAGGCCAGGAATTCGGCGCTGTAGGTAATCGAATCGTCGACGGGATCGTACTCCCAGCTGCAGCCGCCGAGAGATTGCATCACGAGCCGTTGCAGCTCTTCGTTATCCATGAACAGGTTTGGCTGGGGTCGGATTGACGGGTTCAGACTCTGAGGATATCAGCTAATCGGAATAATGGGAGACTTTATCGGGCGACCGCCATCCGCACCGGCGGCAAAACGGGCTAGACGATTTCGGGCGGTAATCCGGCGCCGAGCCAGTTCCCGCCGTCCATGATCGTACTGATCGCGCTTGCGATTTCGCTCGGGCCGTTGTCTTTCAACATGTAGCCGCTGGCGCCGACGCCCAGCATGCCGCGCACGTAGATCGGTTCGGCGTGCGCGGAAACCGCCAGCACGCGCGCATCCTGCCATTCGTCCAGCATGCGCCGGGCGACGTCGATACCCGACTGCCGGCCGAGCGAAACATCGAGCAGAATCAGGTCCGGTCTTTCGCGCAGCGCGGTCGAGACCGCGCTTTCGCCGTCGGTTTCGGTCGCGATCACGCGCGCGATGCCGGTATTCTCGACGAGCTGTTGCAAGCTCTCGAGAATCGGCACCTGATCATCGACCAGCATGATGGAAAACGGCTTCGGCGACATGGTTGCTCGCACCGGGAGTTCCGGTGTTCGATTATTATCCTTAATCTCGAGTGTAGGCCCGTTTACCCGTTTTGGGACATCCGTAAAAATACGTAAACGACGTCGCGATCCGGCGCCTTCGCGGTCGACCGCGAAGGCGCGTAGTTTCGCGCGCCGGAGTCGCCAAAATTTCGTCGCCGGCGACCCGCCAGGCGATTGAAATTAACTATCGGCGATCGAGGCCGTCGCGAGTTTCCTGACCGCAACTGCGGGGACGGGTCGAGATTCCGGCGGCGTAACCGGTCACTCACCGAGCAACGTGATGCCCTCGCGGATTGCGTACTTGGTCAGGCCGGCGACGCTGCGAATATCGAGCTTGTTCATGATTCGGCGGCGATGGGTCTCGACCGTGCGCCGGCTCAGGTGCAATACGGCCGCGATCTCGGCGCTGGATTTGCCCTCTGCGACCAGCTGCAATACTTCGCGCTCGCGCGAACTGAGTACCCGCCGGGCACGACTCTCGTCTTGCAGCAGGTCGTCGCCGGCGAACCCGTCGCCGACCCGCGGACTGACGTAGATTCGTCCGCGCATGATTGTCTCGAGCGCCGATTTCAATTCGTCGACGGCGGCCTCCTTGACCAGGTAGCCGCGCGCTCCGGCCTCGAGCATGCCCTTGACGAAACTGCCGTCGCCGTGGCTCGACAGGGCGAGCACGCGAACGTCGGGCAGCATGCGCACGATCTTGCGCGTCGCGTCGATACCGTTCATGTCCGGCATCGCCACATCCATGATAACGACATCGGGCTCGAGTGCGCGCGCCAGCGCCACGGTGTCGCGACCATTGCCGGTTTCGCCGACGACCTCGAACCCGGCCTCCGATTGCAGCAGGCTCCTGAGCCCGGCTCGCAGCATGGCGTGATCGTCGGCAAATATGACCTTGACACTCATAAACTCAAACTATGGATCGACGGTTTTCGGCCCGTCCGCGGTTTGGCGACCTCGAGTAATGTTGCTATGGTCGGTTGCAGCCCGCGGTTGATAAGAACCTCATTATTTCTCGATCGCGGGGATAACACAACGCGGGCGCGGAAGACACGAGCAGGTTTCGCGACTGGAGCATGAACGACACGACAAGCTTTCATCTCGAAGCGGCCCGGGATGGCATTCTGCGGCTGGTGCAGCTGACCGACTGCCATATCTTCGCCGACGCGGAATCGCGCCTGCTCGGTATGGATACGCGCGATTCGCTGCGCGCGGTCTGCGCCGCGATCGAGCGCGAGCAACCCGCTCGCGATGCCCTGCTCGCGACCGGCGACCTGTCGCAGGACGGCTCGCCGGCCTCCTACGAGTTTCTCGCGCAACAACTCGATGCGCTCGGCACACCGGTCTTCGCGCTGGCGGGCAACCATGACGACCCGCCGACGATGGCACGGCATTTTCGTGGCGATCGAATCAATCCGGCCCGGCGCGTGTTGAGCTCCGGCTGGCAGATCGTCATGCTCGACTCGACCCTGCCGGACGAGGTTCATGGCGAGGTTTCCGCCGCCGAGCTCGAATTTCTCGATGCCGCGGTCGGCGAGCATCCCGAGCGGCACGTCCTCGTCTGCCTGCATCACCAGGCCATCGATACCGGCAGCCGCTGGATCGACCGCAAGGGCTTGCGCGGCCAGGCCGAACTGGGCGCGCGGATCAGGGCGCACGCCAACGTGCGCGGTGTCGTCTGGGGCCACGTACACCAGGAGGCGCATCATCGGCTCGACGACATCGAATGGATGTCGACACCGTCGACCTGCGTCCAGTTCAAGCCCGGCAGCGAAGACTTCGCGGCGGATACCGCGGCGCCGGGTTATCGCAGTCTCGCGCTGCATGCCGACGGCCGCATCGACACCGCGGTCCATCGCCTGAAAAATTTCGGATTCGAATCCGGCAACGGCGTGCGCGCGGTCTAGCCCGAGTATTGCGCCAGTCGGTCCCGAGCCTTTTCGCGGCAGTATGAATTTACCTGATAAAGCGAGGGTTCAGGATTCTACAGCCTAAGCAAAGCCTGTAACCGGCTAGGAACCTGTTCCGGCGTTATCGCTCGAAATACGGGTGCAATATTCGGACTAGGCCTGCCCGGACGGCAGCGTGAACCAGAAGGTCGTGCCCTTGCCGACGCCGTCGGATTCAGCCCAGATCCGGCCCTCGTGAAACTCGACGATGCGCTTGGCCAGCGCCAGGCCGATGCCGGTGCCCTCGACATGCGGATCGAGCCGTTCGAACAGGTTGAATATTCGCTCGTGGTACTCGCTCTCGATGCCGATGCCGTTGTCGCGCACGAAGCACGTGACCCGTCCGTCCGCGAGCTCGGCGCCGATTTCGACCCGGGGCCGGGATTCGCCGTCCCTGAACTTGATCGCGTTGCTGATCAGATTCTGAAACACTTCGAACACCCGCCCGGCGTCGCCGCGCGCGGCAGGCATGTCGTCGGCAATGACCACCCGGGTGCCGCTGGCGGCAATCGGGTCCTCTAACATCGCGACGACCTCGGCCAGCATCTCGCGGAGATCTATTTCGACCGGCGGGCGCACGAGGCGCCCGACCCGCGACAACTCGAGCAACTCGTCGAGCTGACGGGCGAGATTGTCGGTGGCGCGCGCGATCTTGTCGATATCGGCGGCGACCGCGCTGCGATCGTCGGCGTCGAGATCCCGCTGCAGCAGGCCGATGAACCCCTTGATCGTCACCAGCGGCGTCTTCAGGTCGTGCGAGACCGAGTAGGTAAATCGCTCGAGCTCGGCATTCTGGCGTTCGAGCTCGCGGTTCTTCAACTGGATCTCCTCGAGTAATTGCTGCTGTTTATCGCGACTGGAATTCAGTTCCGACATGGTGCTCAGGAAACTGTAGGTCAGCGTATCGGTCACCGACGGGCTGACGTAAATCCGCCCGTCGGCCAGCGTTCGGACCGCGTCCACGAGTTCGTCGATCGCGACGTCCTTGAGCAGGTAGCCGCGCGCACCCGCTTCGAGCATGCCCTTGACGAAGAACCCGTCGTTGTGCCCGGACAGCGCAAGAACCCGCACCGCCGGCGCGGTTTCACTGATGGCACGCGTCGCCTCGACGCCGTTGATACCCGGCATCGCGACGTCCATGACGACGACGTCGGGTTCGAGTTCGCCGGCGCGCGCGACCGTCTCGCGACCGTCGCCGGTCTCGGCGATGACGTCGATATCGTCCGCGCCCTGCAAGATTCCGCAAAATCCGGCGCGCAGGCCGGGGTGATCGTCGGCGAGAATGACTTTGATCGGCATAGTGCAGGATCATAGTCGAAAAGCCCGCGCTTCATCACATTCGCATCGGATATCAGGCAGCAGGCGACGGCCGCCGCGGCGCCGGACGCAATACCGGCACGGCTTGCGATCTGCTATGCTGACCGCCTCAACGCCGACCGGAGTCAGGTCATGTCACTCGGCAAACTGTTCAAGTCGATCTTCACCGGCACCGGCGCCGATCAGCCGGTTGCAGCCGAACCGGAATCCTATAAGAACCTGCAAATCGAGGCGGAGCCGATCTACGAGGACGGCAAGTACCGCACGGCCGGATACATCAGCGGCGAGCGCAACGGCGAGGTTCGGCGGGTACGCTTCATTCGCGCCGACCAGCACGGCGACCAGCAGGCCGCGATCGATCATTCCCTCGCCAAGGCCCGGCAAATCATCGACGAGCAGGGCGCCGCCCTGCTCGACAAGTCGCACCTCTAGACCGACTGCTTCGCGAGCTCCTGCTTCAGTAACTCGATGCGCGGGCGCGCATCCTGCGCGTTCGGCTTGATTTCGAGCAGGCGCTCGAAGGCCAGGATCGCGCGCTCGAAGTCGCGCTGCAAGCCGAGAATCATCCCCAGCCCCCAGATCGCGCCGAAGTGTCGCGGTTCGAGGCGCAGCGTCTGCTCGATGTCTTCCAGCGAGCCGTCGTAATCGCCCTGGTAGTAGCGCACCGTCGCGCGCCGGTTCCAGCCCTCCGAAAATTCGGGCAGTCTTTCGATGATCTCGGTATAGATCGATTCCGCCGCGGCGAGGTCGCCGCCGCGCACCTCGCCGGCGGCGGCCTGCATCATCGTGTCGACCGCGGGTTCGCCGCTGTCGTACCAGATTTCCCAGATTTCGGCCTCGGTTTCGAGCAGCACCCGTGCGTCCTCGCTGCTGCGCAGCGTCTCAAACAAGGCGTCGAGCCGCGCATCGGTCTGGTCGGCGGGCGCGACGCCCGGCGCGGTCGCCGACAGCAGCGCCAGGATTGCGCAGACCGCCCATGGCCTGGCGTTCATGTTTGTCCTCACGAAGGCTTTTGCGGGTATTCGATCTTACAATTTTGCGCAGGTGCCGTCACCCGCCGGCGTGGATCGGGGCACGCGCCGGGTCAATCGCGCGCGACGAATTGCAACGACTGGTGCGCGGTGCGCCGCGCGTGGCGCCGCTTCAGCGGCGACGCGAAGAATCGCTCGACCGCGGCGAGCACGATGGCGCCGTCGTCGGCGTCGAGCTGCGCCATTTCGTCGCGCGCGGCCAGCAGCGTCTTCAGCAGGTGTACGGAGACGATATGCTCGCCCTGGCCGTGGTCGAGCACCCGCTCGATCAGCGCCGCGATGCGCGCGTCGAGGTCGTCGGTGGACGGTGTCCGGCTCGCGTCGCGCAGCGTGAACCCGGCGTTGCGACCGTTGAAGCAGGCCATCTGCAACAATCCCTGCGGCCACAGGTCCGGAAACCTGTTGCACTGGCGCCGCACCGCGTTGGCAAAGGTAATGCCGTGGGTGAAGTCGAGCCAGCCGACGTTGCCCGACACCGACACGTTGATCTCGTCCTGCCGCGCGGCATCGAAATGCAGCAAGTTGATCGCGTTGGCCAGCAGCAGCGCGCGGTGAATGTCTTCGGGCGGCCGCGCGCTGCACGCGACCGCGGCGCCGAGCGATGCGTCGATGCCCTGGCGCCACCAGAGCCCGGCCACCGGCTCGGTTTCGCCGCGCCCCCAGTTGCCCAGTTCGCGCGCGTAGCCGCGAAACTCGGGAATCTTGTCCTCGCGCGACGCGTAGACGAATTCGCGCGCGAGCGACAGCACCAGCGGTTCGAGCACCGCGTCGCCGAGCCGCGCGATCAGTTCGCCGGCCTTGGCCACGTAGATCAGCGCGTGGCCGAAATCGTTGTAGTGGGCGAGCGCCGCGCGCGACAGTGCGTACTCGAGGTCGTCGAATCCGAGTCCGTCGCGAATGCTGCCGCGCAGCATTCGGATCGCCGCGGCCTCGTCCTCGGCCTCGATCGCGGCAACGAAAGCATCGGCGTCGAAGGCGTCGGCGCCGTCGGCGTAGGGGTACTCGGGCTCGCGGCGCGCATCGTAGGCGACGTGCGCGACCGCCTCGAGCAGGCAGACGAGCTCGAGCTCGGCGTTGCCGGCGTGCTCGGCGCGCAGCGCCAGCCAGTCGGCCATGCCGGCGTAGGCGTGCGTCCAGCCGAACTCGAGGCGTTGCCACGACCATTCGATCGCGAACCGCGGCGCGTCCAGCGGATCGGCTCCCAGTTTTGTCAGGCGCGCGATCTCGCGCGCGATGCGATCGTAGCTGTAGTCGTCGAACGCGGCATGCAGATTAGCGACCAGCTCGAGGTAGCGTTCGGCGAACGGCGGCTCGGCCAGGTCGATCCAGATCTCGCCGTCACGAACCTCCAGCGGGTAGGTGCGCAGGCGATCGCCGCCGTAGAGATTGTCGCCGCTATCGAGATCGAACTTCCAGTTGTGCCAGTTGCAGGTGAGCACGCAATCGGCCGACAGGCTGCCCTCGGACAACGGGTAGCCCTCGTGCGGGCAGCGATTGTCGCAGGCGCGCAACCCCCGCGGAGTCTGCCAGACGACGATTTGCCGGCCGTCGATTCGCCGCATGCGCACGCCGTCGGCGCCGAGTTCGGCGAGCGGCATCAGCCGCCGCCAGTCGCGTTCGGTTTGCGTATTGGATTCGATGACCCTGGCCATGATGCGCCGAAGTCGGACCGCCTAGTCGCGGAACGACGGGTCCTGCCGATCAAGCAGCCGCAGCACCGCGTCCCAGACTCTCGCGACGTCCGCGTCGCCGCCGCCGGCGCGCTCGTTGCCGTAGCGCGCGAGCTCGTCGAGTACTTCCGGCTCGGGCACGACGTAATCCTTGCCCGCGGCGAGCACGTCGACCTGGACCTTGCACGCGTTCTCGGTCTCGTACATGAAGTAGAAGGCTTCGGCGACGTCGAAGCCGACCGTCAGCAAGCCGTGGTTGTGCATGATCATGATGCGCTTGTCGGCGATATCGCGGCCGAGCCGCGTGCATTCGTCGTCGTTGCCGGTGGCGACGCCGTAAGGGTGATAGCACAGCAGATCGCGCAGCTCGTTGGATTGCTGGGTCAACGGCAGCAGGCCGCAGCGCATGCAGGATACCGCCATGCCGGCGCGCGTGTGGCTGTGCAGGACGACGTTGACGTCCGGGCGCGCGCGCAGGATCGCGGTATGGATCGCGTGGCCGGCCTCGTTGCAGGGATAGGCGCCGGCGACGACCTCGCCGTCGAAGTCGACCTTGATCAGGTTGCTCGCGCTGATTTCGTGAAACAGCAAACCGTAGGGATTGATCAGGTAGTGCCCGGGTTCGCCCGGCACGCGCGCGCTCAGGTGCGTGAAGATCGAATCGGTCCAGCCGTAGTGCACGAACGCGCGGTAACAGGCCGCGAGCTGGACCCTTTGCTCCCATTCAGCCTCGCTACAGGCAGCCGCGTTCAGTCGGGTTTCCGGTCTGCTCATGACAAATCCTCCGGGGTGGAATCACGGGTGACGCCGCCGAGGCGGCGGCCGAGGTACTGGTAGAAGTCCCAGATGGTACCCTCGAGGTCGCGCCCTGCCAACGGCCCCGGCGCATGGAAGCGCGAACCGAGACCCTGCTGTACGCGCACGAGCACCTGCTTGTCCTCGTCCATCGTTTGCTCGAACAACCCGATCGCGCGCTCGATCTCGGCATCGCGCCAGTCGTCGCCGTGGAATATCAGCCCCATCTTGACCCGAACGGAGCCGGGTTCGTGCGGCCGCAGGCACAGAAACGAGCTGTAGTCGCTGCCGACGCCGACACAAAGACCCGGCGGCACCGCGAACATGACGCAGGTGTCGAGTTCTGCATCCGACAGGTCCGGGTGACCGATACGCGCGTCGCCGACGCGCTCGGCAAAGCCGACCGAGTAACCGAAATGCAGTTCGCCGGGCGACAGGTGGCGGCACAGGCGGCTCGGATTGACCTTGTGCAGCGTGTCGCGATGCAGCGGCGTCAAATGATAGCCCTCCATGAAGTTTTCCAGCAGGCACTTCCAGTTGGTTTGCCAGGTCGCGTCGGCGAGATAGCGCAGCGACATTTGCTCGAGGTGGTAGTTCGCAATCACGTCCTCGAGCGGCGCGAGCGCTTCGGCAAGCTCGGGCGCCGTGTCGGAAAAACAGACGAACAGGAATCCCAGCCAGGTCTCGAGCCTGATCTCCGGCAGGCGGCAGCCCGCGCGATCGAAGGTCTCGTGCGCGTCGAGATGCGGCGCATTGAGCAATTGCCCGGTCGTGTCGTAGGCCCAGTGATGGTAAGGGCACAGGAACTTGCGCGCGTTGCCGCTGCCGTCGGCAATCACGGTGCCGCGATGACGGCAGACGTTGGCCAGCGCGCGAATCACGCCGTCACGGCCGTGCACGACGAGCAGCGGTTCGCCGACGTGGTCGAAGGTAAAAAAATCACCCGGGCTGGCGACCTCGTCGATCCGCCCGACGCAAACCCAGTCGGCGAGAAACAGCGCGTCGCGTTCGCGCCGCATCCAGTTCGCGTCGGTATAGAACGCGCCGGGCAGCGATACGCCGCGATCGTAGTCACGCCCGCGCAGCGCGGATAGCCAGGCTTCGAAGCCCGGATCCTGGTTCGGACTGTCGTTCGTCGTTGCCATCCCAGCCTTCAGATTTTTCTGCGATTCATCGATTCTTTGCCTATATTAGGTTATCGGAAATCAAACCTACAGGGGAATTCCATGAGCGATGCGAATCCTTACAGCGCCCCGGGCGCGGCGCTGGAAATCGGTCACGACGACACTTATTCGCCGAGCATCATCTCGTTCCAGGGTCGAATCGGGCGGATGCGTTACCTCGCCTACAGCATCGGCGTCAGCCTCGTCATGATGATCGCGATGATGGTCGTCATGCCGATGCTCGGCGCGTCGATGGCGATGGTCGGCGGCGGCGGCCCCGAAGGCATGTCGATGATCGGCCTGGTGTTCATCGGGATATTCTACATCGCGACGATCGTGTTCTCGGTCATGTTCGCCAAGCGGCGCCTGAACGACCTGAACCGCAGCGGCTGGTGGTTCCTGCTGTTCCTCGTGCCGGTCGTCAACCTGCTGATGGCGATCTACCTGATTTTCTTCCCCGGCACGCAGGGCAGCAACAACTTCGGCCCCGAGCCCGCGGCCAATTCGGTCGGCGTGCTGATCCTCGGCTGGAGCCTGCCGGTGCTGTTCGTGCTCGGCATCGTCGCGGCGATCGCGATCCCGCAGTTCGCCGGCATGCCGCAGTAATCGAATCGCCGGTCTTCGCCGTCAGGCGAAGGCCGGCATCACTTCCTTGCAGAACAGCTCGAGCGAGCGTTTCTGCTCCTTTTGCCCGAGCCCCATGCTCGCGTAGTAGATGAAATCGTCGACGCCGAGCGCCTCGTATTGCTTGAGCTTGTCGATCACCACGTCGGGCGAGCCGAACATCAGGTTTTGCTCGAGCATCTCCGGGTTGTATTGCTCGCGGTCGGCGAGTTCCTCTAGCGGGATGCGTTTCGGAAAACCGTTGTGCACGTCGCCGAGGTTGCGGAACAGGTTTTCGAACTGGCCGAGCACGGACTGGATCGCGCGGATCGCCGCATCGCGCCCGGCGGCGTCGGTGTAGAGCGCGGTATGGCGCATGACCGCCCAGGTCGGACGCGCCGCGTCCCGATGCGCGGCGAGCGCCTCGTCGAGCCGACCCTTGTAATCTTCGGCCTCGGAAAACGGCCGGGTCAGCGGCCACGACATGATGTTGCAGCCGTTGGCGACCGCGTAGTCGAACGTGATCGGCGCGCGCGCCGCGACCCAGATCGGTGGGTGCGGCTTTTGCAACGGTTTCGGCACCGAGGTTGCGGTCGGGAACGACCAGAATTCGCCATGGTGCTCGTAGTCGCCGGCCCACAACGCCTTCAACGCGGGCAGCATTTCATGCATGTGGCGGTAGGCGTCCGACTGCTTCAGGCCCGGGTGCATGCGATCGAACTCGCGCTGGTAGGCGCCCGAACCGATGCCGAACTCGAGCCGGCCGCCCGACAGCAGATCGGTCATCGCCGCCTCGCCGGCGAGATTGACCGGGTGCCAGTAGGCGGCGACCGCGACCGCGGTGCCGAGGCGAATCCGCTCGGTATGCATCGCCCACCAGGTCAGGATCTGGAACGGATTCGGCGCGATCGTCATTTCGAGCGCGTGATGCTCGGCGGCCCAGGCGATGTCGAAGCCGGCCTCGTCGGCCAGCTGCACCATTTCCAGGGTATGCCGGGCAACGTCGCGCATGTCGGTGTCGTCGTCCATGCGCTCGAGATTGATTGCCAACTGAAACCTCATGTCGTCTACCTCTCTATCGATGCTGTGATCCGCGGGCCTGCCCGGCCCGTCATCTTAAACTCGAAATCCGCCGTTTGTCTGCATGTTTCGCCCGCCACAAATACCTAGCGCGCGACGAACTGGCTCGGCAGCGGTTCGCTCGACGTGTTCATCCAGACCGTCTTCGGGCGGGTGTAGTCGTAGACCGCCTGCAAGCCGCTCTCGCGGCCGTAGCCCGAGTGCCTGATCCCGCCGAACTCGGCGATCGGCGACACCGCGCGGTAGGTGTTGACCCAGACGATACCGGCCCTGACCTTCGCCGCGACGCGCAGCGAGCGCGCGCCGTCGCGGGTAAAGATGCCGGCGGCGAGACCGTGGCGCGTGTCGTTGGCGAGCCGAATGGCCTCGTCCTCGTCGGCGAAGCGCAGCACGCTCAAAACCGGGCCGAACAGCTCGGTGTCGACGATCGCGAGGTCCTGGCGCGGGCAATCGATGATCGTCGGCTCGTAAAATAATCCGCCGCGATCGGGTTGCCGCCCACCGCACAAGATCGTGCCGCCCTCTTCCGCGGCCAGTGCGACCTGGCCTTCGATATGCGCGAGCTGGGCCGCCGTGCACAGCGGACCCATTTCGGTGGCGTCGTCGAGCGGGTCGCCGAGACGGATCGCGCGCGCCTGCGCGACCATTCGCTCGAGAAACGCGTCGGCGATGCTCTCGTGCAGATAAAGCCGCGAGCCGGCGACGCAACTCTGCCCGGCGGCGCCGAAAATCGCGCCGGTCGCGCCGTTGACCGCACTGTCGAGGTCGACGTCGTCGAACACGATCACCGGCGACTTGCCGCCGAGCTCGAGCGAAACCTCGGCGAAATTCTCCGCCGAGTTGTGCAGGATATGCCGCGCCGCGGCCGGACCGCCGGTGAATGCGATGCGCGCGACCAGCGGGTGCGAGGTCAGGTGCTTGCCGCACGGCTCGCCGTGGCCGGTGACGATATTGACGACGCCCGGCGGAATCCCGGCCTGTTCGACCAGGCGACCGAACTCGAGCATCGCCGCCGAGGCGTACTCCGACGCCTTCAGCACGATCGTGTTGCCGGCCGCGAGCGCCGGGCCGATCTTGACCGCCGACAGGAACAGCTGCGAATTCCACGGCACCACCGCGGCGACGACGCCGAGCGGCTCGCGCCGCGTGAACACGAACAGGTCGGGCTTGTCGATCGGCAGCGTGTCGCCGTGAATCTTGTCGGCGCAACCGGCGTAGAAGTGAAAGAACTCGGCGACATAGCGCGCCTGCCAGCGCGTCTCGCGGTAGAGCTTGCCGGTGTCCTTCGCCTCGATCGCGCCGAGTTCCTCCGATTTGTCGGCCAGCAGGTCGGCCAGCCGGCGCAGGCAGTGGCCGCGCTCGGTCGGCGTCATCCGTGCCCAGGCCCCGTGGTTGCCGGCGCGGTCGGCGGCGCGCACCGCGCGGTCGACGTCGGCGGCGGTGGCCTCGGGCGCGCGGCACCAGACCTCGCCGCTGACCGGGTCGATGCTGCCGAAGGTACCGCCGTCGGCCGCGTCGACCCAGTCGCCGTCGATCAGCATCCGATAGTTCCTGATTGCGGTCATCGCGTCAGCCTCCGCGATGCCTGAACGAATCGCGGCGAAAACTGTACAATGCCGCCGGGTCGACCTGGATGTCGATCACCGCCGGCTTGCCGCAGTCGAGCGCGGCGCGGACTGCGTCGCCGACCTCGCCGAGCCGCTCGACGCGGTAACCGGCGGCGCCGTAAAGCTCGGCGACCTTGTCGAACGGCGGGCTGCTGACGTTGGCGCCGATGTAGCGCTCACCGAAAAAATCTCGTTGGTAAGCCTTCTCCGCGCCCCAGCACTGGTTGTTCATGACCAGCGTGACCGTATCGATGCCGTGGTCGACCGCGGTGCTCAATTCGGAGAGCGTCATTCCGAAACCGCCGTCGCCCATCAGGCTGACGACCGGCCGCTCCGGGCAGGCCAGCTTGACGCCGAGGCCGCAGGCGAACGAGAAGCCGACCAGGCCGAAGTCGAGCGGCGTGAACAGGCCTGGCGGCTGATGGTACTCGAGCGCGTCGGTCGCCTGCAGGCACAGGGTGCCGGCATCCATCGTGATCATCGCGTCACGCGGCATTACGGCGCGCAATTCGCGATACAGGCCCGACGGCTGGATCGGTTGCGCGCGCGTGTCGGCCTCGGCATCGCGCCGCGCGAGATAAGACTCGCGCTCGTCGACGTAAGCGCGCGTCCAGGCCTCGACCGCGGCATTCGCGTCGAGCTTTGCGAGCGCCTCGACGAGCAGCCGCGCGGCCGCGCGCGCGTCGGCCCAGATGCCGAGCCGCACCGGGAAGTAGCGGCCGATCGCGGTCGGCTCGAGTTCGACCTGGATGATGTCGGCGTCGCGATTGATATTGTCGTAGGAATAGAACGTCGAGTTGAAGCCGAGCCGGGTGCCTAGCGCGAGGATCACGTCGGCTTCCTTCGCCAGGCGCGACGCGACGACGTTGCCGCGCGGACCCATCTGCCCCGCGTTCAACCGGTGGCCATGCGGAATCGCGTCGCCGTGGCCGGGCGCCAGCACGACCGGCGCGTTCAACGCTTCGGCGAGCGCGAGCGCGTCCTCGTGACCGCCACTGTTCTTGATGCCGCCGCCGGCGACGATCACCGGGCGTTGCGCACCCCGCAACAGTTTCGCCGCTTCCTCGATGGCCGCGTCCGGAGCAGGCGACGCGGCGTAATTTCGGTACTGCGCGGGCCGCTGCAATTCGTCGAACTCGCGCACTTCGGACAGCACGTCGCGCGGCAGGTTGAGCTGTACCGGGCCACGTCGCGGCGCGAGCGCGGTGCGAAACGCCTCGCGGAACATCTCCGGCACGCGATCGGTCCGGGTGACGGTCCAGGTCTTCTTGGTGACCGGCCCGAACAGCGCTTGCTGGTCGACTTCCTGGAACGCGTCGCGGTAGACGTGCTCGGTCGACAACATGCCGGCGATCGACACGACCGGCGAAAACGCGGCCCTGGCCTGCGCCAGGCCGGTGACGAGATTGGTCGCGCCGGGGCCGTTCTGCCCGGCGAGGATCACGCCGGCGCGGCCCGACGCGCGCGCGTAGCCGTCGGCCATGTGGGTGCCGGTGCGCTCGTCATGCACGCCGATGAACTCGATATCGGACGCATCGTAGAGGGCGTCGAATATCTCCATCGTCGCCGAACCGATCAGGCCGAAGACGTGGCCGACGTCTTCCACTTGCAAGGCCGCGACCGCGGCCTGGCCGCCGGACATTTTTCGCATCGGTATCCCCCGTGGCTGCTCGGGCGCGATCGCCCAGGATTCGCGTTATTGTATACAAATAAAGGCCTGAAGCAACGGTATAAAGCTTACTAATGCATAAATTTATTGTTTTTGTATGACAATAATTTCGCAGCAATGCGACCCCGATGATTGAGGAATTTCCGCCGTCGTCGTGCTAGGGTAACGCCGACTCCGTCCGACGAACCGACCGATGCCCGAATTTACCGACAAGATCGCTTTCGTCACCGGCGCCGGCGGCGGCATGGGTTACCGCGTCGCCTGCGACCTGCTGGCGCAGGGCGCCCGGGTGCTGATGTTCGACATCAAGCCGCCGCCGGATGCCGTACCGGGCAAGCCGGGACAATCGATCTACGTCCGCGGCGACCTGACCGACGAGGCCGCGGTCGCCGCCGCCTGCGCGCGCGCGATCGATGAATTCGGCGGTATCGATTGCCTCGCCAACGTCGCCGGCGCGCTGTGGTTCGATCGCGACCGTTCGGCGCTCGACGTCGACCTCGAAGTCTGGGACCAGGTGCTCGCGATCAACCTGAAGAGCATCGTGCACACCGCGCGCCACGCGGTGCCGAGCATGCGGGCGCGCGGCGGCGGCGCGATGGTGCATTTTTCGTCGACCCAGTGCCTGCGCGGCGACCCGGCGCCGCAGGACGCCTACCAGGCGGCCAAGGCCGGCGTGATCGCGCTGTCGAAGTCGCTCGCGATTCAGCTCGCCGGCGACCGCATCCGCTCCAACGTGATCCTGCCCGGGCCGACCGAATCGCCGATGCAGGATCGCTGGCGCGCCGACCCCGATTCCCGCGACGCCACCGCGCGGGCGATACCGCTGGGGCGGGTCGCCACGGTCGAGGACATGGCGAACGCCTGCCTGTTCCTGCTGTCCGACCGGGCCGCCTACATCACCGGCACCGAGCTGCTCGTCGACGGCGGCTTGCTGTCGAAACCCTGAGCCGATGGAGCCAGGCGTGATCAGGCTGGCGCGGGAGTCCGATCTGGACGCGGTGAAAGATTGCGCCGTCGCCGCCTACGGCAAGTACGTCGCGCGGATCGGCCGCGAACCGGCACCGATGGTGGCCGACTTCGCCGGCGCGCTGGCCGACGGCCACCTGTATGTCGCCGGGAACGGGGGGTCCGGCCGGATATGCGGTTATATCGTGTTCTACCCGCGCGCCGACCACGTTCATCTCGAAAACGTCGCGGTCGATCCGCTAAGCCAGGGACGCGGTTTCGGCCGCGAGCTTATCGCGTTTGCCGAGCGACGCGCGCGCGAGCTGGGTTATCGCCGCATCGAGCTTTACACCAACGCGATGATGAGCGAAAACCTCGCGCTCTACCCGGCGCTCGGATACCGCGAGACCGGTCGCCGCAGCGAGGCCGGCTTCGACCGTGTCTACTTCGCCAGGGACCTCGCCTGAGGCGGCCCTACTTCTGGTCGGCGCGGCGGAACGCGCCCTGCACGATGCGGTCGATGACCATCGCGACGAAAAGAATCGCGAATCCGCCGAGCAGTCCCGGCCCCTTGGCCGCGTACTGCAGCGCCTCGAGGATGACCTTGCCGAGCCCGCCACCGCCGATCAGCGAAATGATCACGACCATCGACAGGCACATCAGGATCGTCTGGTTGACGCCGGTCATGATCGACGGCAGCGCCAGCGGCACCTCGACGTCCTTGAGCAACTGAAACCTCGACGCGCCGAACGCGACCGCGGCTTCCTTGATCGACTCGGGCACGCCGCGCACACCGAGCGACGTCAGGCGAATCACCGGCGGCATGCCGAAGATGATCGTCGCGAGGATACCGGGCGGGTTGCCGGTACCGAAGAACGCGATGATCGGGATCAGGTAGACGAAGGCAGGCAGGGTCTGCATCAGGTCGAGCACCGGTTCGGCGGCGTTGTAGGCGCGCCGCGACTTGCCAAACCAGATACCGAGCGGAATGCCGAACAGCACGCAGATGAACACCGCGGCGCCGACCAGCGCAACGGTCTCCATCGCGATTTCCCAGTAGCCGAGCAGCGCGATATAGGCCAGCGATGCGGCGGTGAAAATGGCGACCCGGGGCCCGGCCGCGCGCCACGCGACCACGCAGATGACGAGCATCACCACCGGCCAGGGCGTGCCGATCAGGGCCAGGCTCAGGCCGTCGAGCACCCAGCGCACGCTCGCGGTAATGCCGTCGAAGGCGCCGGCGCCGGCGACCGCGGCGTTGTCGATCTTGAGCTCGAGCCAGCCGGCGAGCTCGGTAAACAGGGTATCGTTTTCCGAGTCGATGAATACCGACGACACCGCTCGCTCGGGGAAGGCGTTCAACACTTCGAGCGGGCTGTCGACGGTGAACTTGTAAACCGTCAACGGCGCGACCAGCACCACCAGAGCGACACCGAGAATCATGTTCCTGGGTTTGACCCCGCTTTCGACCGCCTTGCGGTCGATGCGCCAGCGGCTGAACTGCTTTTCGTAGACCGAGTTCGCGTAAAGACCCTGCAGGGCCTTGAACAGGACCAGCAACACCAGGCCGCCAATCAGGATGCCGAGCGCTTCCGAACTCGCGGCCTGGCCGAGCGCCTCGCTCTTCTCCGCCGCGTTGCCGATATTCTCGGCGAGTTTTTCGAAACGGGTCGGATCCTCGCCGGCGGCGCGCGCGGACTCGGCGCGCTCGAGAAATCCGGCGGCGCGTTCGCGCTGCTTTTCCGCGCGTTCGAAAAAGCTCGAACCCGGGTCGCCCCACCAGCCGCGGCCGATTTGCACCCAGGCGATCATTTCGAGGATCAGGAAGCCCCAGAACATGCCCCAGGCCCCGCGCGCGGCGGACCAGATCGGCCCGAGCAGCGCGGCGACCCAGTTGAAGGTATTCGGCCACAGGCTCGTGGAGCCGTGAATCTTGTGGAACTGTTCGGCGTAGTAGTCGCCGTTTTTGCCGGCGAACTCGGCGATCGACGCGTCGAGGCTGGCGTGATCGACCTCGATGTCCGATGCGGCGACGACGGATGCGGTGCCTTTATCTTCGCTCATTATTCTTTACCCCCCTGGATACCGCGCAACAGCCGCGGCTTGGTCACGATGCCGATGTCCTGGCCGTTCGCGGTGATCACGACCGGCAGGTCGGTGCCCACCGCGTGATCGATCAACTGGTCGAGATCGGCGCCCTCGTCGGCGCGCGGCGCGCCGTCGAGGCTGCCGTCGTAGCTGTCCAGCGGCTCGAGAATCGAATGCGCCTTGACCAGCTTGAGCTTGGATATGCCCTGCACGAATTCGCGCACGTAGTCGTCGGCCGGGTTCATGACGATTTCTTCCGGCGTGCCGATCTGCACGATCACGCCGTCCTTCATGATCGCGATGCGATGGCCGATGCGGATCGCCTCGTCGAGATCGTGGGTGATGAACAGCGTGGTTTTCTGCAGTTCCGCGACCAGCGCCTTGAACTGGTCCTGCAGTTGCATGCGAATCAGCGGATCGAGCGCGGAAAACGGCTCGTCCATCAACAACACCTCGGGATCCGAGGCCAGCGCGCGCGCGATGCCGACGCGCTGCTGCATGCCTCCCGAGAGTTCGCGCGGCAAGCGGTCTTCGTAGCCGACGAGGTCGACCAGCCCGAGCGCGTGGTCGGAAACCGCCCAGCGTTTCGACTTCGGCACGCCGCGAATCTCCAGCGGGTAAGCGACGTTGTCACGCACCGAGCGGTGCGGCAACAGCGCCATGTGCTGGAACACCATGCCGATATGGTTGGCGCGCATCGAGCGCAATTCCGACTGGTTCAGGCTCGAGACATTCTTGCCGAGCAATTCGATCGACCCGGAGGTCGGTTCGATCAGGCGATTGACATGGCGCACCAGCGTGGACTTGCCCGAACCGGACAGGCCCATGATGCAAAAGATTTCTCCGCGCGCGACTTCGAAGCTGGCGTCCTGCACGCCGACGACGCAGCCGAAGCGTGCGAGCACCTCGGGTTTGCCGATCCCCTCGTCGCGGATCGCCTTGATCGCGGCGTCGGCCTGTTCGCCGAATACTTTCCAGACATTGCTGGCCTTTACGACCGTTTCCGACATGATGGCGTTCCTCCCCGGTAAGAAAAAAAAGCCGCCGGTACTTTGCCGGCGGCTATGTTATTACTTGCTTCTTTAGCGAACGGGTCCTAGTTGGTGAGCCAACCCAGGGCTTCGTCCTCGTTCTTTTGAATCCATTCCTTCGCGTAGGCCGCGGGATCTTTCTTGTCGATCACGAGCGCGTAAGTCATCTCCGATACCTGGTCGGTGGTCAGTTTCATATTCTTGAACAACCTCGCGACTTCGGGATGCTTCTTTTCGATCTCCTTCGAGTAGTGCAGGTGCAGGTAGGCGGTATCCCACGCGGTGCCGGCTTTCGACTTGGCGAGCCAGGCCGGATCGTCGGTGGGTTGTACGACCTTCCACTTGGACGCGTCATAAGGCGGCTCTTCGAGCACCTGCATGTCGTGCAGCACGAATACGTAGTGCGGCGTGTAGCAGAATCCGACCCACGGCTTGCCCGACTTGATCGCGTTGTCGAGGTTGGCGTAAGCCAGCGTCTCGTCGCTTTCGGCCAGCTCGAAAGTCTGGTCATAGCCGTAAGACTTGGCGCGAATCTTTTCGATATTGGTCGAGGCCCAGCCCGGCGCGCCGATCCAGATCTCGCCCCGGCCATCACCGTTGCTGTCGAACAGCGCGGCGACATCGGGATTGGTCAGGTCGTCGATCGACCTGATGCCATGCTTGTCGGCGAGCTTCTTGGGTACGCACATGCCCTGGAAGGCCGGTACGCCGTTGGGGTTCATGGCGACGGTTTTCTTGGTCTTGACGAAGGTGTTGTGCAGGTTTTGCTGGTTCGGCATCCAGACCTCGGGGTGCGCGTGCATCGCGCCCGAATCCATCGCTTCGAATACGATCGGGTTGGTGCCGTTTTGCAGTTCGACGTCGAGGCCCAGGTTGTCCTCGATCAATACCTTGAGCACGTTCGCGGTCGCGGCGACCGACGGCCAGTTCGGCACGCCGATGACGACATCGGCGGCGGACGCGATGCCCGACATGCCCAGACTCGTGGCGACGAGCACGCCGCCAAGCGTTTGTTTCAATCTCATTGTCTATCTCCTCGGTTTACGACTTGTGTTTAATAATTATGTGTACTGCATGCATTTTGAACAAACAACCACACGCATTCCACAGACTTTAATGTTAATAATATTAATTATCAACGACTGAATCCGGGCTGAATTGGTACAGCCCGCCCAAAATAACATTGCGCTTCGGCTCATGCGCTTCGCGCGGCCGCGTCGCCGGCCGGAAACAGACGGCTACCCGCCACCGACGCCGACCGGGTATCGCCCAGCAACATGACACCGAGCTCTGTGCCAGGCCGGCAATAATCCGGTAACAAATAAGCCATGGCCAGGTTGCGATCCGTTCGATAACCCCAGGCGGCCGATGTGATGCTGCCGATGACCCGGTCATCGTGGTAAACCGATTCTCCCGCCTGCGCGGTGGCAAGGTCACAGTCGATTTCGAGCAGCATGCGCCGGTGCCGCGGCCCGGCCTCGTTCTGGTGCAGTAGTGCGGCCTTGCCGACGAAATTCTTGTCCAGCGCGACATGGCGCGACAGTCCGGCTTCGAACGGGTCGAATTCGTCCAGAAGGTCGGCCTTCCAGTGCGCGTAACCGCACTCGAGGCGCATCGAATCGATTGCGTAGGCTCCGAACCCACCGATACCAAAGGGCTGACCGGCCTGGCAAAGGGCCTGGTAGACATCGACCAGGTTTTCATCGCGAAGGTGGAGCTCGAAGGCCGATTCGCCCGAGTAGCTGACCGACATGACGCTGACCTCGTGACCGGCGATCGTCGCGGTGGTAACCGCCATCGGCGGAAAGCGGTGCCAGTCGGTTTTGTCGCCGGTGGCGTCGAGCACGCGCGGAGCATTCGGCCCGGCTAGCACCAGGGTCGTGTAACTGCCGGTCAGGCGCGAAATTTCGATATCGCTCCCGCGCGGAAGACGCTCGTGCAGCCGATCCCAGTCGTGCTGCTCGGCGGCCGCGGCGGAGCAATACCAGAAGCAGTCCTGTTCGAGCCTTGCCAGCGTCGCTTCGGACTCGACGCGGCCGTGCTCGTTGAGAAAATAACACAGCCCGATCTTGCCCGCCCCCGGCGGGACCGGCGAACAGCTGAGGCTATCGAGCCATTCCGCCGCCCCGCCACCGCGAATGCGATAAACGTTGAATCCCGAAATTTCCGCGATTCCGACACCGTCCGCGAGGGATTTGACTTCGGACCCGATCAGCTCATGCCAGTTCGGCAACTCGTATCCATGCGTTTCGACGAAACCCGGGTCGATTTTGAAATAGGCGACGCGTTCCCAGCCATTGACCACGGTAAACACGGCCCCTGCATCCTGCAGTGACGAATAGAGTGCCGTGACGCGTTGCGGTCGCCCGGCGGGTCTGCACTCGTGCGGCAAATGCCACTGAAACTCGTGGCGGTAATCCTCGATAGCCTTCAGCGCGGTGTACTCGAGCGTCGTCCCTGCCGGTATTCGGCGCGGATCGAGCTGCCAGCAATCCCAGTCGGTGACGCCACCGGTCATCATGCGCGCGAGCATCTTGCCATAGCCGCCGCCCTCGCCGATACCGACGCGCAAGCCGTTGATCGACCAGCAATTGCGCATTCCCGGGGTTTTCCCGACCAGGGGTCCGGCGTCGGCGGTATAGGTAATCGGACCGGTCACCATCGACTTGATCCCGACCTCGTCGAGGCAGGGGAGCCGCGCGAACACCGGCGCCAGGTCCCCCAGGCAGCGATCCAGGTCGTTCGGACACAGCGCGTTGACGAAATCGGGATCGATCCCGTCCAGGCCGAAGGTTTTGCAATCCTGTTCATAGATCCCGACCAGCAGGCCCTGTTTTTCCTGGCGCAGGTAAAAACGGTCGCGCGGGCAACGTACCATGGCCACGCGCCGATCGCGTCGCCTGAGCGCATCGACAGGCTCGGTAACAAAGTACATGTGCTCCATCGACACGATCGGGTACTCGAGCTGCAGCATGCGCCCGACTTCGTTGGCGCGGTAGCCGGCGGCATTGACGATGTGCTCGCAGTGGATGTCGCCATTGCGGGTGTGCACGATCCAGCTGCTGTCCGCCCGCTGGGTCAGCGCCTCGACCGGGTTGTGGCGCAGGATTTCGGCGCCGGCCCTGCGCGAACGCCGCGCCAGCGCCTGGCACAATTGCGCCGGGTCGATATCGCCATCGAGCGGATCGTAGAGGGCGCCGAGCAGGTCTTGGCCATCGATCAGCGGATTTTTTTCGATCGCGGCATCCGGCGACAACAGTTCCAG
This sequence comes from Gammaproteobacteria bacterium, assembly GCA_024638385.1. GTDB lineage: Bacteria > Pseudomonadota > Gammaproteobacteria. The sequence goes on along the minus strand of JAHEKJ010000035.1, from coordinate 300 downwards.
GTTGACTCCCATGCCGTCCGCCACCGAGATGATGTGGTGGCAGGCATGCAGTTGATCCTGGTCGGTGATCAGGCGCAGGCCGCCGACCGCGTAATGGTAATTGATCGGGTAATCCGGATCCTCGGCGAGTTCCCGGTAAAGCTCGATCGTGTAGCTGCGCAAGCCGAGCAGCAACTGGTTGAAGGCCAGGTTCGGACATTGCGCCGCCGAATGCCAGGTCGTCCCCGAGGTCAGCTCGTCGCGCTCGACCAGGATCACGTCGGTCCAGCCCTCGAGCGTCAGGTGGTAGAGCGCCGACAA
>JAHEKJ010000034.1 GCA_024638385.1 Gammaproteobacteria bacterium | reverse complement strand
CCGATCACTTCCTTGCCGCCGAGGTGGGTCACGACGAAGGTGTCGGAGCCCGCCGGTTCGGTGACCTCGACCCGCGTGTCGATCTGATGGATCGCGCTGCTGTTGCGGTCGGCGCCGTCGACGTCGGTTATCGCTTCGGGGCGAATGCCGAGGACGATGTCGCGGCCGGCGTAGGCCTTGATCTCGCTGCCGGTAACCAGCGGCAGCGCCGCCATCGAACCGTCGCCGAGTTCGACCCGCGCCGTGGCCTGGCCGTTGGTCGCCTCGACCTTCGCCGGGAACAGGTTCATCGACGGCGAGCCCATGAACCCGGCGACGAAGAGGTTGGCCGGACGAGCGTAGATTTCCTTTGGCGTGCCGAGTTGCTGCACGTAGCCGTTGTACATCACCGCGATTCGCGTCGACAGCGTCAGCGCCTCGATCTGGTCGTGGGTCACGTAGACGATGGTGGTGCCGAGCTTATGGTGCAGCTTCTTGATTTCGGTGCGCATGTCGACGCGCAGCTTGGCGTCGAGATTCGACAAGGGCTCGTCGAACAGGAACACGTCGGGGTTGCGCACCAGCGCGCGGCCCATCGCGACCCGCTGGCGCTGGCCGCCCGACAGTTGCCCCGGCTTGCGGTCGAGCAGGTGCTCGATCTGCAGCAGGTCGGCGACCTCGGCCATGGCCTTGTCGCGCTCGGGCTTGGGCACGCCGTGCATCTCGAGGCCGAAGACGATGTTCTGGCCGACGTTCATGTTCGGGTAGAGCGCGTAGGACTGGAACACCATCGCGATGTTGCGCTCGGCCGGGCGCACGCCGGTCATCGAGCGGCCCTTGATCGCGATGTCGCCGGTGGTCACCTCCTCGAGCCCGGCGATCATGTTGAGCAGCGTCGATTTGCCGCAACCCGACGGGCCGACCAGCACGAGAAACTCGCCCTCTTCGACCGAGATGTCGGTTTCGTGCAGCACCTTCACGCTGCCGTAGGACTTGGTTGCCTTGTTGATGTCGAGAAATCCCATCGTTATTACCCCTTGACGCTGCCGGCCATCAGGCCGCGCACGAAATAGCGGCCGGCGACGATGTAGACGAGCAGCGTCGGCAACGCCGCCATGATCGCGCCGGCGAAGTGGACGTTGTACTCCTTGACGCCGGTCGAGGATTGCACCAGGTTGTTCAGCGCCACCGTCATCGGCTGGCTGTCGAAGTCGGAAAAACTCGCGCCGAACAAGAAGTCGTTCCAGATGTTGGTGAACTGCCAGATGATGCAGACCACCGCGATCGGCCCCGACGAAGGCAGCAGGATGCGGTAGAAAATCGTAAAGAAGCCGGCGCCGTCGATCATCGCCGCGCGCACCAGTTCGGTCGGAAACTGCTCGTAGTAGTTGCGGAAGTACAGCGTCGAGAAACCGATGCCGTAGACCAGGTGAACGAAAATCAGCCCGGGTACGGTGCCGGCGAGCTGCATCAGGCCGAGCATCCGCGCCATCGGGATCAGCACCATCTGGAACGGGATGAAGCAGCCGAACAGCAGCAGGCCGAAGATGATCGTGTCGCCGCGAAAGCGCCACTTGGTCAACACGTAGCCGTTGAGCGCGCCGAGCACGGTCGAGATCGCGACCGCCGGCACCACCATCAGGATCGAGTTGAGGAAATAGGGCTTCAAGCCCGTCGCCTCGACGCCGATCTGCGCGGTCGACCAGGCGCTCGCCCAGGGCGCGGTCGTCCAGTCACCGGGCAGCGCCATCATGCCACCGGCCTGGATCTCGGCCAGCGGCTTGAGCGAGTTGACCAGCATCACGTACAGCGGCAGCAGGTAGTAGAGGCAGAACAGCAGGAGCAGCAGGTAGATGAAAAAGCGCCCGCCCGCGCCGATCGGGACCACGTTGGCCGAAGCGTTGCTCGCCATCACTTTTTCTCCCGGAGTTCGGACCAGATGTACGGCACCATGATCGCCGCGATCGACATCAGCATGATCGTCGCCGAGGCCGCGCCGATGCCCATCTGGTTGCGGGTGAAAGTGTAGGAATACATGAAGGTCGCCGGCAGCTCGGTGGCGGTGCCGGGGCCGCCGCCGGTCAACGCGATGACCAAATCGTAGGACTTGATCGCCATGTGCGCGAGCACGACGAAAGCCGACATGAACGCCGGCCGCAGCTGCGGGATGACGATACGCCGGTACAGCGCCCAGGTCGACGCGCCGTCGATCTGCGCGGCCTTCAGGACCTCGTTGTCGATGCCGCGCAGCCCGGCGAGAAACATCGCCATAACGAAGCCCGAGGTTTGCCAGACCGCGGCGATGACGATCGTGTAGATCGCCATTTCGCGGTCCTTGATCCAGCCGAAGGTGAAACTCTCGAAACCCCAGCCCTGGACCACCGCCTGCAGGCCGATACCGGGATCGAGAAACCATTTCCACGCGGTGCCGGTGACGATGAAACTGAGCGCCATCGGGTAGAGGTAAATCGTGCGGATGAAGCCCTCGGCGCGAATCTTCTGGTCGAGCAGGATCGCGAGGAAGAGGCCGAGCGCGCAGCAAATAATGATATAGAGCGCGCCGAAGAGCAGCAGGTTGTCGATCGCGATGCCCCAGGCGCGCAGCGAAAACAGCCGCGCGTAGTTCTGCCAGCCGACGAAGCCGTAGCTCGGCAGGATGCGGCTGTCGGTGAACGACAGGAAAAACGTGAATATGATGAAGCCGTAGACGAAGATCAGCACCATCGCCAGGCTGGGACTCAAGACCAGCTTCGGTACGGCTTCGCGCAACCAGTCTTTGTGCGTGCGGGCATGGCTCGCCATGGCTCGATCTCCGGATGGGGGAGGGCGCCGAAGCGCCCTCCCGTTTCTAGCGAATGAGGCTTATCGCGAGATCTCGACCGCGCTGACCAGCTCCTCGATTGCGGTCGAGGAATCGTACTCACCGTTGAAGTGCGCGGTGACCACGTCGTAGATCGCGTTCTTGACCGAGGCCGGGTTGGCATGGCCGTGCGCCATCGAGCCGAACAGGTTGCCCGATTTTGCCGCCGCGGCGAGATCTTTCATGCCCTGCTTGCCGCAGTCGTCGAAGGCCGCATCGGAGACGTCGACGCGCGCCGGCACCGAGCCCTTGGCGACGTTGAACGCCGACTGGAAGGTCGGCGACATGATCGCGCTGGCGAGCGCGGCCTGTTCCTGGCTGACCTTGCCGCCCTGGTCGAACATCGCGAACTGGTCGGAGTTGAAGGTCACCTGCCGCTGCGTGCCGGGGAAGCGGAAGCAGAGGAAATCCCGCCCCGGCTTCTTGCCGGCGTTGAGGAATTCGCCCTTGGCCCAGTCGCCCATGAACTGAAACGCCGCGTTGCCGTTGATGACCATCGCGGTGGCGAGGTTCCAGTCGCGCCCCGAAAAGTTGTCGTCGACGTAGCCGCGGATCACCGACATGCGGTCGAAGGCCTGCTTCATCGTGTCCGAGCCGAGCGCTTTCGGATCGAGGTCGATGAAGGCCTTCTTGTAGAATGCCGGCCCGCCGGTCGACATGACCACCGCGTCGAAGATCGTCGCGTCCTGCCAGGCCTGGCCGCCGTGCGCGACCGCGACCTTGCCGGACGCCTTGACCTTCTTCATCGCCGCGACCAGCTCGTCCCAGGTTTGCGGCGGCTTGATGCCGAGGCCGTCGAGCACCGACTTGTTGGCCCAGACCCAGTTGGTCGAATGCACGTTGACCGGCGAGGCGACCCACTGGCCCTTGTGCTTGGAAAAGAATTGCAACGCTTCGGGCACGACGCTGTCCCAGCCTTCCTTCTTGGCGAGCGCGTTGAGGTTGGCGAGCGAGTCTTCCTTGGCCCAGTCGGTGATGTCGAAGCCGAGCATCTGTACCGCGGTCGGCGGGTTGCCCGAGGTCACGCGCGCGCGCAGCACGGTCATCGCCTGGGTGCCGCCGCCACCGGCGACCGGCATGTCTTTCCAGCCGATATTCTGGCCTTCGAGATCCTTTTTCAACACGTTGAGCGCCGCGGCTTCGCCGCCCGACGTCCACCAGTGCAATACTTCGACGTCCGCGGCGGTCGCGAGGCCGGCCGACGCTGCGAACGCGAGCGCGGTCACGGTTTGTGTCAATTTACGCATGGAATGGCTCCTCCTGGTTGTTTGCAATTGTGATTTTTCCGAGTCCTGCAGGCGTTTATTGTGACTATTTCGGACCCGTTGTCGAGCTTATCGCACTGCTTGACCGAATTATACCTCGAAATGGTTTGTCATCGTCGGCTTCCCCGGAACGCGGCTTTGCGTTGTGCGCGCAAGACCGCCAGGCCGTTGGCGCCGGCGCACATCGTCGTCGAAGTCGACAATACTCTTTCGTCATCGCGCGTCGCGTCCGTAATCGACCGTGACCGCCCTGCCGCTGGCCGCGGCGTCGCGCACCGCGAGCGCGACCGCGAGCGATTTGACGCCGTCCTCGCCGTCGGCCGCGGGACGGCCGTCGCCGGCCACCGCGGCGGCAAACGCTGCGACGCCGTGTTCGTAGAGATTGTGCTTCGAGAAATCGATCGCGTGATCGCCGTCGGCGTCGGTCAGCGTGACCTCGCCGACCGGGCGCTGGGTCATGACGTCGCGCGCGACGATCGAGCCGCGCGTGCCGTGCACCTCGATGCCGGTGTGGGCGTAGGGATGGGTAAAGCTTTCGTGGCTCTGCACCATGACGCCGGACGGCATCGACCAGACCGACATGACGCTGTCCTCGACCCCGTCGCCCATGCCCGAGGCGCCGGCCCGGGCGACGACTTCGAGGGGATCTTCGTCGAGATAAAAACGCACCGTGTCGGCGTCGTGCACGGTTATGTCGGGGATCACGCCGCCGCCGGCGGCGGCATTATCGATGCGCCAGCCGCGCAGATGTTCGGGCAGCTCGACCGCGTGGAAAACGCGCAGGCTGAGGACTTCGCCAATTCGTCCAGCGGAGATCAGCTCGCGAATCGCGATATGCGATCCGGCGCAGCGCAGATGATGGTTGGTCGCGAAGGTCAGGCCTCGCGCGGCGGCCGCTGCGACCATTTCCCGGGCCTCGGCGACGCTCATCGCCAGCGGTTTCTCGCACAGTACGTGCTTGCCGGCGGCGATCGCGGCGAGCGCCTGGGGCCGATGCTTCTCGTTGGTGGTCGAGATGTAGACCGCATCGAGGCCGGCGTCGCCCACCAGCGCGTCGAGTTCGGTGTGGCAGGTGTCGATGTCATGCCGCCGGGCGTAGGCGGCCCCGCGCGCGCGGTCGCTGCTGAGAACCGCGCCGACTTCGTGGCCCGCTTGCGCCCGAATCGCATCGATCATCCATTCGGACGCGATCGTGCTGGCACCGATCAAACCCCATCTCATGGCGAATGCCTCTTGTCCGGAACGATCCGGTAATTATTCGATTTACGCGAGTTCGGCAATTCTACCATTACTCGGCGCGCCGATTGGCGGTCGCGTTGCTACTGCGTGATTACGCTCACCTGGCCGCAAGCACCCGGTCGATCATCGCCTGGGTCCCGCGGCTGAATTCCAGCGGGCACGGGAAGCTGTCGCCGTGCAGCAGCGCGCGGTTGAAGCTTTCCACCTGCAGGCGATACTGGTCGACGCCCGGGAAGCGTTTGATCGTCACTTCGTGGCCGGGCCGGTGCAATTCGACCTCGGCCTGCGAGTAGACGTTGGCGTTGAACGGGCAGGCCAGGCGAATGAAACCCTTGTCGCCGTGGAATGTCACTTCCTGCCGGGGCGCGAGGCGCATGCTGTCGATCGCCGAACAGTGAAACCCGGGGAACTCGGCGACGACGTGGGCATAGACATCGACGCCGCCTTCCTCGACGAGCTCGACCGCGCGAATTTGCGTCGGCTCGGCGCCGCTGACGAAACGCGTGCAGCCGTAGTTGTAGACGCCGATATCGCGGATGCCGCCACCGCCGGTATCGGCCTGGTTGCGGATGTTATCGAGATCGAGCAGGTGATAAGTGAAGACGCTGTCTACCAGGCGCAACTCGCCGATCGCTCCCGATTCGTAGAGCGATTTGGTGTGCTGCCACTGCGGGTGATGCACGATCATGTAGGCTTCCGCGAGCAGCAGGCCGCTGCGGTCGCGCAACTCGATCAACTCGTCGATCTCGCCGGCCTGCAGCGCGATCGGTTTCTCGCAGAGCACGTGCTTGCCGGCCGCGAGCGCGCGCTTGCTCCATTCGACGTGCAGGTGGTTCGGCAGCGGGATATAAATCGCGTCGACGCCGGTGTCGGCGAGCAGCGCATCATAGTCCGTGTGCACGCGCAGGCCGGGCGCGAACGCGGCAAAGGCTTGCGCCTTGTCGGCGTCGCGGGTCGCGATCGCGGCGAGTTCGCCGTCGGCGGCGGCGTGGATCGCCGGCGCCATGTGCTTGCGCGCGAAATTGGCCGCGCCGAGGACGCCCCAGCGGATGTGTTCTGCCATGTCAATGTCCTCCGTGGTGTGTTGCCGGCCCCGGCATTACGCCGACCCGGCTGCTGATTGGCTGCGCAAGACTTCGTAGCAGGCGCCCATCGTATGGTAGTCGGTCTTGCCGGCCGGCGACTTGAGATCGTCGTACTTGCGGTTGTCGCGCGTCAGGATCCGGAACCAGGCGCCGTAACGATGATCGACCAGATGCGCCCAGCTATATTGCCAGATTCGCCGGTACCAGTCGCCATAGACCGCATCGCCGGTCGCGCGCTCGAGCAGCGCGGCGGCGGCAAAGCTTTCGGCCTGCACCCAGAAATACTTGTCGTCGTCGCAGATCTCGCCGTCCGGCGCGAAGCCGTAGCAAATACCGCCGTGCTCGTCGTCCCAGGCTTTGGCCAGCGCGGCGTCGAACAGTTCGCGCGCGCGTGAAAGATGCCACGGCTGCGGATCGAAGCGATCGAGGATCAGCAGCAGCTTGGACCACTCGGTCTGGTGCCCGGGCTGGAATCCCCAGGGGCGAAACAAGTGCTTCGGGTCGTCGCGGTTGTAGTCCCAGTCGGGTTCCCAGTCTTCGTCGTAGTGTTCCCAGATCAGGCCGCCGGCCTTGCCCGCCTGGCGCCGGGTCACGTGGTCGGCGAGCGTCGCCGCGCGCTCGAGGAAGCGCGCCTCGCCGGTGGCCTCGAAGGCCCACAACATGGCCTCGCAGGCGTGCATGTTCGCGTTCTGCCCGCGATAGGGCGCGAGTCGGGAGAAATCGGGGCTGGCCTCGTCGGCGTAGAGGCCGTGGCGTTCGTCCCAGAAATGACGCTCGAGTAAATCCCAGGCATGGTTCAGCGTGTCCCGGCCCTGCTCGACGCCGGCGAGCAGCGCGGTCGCGCCGGCGACGATGACGAAGGCGAGCCCGTAGGCGTGATTGGTCGCGTCGCGCACGCCGTCGGCGCCGAGCAGCCACGCATAGCCGCGGCTGTCCGGCTGGCGATGCCGCCGTTCGATGTACTCGAGGCCGTGGACGATCCAGTCGCGGTAGTCGAGATCGGCGAAATGCCGCTCGGCCATCGCGTAGTCGAAGACGAAGCGCGCGCTGCTGACGAGATGCCGGGTGGCGGCGTCGTAGACGCTGCCGTCGTCGCGAAAGTGCTGGAAGAAACCGCCGGCGGGATCGTAGACCTTCGGCTGGTAGAACGCGAGGACGTCGCGGATATGGCCTTCGAGGAATTCGCGACTGGCGAAATCGGGCGCGTCGTCGGGCGAGATCGGGTTCATGGTTTGTCATCTCCGTCATCGGGCCAGGGAACGATAAAAAAATGCCAGGCCGCGGCCACCCCGAGCGCGACGAAGAGGGCGCCCCAGATCGGCGCACCGGCGACGAATTCGAACAGGGCCCAGCCGAGGCACGCCGCGACCGTGACGATGCGGCGCCAGACCGGCCGGAAGAAAGGGTCGTGCAGGCCGAGAAAGCCGTTCACGGCCCCACCGCGGCCGCGACGGGGTCGGAACTCGTCGGCGTTCCCGAGCGCGTCGTCAACCGGTTCACGGTTCGCGCCGCCGTTCGCCGGCGTCCAACGCGGCGGCGAAGCGATCTTCCGACCAGTGTTCGGCGAGCGCCTGGCGCATCAGGTCGGCCTGGCTCGGCGGCGCCAGTCCGTCGACCGGCGGGTCGCGATCGAGGTTGGTCGGAAACGGGTAGCCTTCGGCGCAGGCCGCAACCGCGGCGGCGACGCGCGCCTCGCCGAGCTCGCCGCGCAGCGCGTCGAGCGTGGGGTAGAGCGCGCTGCACATGGCCGCGCGATCGACGCTTTCCATCGCCCGGCCGAAGGCGGACGAGATCTGCAGCAGGTTGGCCAGGCGTTCGATCTCGGCGCTGCGATTCTGCCCCGCCGCATGCATCAGCGCCGGATTGAAAAACAGCGCGTCGCCGGCGGCCAGCGGCAGCTGCACGCAGTGCGCCTCGAATATTTCGCGGAAATCTTCTCGAGCCGTCGCGAGGTAACCCGGGCCATAGGTTTGCGAATACGGCAACAGCCGGGTCGGCCCGCTGGCGATGGGCATGTCGCAGTGCGCGATCGCGCCCTGGAGCGTCAGCGCCGGCGACAGCGCGTGCACGTGGGCGGGAAACCGTGTCATTGTTGCGGGCGACTGGAAGCCGAGATGGTAATCGCGATGACCTCGCTGCGCCACGCCCCCCGGATAGACCAGGTTGACCTGGGCGGTCATCTGGTAGCCGGGCCCGAGCCAGGCTTCGCAGACCGCGGCCAGCGCGACGTTGCCGAAATAGCGTGCAAACGAGGCGGGTGACGCGAGGCAGAGTTTCTGCGCCGAATTCCAGATGCGGGCATTGCGTCCGGCGGCGGCAAAATGGTCGCCCCGGCCGAGCGAAGCTTCGGCCTCGGCGGCGAGGATTCGGCGAAATTCCCGGCTGACGCTGGCGACGACGGCGGCATCCGCGATCAGACCACGCAGCATCAGCACGCCGGGTCCGGTGCCGAGCACGCGCGCCCACTCCGCCAGAATCGACGGCCGCGCCGCGCCGGCCAGTTCGGGCTCGAGCGCGGCAGTATCGTAGATCGGAATCTTGCCTGCGATTTCGCTTGCCCGCGGGACCTCGCCGGCGTCGGTTCGGGTCTCGATCAGACGGCGGAATTCGTCCGCATCGCAGCTCGATTCGTCGTAGTGGACGGCGCCGCTCATGACCGGGCCGGCTCTACCTCTACCCAGCCGCGGCTCTGATCGGCCGCGCGAATCGCGGCGATGACCTCGGCCACCGCCAGCCCGTCGCGAAAGGTCGGCCACACCGGCTCGCCGCTGTCGATGGCGCGCAGGAAGTCGCGCGCCTCGATGATGATCTGGTCCTGGTAGCCGGTGCCGTGGCCGGCGCCCTGGCAAAACTCGACGTAATCGGGATGCGCGGGACCGGTCAGTATCTTGCGGAAGCCGCGCTCGGCGTCGGGGTCCGTGCTGCGGTAAAGCCAGACCGCGTTCTGGTCTTCCTGGTCGAAGCGAATCGCGCCATGGGTTCCGGTAATTTCGTAGGCGTATCCCATCTTGCGCCCGGTCGCGGTGCGCGACGCGAATAAATGACCCATGACGCCGTTGGCGAAGCGGCACATGACCTGCACCTGGTCGTCGTTGCCGACCGCGACTCCGCCGCGGGTCGGGTGCACGGTTTCGACTTCCGCGGTCAGCGCCCGGATCGGTCCGGCCAGCGCCAGCGCGGCGTTGACGATGTGCGGCGCCAGGTCGCCGAGACAACCGTTGGCCTCGCCCTGGCTGCGCCAGTCGGCGGGAATCCCGGGGTCGGCGTGAAAGTCTTCGGTGTGTTCGGCGCGAAACCAGGTCATCTGGCCGATCGCGCCGTCGGCGAGCAGCTGCCGCACGAACTGCGACGCCGGCGTGCGGATATAGTTGTAGCCAACCATGTTGGCCAGCCCCGAGGCTTCGGCCGCGGCGACCATCGCGCGCGTGTCTTCGAGGCTCGCGCCCAGCGGTTTCTCGCAGAGGACCGGTTTGCCGGCGGCGAAGGCGCGTTCGGCGATCGCCCGGTGCGTGGCTTGCGGCGATGCGATGATCACCGCTTCGACCCGCGCGTCGTCGACCAGTTCGCGCCAGTCGGCGGTGGCCCGGCTAAAACCGTAGGCCCGGCGGTAGCCTTCGGCCGAGTCGGCGCTGGTCGCGGCGATCATTTCCAGTCGCGGCCGCAAGCCGGTGTCGAAAACCGCGCCGACCGCGGCCATGGCCACCGAATGGGCCTTGCCCATGTATCCGCCGCCGACGATTCCGATTCCTATTTCTGGCATGAGCCTTCCCCCGTTGCGGCCTCGACCGTTGGCCTGACCAGATAGCTAGTCGTCTCCACCGGGCTTGACGCACCGCCCCTGCGCGAGCGATTGCAAGGCCGCCTCGGCCAGCAACATTGCCTGCAATCCGTCTTCCATGCCCGGTAAATCGACCGGCTCACCCTGCAGCGAGCGGATGAATTCATCCAGTTCGCGGCGATAGGCCGCGGCGTAGCGCTCGAGAAAAAAGTACATCGGTTTCGCTCCCGTGACGCCATCGCGGGTATGACTGACCACGGTATTCTCGTTGACGTTGCGGGCCTCGAGCATTCCCGCGGAACCGTGGATTTCGATGCGCTGGTCGTAACCGTAACTCGCCCGCCGGCTATTCGAGATTTGCGCCAGCTTGCCGCTGGTCGTCGTCAGGGTGACGACCGCGGTATCCACGTCACCGGCTTCGCCGATGGCCGGATCGACGAGGCAGGAAGCCTGCGCGCTGACCGCGATGATTTCTTCGCCCAGCAGATAGCGCGCCATGTCGAAATCGTGAATCATCATATCGCGAAACAGGCCGCCGCTGACCCGAACGTACTCGATCGGGGGCGGCGCCGGGTCCCGGGACACGATACCGAGCATTTCGAGTTCGCCGACCGCGCCGGCATCGAGTTGTTCGCGCAAGCGCCGAAAATTCGGGTCGAAGCGGCGATTGAAGGCCACCATCGCGCGAATGTCACTGGCGGCAACGCGCTGGCAGCACTGCCGCACGCGCGGCAGCGACAGGTCGATGGGCTTTTCGCAAAACACGTGTTTGCCGCTGTCGACGGCTTGCTCGATCAGCCCGGCATGGGTATCGGTGGCCGAACAGATCAATACCGCGTCGATCGCATCGCTGGCGAAAATCCGCTCGGCCGTCCATTGTTCGCAGCCGAGTTCGGCGGCGAGCCGGGCGGAATTTTTCTCCACCGGATCGTGCAGCGCGACCAGTTCGGCATCGCGGTGAAGCCGGGTATTGTTACCGTGAATCGACCCGATTCGTCCGGCACCGAACAGTCCGAATTTGATCATCGCCGCGCCTACCGGGTTATCGTGTAGCCGGCGGCAAGCGCCGCCTGTTGCAATGCCCGGTAGCCGATACAGGCGTATTCGTAGGGATCGGCCAATGCAGGGTCCTGCTCCGCCTCGACGATGACCCAGCCCTCGTAGCGCTGCTCGGCAAGCGCCTGCATCACGCCGCGATAATCGATCATGCCGTCTCCCGGGACGGTAAAAACGCCGCGCAGCACGCAGTCGAGGAACGAGTCGGTTTCACGGTTCACCGTGGCCAGTACCTCGGCGCGAATATCCTTGGCGTGCACGTGATTGATCCGCGACCCGTATCTTGCAATGACGGCCAGTATATCGCCGCCGGCAAACAGCAGATGACCGGTATCGACCAGCAACCCCACCGCCTCGCCGGTATTGGCCATCACCCGATCGAGCTCTTCCTCGGTCTCGACCCCGGTGCCCATGTGGTGATGAAAGGTCAACGGCACCCCCTGCCCGGCGCAATACTCGGCGACGCCGGTCAGGCGTTCGCCATAGGCGGGAAATTCCGCCTCCGCCAGCAGCGGTTTGTTTTGCAGCGGCTGGTCCCGGCGATTCTGCACCGTCTGCCAGGTTTCCCCGTAGACGATAACCGGGGCTTCGAGCGCGGCGAACAACTCGAGCTGCGGCTTGATGCGTTCGATCTCGCGCGCCACCGTGTTGTCGAGCAGGGTCCCGGAATACCAGCCCGAAACCAGTTTCAGGTCGTGTGCCGCCAGCACCCGACGCAGCGACGCTTCGTCGCGGGGAAACTTGCCGCCCATTTCGGTGCCCGAGTATCCGGCCTGGCGGGTTTCACGCAGACAGGTTTCGAGCGAAGTGTCTCCGCCGAGCTGCGGCAGGTCGTCGTTGGTCCACGAAATCGGGGACATGCCGAATTTCAGTTGCATCGGCTCAACCTGCCTGCTCGATGATCCACTCGTGCGCCGGGTCGTTGTGGAAATGCCATTCCCGCACCGGCCCCGCCATCACGTTCAGATAGTAACTGGTATAGCCATGCGGCACGCCGACGGGATGATAACCCTCGGGCACCAGCACCACGTCGCGATCCTCGGCGCTCATGGTTTCATCGAGGCTGCGATCGTCGGTATAAACCCGCTGATGCACGTAGCCGCTGGACGGGTCGAGTCTATGGTAATAGGTTTCCTCGAGCCGGCTTTCTTCGGGCAGGGCGTCGCGATCGTGCTTGTGCGGCGGATAGGAAGACCAGTGACCCGGCGGCGTAATGACCTCGACCACGAGTAGATTATCCGCCGGCTCGGTCTCGGGCAGAATATTGCGCACGTGGCGCGTGTTGGTACCCTTGCCCCGCACCTCGCGCGACATTTTCGCAGCCTCGATCAGGCGCGCGGGCCCGCTTGCCCCCGTCCCCGGCGCGCTGCATACGGCAAGCTCGAGCGGCGATTGCGCCGCGACCCGCGCGGCCTCGCCGGCGGGCACGTAAACCGCGCCGGGGGCCCGGTCTTCGAACACCGAGCCGCGGCCGCCGACTTCATCCCAGCGCTGCGCCGCGACCTCGACCCGGGCGGTGCCGGATAAGACGACCAGGCATAGTTCGCGCCCGTCCTGCTGCAGCTCCAGTTCTTCGCCGGCATCCAGGTCGTACAATTCGAAGCCGACGTACTTCCAGCCGGCGCTGTCCGGCGTGATGCGCTGAACCGGTTGACGCGCGGCCGGTTTGACCAGTAATCGGCTCATCTCAGTATCCTCGCTCACGAATCCGCGTTGCCACCGCGGCGCGGTGCTTGTCGACCACCTCGCTGCGCGCGGACACTTCCGGCACCTCGACTTCCCACCAGCAATTCCCCGGGGTCGAGTGCACCGGATCGGTATCGATGACGATCACGTTGACGCCGTCGCGCGACGAAGCCGCGGCCACCGCCGCTTTCAACTCGCCGATGGTTTCGACCTGTTCGGCGCGGGCACCCATCGAGCCCGCGTGCGCGGCAAAATCGATTTCGGCCAGGCCCTGATTGCGCGTATCGCGCAACAGGTTGTTGAAGTTGGCGCCGCCGGTCGCCATCTGCAGGCGATTGATGCAGCTGAAGCCGCGATTGTCGAGCACCACGACGGTCAGCTCGAGACCCAGGCTTACGGCGGTGGCAATATCGGAATTCAGCATCAGGTACGAACCATCGCCGACCAGGACCACGACCTCGCGCTCGGGTTCGGCCAGCTTGACCCCGACCCCGCCGGCAATTTCGTAACCCATGCAGGAATAACCGTATTCGAGGTGGTAGCCCCCGACATCGGCGCTGTTCCAGTGTTTGTGCAGTTCCGCCGGCAGGCTGCCGGCGGCGGCGACGACGATCGCATCCTGCGGCACGCTGCGGTTGACCGCGGTCACGACCTGGGCATCGCTCGGTATGGTCTGGTCGTCGGTCGCCTCGACATGCTGGCGCTGGACGCCGAGCCATTCCTCGCGCGCCTGATCGGCAAAAGCCAGCCATTGCGCATCGGCCTGGTAGTCGCCCAGTCCCGCGGAAATCGTTTCGAGACCGACCCGCGCATCCGCGATGCAGGGCTGGGCGCGGTATTTGGCCGCATCCATTGCCTGCACGTTGAGCTGAATGACGCGGCCCTTGAACAGGCTGTTGGAGCCGGTGGTAAAGTCCTGCAGGCGGCTGCCGACCGCCAGCACCAGGTCGGCCGCGCGCGCCAGCTCATTGGCGCAGCTGACGCCGGTGACGCCGACCGCGCCGTAGTTGAGCGCATGCCCGGCCGGCAGCGAGGACTTGCCGGCCTGGGTCTCGACCACGGGAATCCGGTGGTCTTCGGCGAATGCCTGTAAAGCGGCCTCGGCGCGCGAGTAGCGTACGCCGCCACCGGCGACGATGACCGGTTTGCGCGCCGCTCGCAGCGCGTCGCGCGCCTGTTCCAGTTCGTCCGCGTCCGGCGCCGGCCGCCGCAGGCTCCGGCTGCGCCGTTCGAACAGGGCCTCGGGAAAATCGAAGGCCATCGACTGCACGTCCTGGCAGAGACTGATCGTGGCCGGGCCGCAGTAAGCGGGATCCGTCAGCGCCACCATGGCCCGGGGCAAGGCCTGCACCAGTTGCTCCGGGCGCGTGATGCGGTGAAAGTAACGGCTCACCGGGCGGAAGGCGTCGTTGACGCTGACGCTGCCATCGGCAAAATCCTCGGCCTGCTGGAGCACCGGGTCGGGCAATCCCGAGGCGAAAACGTCACCCGGAATCAACAGCAGGGGAATTCGATTGACGTGCGCCACCGCGGCGGCGGTTACCATGTTGGTTGCGCCCGGACCTATCGACGAGGTCGCCACCATGATCTGCTGGCGGCGCCTCGCCTTGGCATAAGCGATTGCCGCGTGCGCCATGCTCTGCTCGTTGTGGCCGCGATAGGTCGGCAGCTGATCCTGCACGTGGTATAGCGCCTCGCCGAGTCCGGCGACGTTGCCGTGACCGAAAATGGCCCAGACGCCGGCAAACAGCGGCAGTTCGGAACCGTCGTCCAGGCGCACGAACTGGTTGATCAGGTATCGCGTTATCGCCTGCGCGGCGGTGAGTCGAATTGTCCCCATGATGACTGTCCTCGAAATTCGGTTGAATATTATACTTGCGCGCGGACCTCGTCCCAGGCAGCGATCAGTTCCCGGTAACGGGCGCGCATTTGCGCTACCGCGGTGGCGTCGTCGATTCGCCCGGCCAGCCACGATCGGGCCGATTCGCCGAAAATCGTGCGGCCGATCGCGAACCCCTTGACCCGGGATTGCCGCGCGGCCGCTTCAAAGGTTTTCGAAATCGACTCGATACTGCCGTCGAGACCGAGCACGATCACGCCCTGGCAATAAGCGTCGTTGGCTTCGATCACCGCCCCGATCGCTTGCCAGTATTCCTCCGCCGGCCCGGGCTCGAGTTTCCACCAGTCGGGCTTTACCCCGATTTCGTAGAAACGGGACATGATTTCCGCCACGGTATCGAATTGCGGGTGGCCGCCATCGCGCGCGGTGACGATTTCCAGCAACCATTCGTGCCCGCTGTGGCGGCAAGCCCGATCCAGCTTAAGAATCATGCTTTCGTGATGATCGCGGATGCCCGCGTCATCGTCGATTCGGTACGGACAGAGCACCTTGACCGTCTGCGTCACCGGCCAGTCCGCCAGGTGTTCGGCCAGTTCACCGTCGGCCTCGAAAGCGAGTGGAAACTGGCCCGATGCTTCGATCGGCCTGCCCACCCAGGCGCCGCTCGAGGTGGCGGCATGCAGGGCCTCGCGCCCCAGCCGGTCATCCACCAGAACGCCGAAGCCGCGATCTTGCTCGCCTTCCGCGGCGGCGGCCTGCCATGCGAGTTGCTTGAATCGGCCGATCGCATCCCGCTGCCTGGCGTGGTCCGCGGCCCAGGATTCGAACTGGCGGCGATGATCGAAGGCAAACACCAGCAGGCGGTCGTAGCGGCGGCGCCGGTTGGTGACCCGGTGAATGTAATTCAGCCGGCGATCGAATCTGAGCGCCTCGAATTCGCTGCCGGATTCGATGAATCCGAGCAATTCGATTTCGGACGGGTAGGCCGGGCAACAGCCGTGGCGCGATACCGCGAGGGCGCCGCAGGCATTGGCGTAGGCGCAGGTCGTTGGCCAGTCTTCGTCGCGCAGCCAGCCGCGGAGTATTCCGGCCATGAAGGCGTCGCCGGCGCCCAGCACGTTGAACACTTCGACCCTGAAACCCGGTCCCGCGACCCCCGATTCCCAACCATCGATCCGCCCCTCGAACACGCGGCAGCCCAGCGCCCCGCGCTTGCAGACCAGGGTCGCGTCGGTGAGCGCGCGCACGTTGGCCAGCGCCTGCAGACTGTCTTCACTGCCGCCGGCAATGTGAAATTCCTCCTCGGTCCCGACGATCAGATCGCAGTCGCCGAAGTAATTCTGCAAGTGCCGGCTGACGCCCTGATCGGCGATGAACCGCGATTCACCTTCGCCATGGCCGGCGAGATTCCACAGATTGGGGCGGTAGTCGATGTCGAGCGCAACCCTGGCGCCATTGGCCCGCGCCAGTTTCATCGCCCGGTGGCTTGCGGCCGCGACCCGGGCGGTGCTCAGATGGGTGCCCGACACCAGGACGGCGCGGCTGCGGGCGATGAACCCGGCGTCGATATCGTCCTCGCACAGCGCCATGTCGGCACAGTTTTCACGGTAGAAAATGAGCGGGAAGCGCTTCTCGTCCTGAATGCCGAGCAACACCAGGGCCGTCAGGCGCTCGGGATCGGTGATCACGTTGCTCGTGTCGACACCCTCCGACTCGAGGGTTTCGCGAATGAATCGCCCCATGTGTTCGTCGCCGACCCGGGTCAGCAGCGCCGACTTCAGGCCGAGACGCGCGGCGCCGATCGACGTATTGGTCGGGCTGCCACCGACGTACTTGGCGAAACTGGCCATATCCTCGAGACGACCGCCGACCTGTTGACCGTACAAATCGACGCCGGCGCGGCCGATGCAGATGACGTCCAGATCAGGTTTCATAACGTCGCCTCGCAATAATACTCATCCGATCGCCGGCGAAAGCGGGACCGACACGGGGCTGTCTCGAATGCTTTCACGAGGCCAGCTTGCCGGTTTCGACGGCGAGACAGAGCGCGAGACACATGGTCGCCGATAGCCCGCGAATGCCGCCGACCTCTTCCTCGAGCACCTCGAGATGCAAATCGTCCGATCGCGCGATCGGACTCAGCGTGGAATCGGTTATTGCGACCACCGGGACCTTTTGCGCGAGACAAATATCCACGATCTCGCGGGTATTCGCGGTATATGGACTGAAACTGACCGCGATCAGAATCTCGTCGCGGCGAATCAGCCGGGTCTTGTCGGAGAACGTCGAGGCGATGCCGTCCAACAGTACCGCTTGCAGGCCCATTTTGATCAGGGTGTAGTGCAAATAAGTCGTCACCGGCGTGGCCCTGCCCTGACCGGCAATATAAATCGTCCGCGCCGCGGCCAGTTGCCGGCTCGCCTGTTTGATCGCCTGCTCGTCGACCTGCTGCTCGAGCCGGTCTATCGAGGCCGCGGCCGCGCGGCTGAATCGATGCAATACGGTCTGCTCGGCTGCGCCGGCGTCTTCGAGCCGATGCAGGCGCTGGGTATACGGCTGCGGCATGTGACGCATGCTTTCCTGAAATACTTCCTGCATGTCGGAAAAACCTCTGTAGCCGATCGACTTGGCGAATCTGACCAGCGTCGACGGCGTCACTTCGGCCTTTTCGCTGATCACGGCAATCGTATTCAGCGCGATGATATCCGGATTATGCAGCGCAAAAACGGCCACGCTTTGCAGCCGCTTGGGCAATGCGGTGAAGTGCTCCTGCAGCCAGGGTTTCAATTGACTGAATACCCGCGGCGGTTCCTGTTCGATGACGGTGGCCATATTGCCTGTTCCGGTTTTTGGCGTTAGCTGCGAGTCGTCCAGTCGGCCGGGGCGGCGGAACGCGCTTGCTGCAACGGATTATTGCGAATCGACCTCGATGGCGGAGCAGTATACCCAATCCGTTTTATATTTGGAATATTTATTTCATTTCTGATTAAGTTGTAATTTTTTTTTTAAAGTGTTAAAACTCGGCTGTCTCGGGGTTAAGCGCAAGCTAAGAGGGACGTGGATAAAAACGACGGGGTCAGACTTACCCGATCGAGATCGGGTGGAAACCGCAAAACCCGCAACCGTCAACCGGACCCGGACAAATGCTTGACTCACTGGCAACTGGAGCGATAGCTCTTAAAACGTACTCAATACATTTACGACAGTAAACAACCTGAACCATATTCTGGAGGATCGGATGAAAAAAATGAAACTATGGACGGCGGCTGCCTTGTCACTGGCGGTCGCGGCTCCTCTCGCACTGATTTCGACATCGGTCTCGGCCGCCGGCGAAAAATACATCCTCGTCAGCCATGCGCCCGATTCCGATTCCTGGTGGAACACGATCAAGAACGGCATCGCCCTGGCCGGCAAGCAAATGGGCGTCGACGTCGAGTATCGCAACCCGCCGACCGGTGACATCGCCGACATGGCGCGCATCATCGACCAGGCGGCCGCGTCCGGACCGAACGGCATCATCACCACCCTGGCCGACTACGACGTACTCGAAGGACCCATCAAGAACGCGGTTGCCTCCGGTATCGACGTGATCATCATGAACACGGGCACGCCGGATCAGGCGCGCGAGGTCGGCGCGCTGATGTACGTGGGTCAGCCCGAATACGACGCCGGCTACGCCGCCGGCCTGCGCGCGAAGGGTGACGGCATCGGCAGCTTTCTTTGCGTCAACCACTCGATTCAGCAACCGACCCTGGGCGAACGCTGCCGCGGATTTGCCGACGGCCTCGGCATCGAGCTCGGCAATTCGATGCTCGACAGCGGCACCGACCCGTCGGAAATCAAGAACAAGGTAAAGGCTTATCTTGCCGCCAACCCGAAGACCGAGGCCATACTGACGCTGGGACCGGTGTCGGCCGATCCGACCATGCAGGCCCTGCAGGAAAACGGCATGGCCGGGGACATTTACTTCGGCACCTTCGATCTGGGCGAGGAAATCGTCAAGGGCATCAAGGCGGGCATTATCGAGTGGGGCATCGATCAGCAACCCTTCCTGCAGGCTTACCTGCCGGTCGTGGTGATGACCAACTACCACCGCTACGGCGTGCTGCCCGGCAACAACATCAACTCCGGTCCCGGTTTCGTGACCGCCGACGCACTGGAGATGGTGGAAAAGTATGCGGGTGAATACCGCTAGACCGGCCTGAGGCGGGGCGGCCGGGCATCGACCGGCTGCCCGCCACTTCAACAGATTCGAAATCAATCGAGGTTCGGATATGTCAGACACAACGCCACCAACCGCCGCTGAAGACGAACGGGTCAAACAGCGGTCCCGCTTGCGCGAAGCCATGATCCGCCCCGAACTCGGCGGCATAGTGGGTACGATCGTCGTATTCGCGCTGTTTCTGCTGTTCGCCTTCGACAGCGGCATGTTCAACTCCCAGGGCATCATGAACTGGAGCCAGGTTTCGGCCCAGTTCATGATCATCGCCGTCGGCGCCTGCCTGTTGATGATCGCCGGCGAATTCGACCTGTCGGTCGGGTCGATGATCGGTTTCGCCGGCATGATGATCGCCATATTCGGCGTGGTGCTGGGCTGGCCGATCTGGCTGGCGATTCTCGTTACCTTCGTGCTGGCGCTGTCGATTGGCGCCCTCAACGGATATATCGTCGTGCGCACCGGCTTGCCGAGCTTCATCGTAACCCTGGCATTCCTGTTCATCCTGCGCGGTTTTACGATTTATCTGCCGCAGACGATCGAACGGAAAACCATCATCGGCGGCATCCGGGACACGGCACAGGGCGACTGGCTGGCGCCGCTGTTCGGCGGCAAGATCTTCACCGGGGCGTTTCAGTGGATGGGCGAGGCGGGCATCATCGCGACCTTCGAGCGCGGTACCCGCGCCGGGCAACCGGTGGTGGACGGCGTGCCGATGCTGATCGTCTGGGCGATCGTACTGGTCATCTTCGGCCACGTGCTGCTGACCCGGACCCGTTTCGGCAACTGGATTTTCGCTGCCGGCGGCGATGCCCAGGCGGCCCGCTACACCGGTGTGCCGGTGAATCGCGTCAAGATCCTGATGTTCATGTTCACCGCCTTTTGCGCGACGGTCTTCGCCACCTGCCAGGTGATGGAATTCGGTTCGGCCGGCGCCGACCGCGGACTGCTGAAGGAATTCGAGGCCATTATCGCGGTCGTCATCGGCGGCGCGCTGCTGACCGGCGGTTACGGCTCGGTCATCGGCGCGGCGCTCGGGGCGCTGATATTCGGCGTGGTCCAGCAGGGCCTGTTCTTCGCCGGTGTCGAAAGTTCTCTGTTCCGCGTATTCCTCGGCGTGATCCTGCTGTTCGCGGTCATTCTGAACACCTATATTCGCCGCATCATCACGGGGGAGCGATGACATGACGACCGAAAACGCCCCGATCGTACAAATGAAAAACATCGAGAAGCACTTCGGCTCGGTCATCGCGCTGGCCGGGGTTTCGCTCGACGTCTACGCCGGCGAATGCCACTGCCTGCTGGGCGACAACGGCGCCGGCAAGTCGACCTTCATCAAGGCGCTGGCCGGTGTGCACAAACCGACCCGGGGTGAAATCTACTTCGAAGGCAAGCCGATGAACTTCGAACGCCCGCGCGAAGCCATCGCGGCGGGAATCGCCACCGTGTACCAGGACCTCGCGATGATTCCGCTGATGTCGGTCAGCCGCAATTTTTTCATGGGCAACGAGCCGCTGCGCAAGTTCGGGCCGTTCAAGTTCTTCGACCATGATCATGCCAACGAGGTCACGATGAAGGAAATGCGTGAAATGGGTATCAACCTGCGCGGACCCGACCAGGCGGTCGGCACGCTCTCGGGCGGCGAAAGGCAGACGGTCGCCATCGCGCGGGCGGTGCATTTCGGCGCCAAGGTGCTAATCCTCGACGAACCGACTTCCGCGCTCGGCGTGCGCCAGACCGCGAACGTGCTCGCGACCGTGGACAAGGTCCGCAAGCAGGGCATCGCCGTCGTGCTGATCACGCATAACGTCCGCCACGCGATGGCGGTCGGCGACCGGTTTACCGTGCTCAATCGGGGACAAACCCTGGGCACCGCGAAACGCGGGGAAATTTCGCAAGACGAATTGCAGGACCTGATGGCGGGCGGACAGGAACTCGCGCAGCTCGAAGGCTCGCTCGGCGGCACGGTGTGATTTCGGCTGGAGTAATGGGATGTTCGAGATGTTGGTATAGTTGGAGCCCGAATGCGGCCCCGGCGACCGGCATTTTGAAGGCAAGAATCGATTTGGCATTCGATCGAGACAACGGATGAAAGAAATCGGCATCGGTGTCATCGGCACCGCGTTCATGGGCAAGGCGCATTCGATCGCCTACGCCGCCGCCGGCACGGTATTCGGCGACGGCTTGCGCCCGCGCCTGGAAATGCTGTGCGATATCGATGCCGAGCGCGTGCGCGCGAAACAGGCCGAGATGGGTTTCGCCCGCGCGACCACGGATTACCGCGACGTCGTCGCCGACCCGGCGGTGGAATTGATCTCCATCTGCGTACCCAACGCGATGCACCGCGAAATCGCGGTCGCCGCGCTCGCCGCGGGCAAGCACGTCTGGTGCGAAAAGCCGATGGCGACCAGCGTCGCCGAGGCCGAGGCGATGCTCGCCGCGGCGCGCGGCTCGGATTGCCAGACGCTGCTCGGCTACAACTACACGCAGAACCCGCTGGTGCGCGCGGCGCGCGACCTGATCGACGAGGGCGCGATCGGCCGCGTGATCGGTTTTCACGGCGTCTACGACGTCGACAACGAGGCCGACCCCGAGCGCCCGTTCAGCTGGCGCATGAGCCGCGAAGCCTCGGGCACCGGCGCCAACGCCGACGTCATGTGCCACCTCGTCAGCATGGCGCACCTGATGACCGGCAGCGAAATCACCCGGGTCGTCGGCGACTACGACACCGTGCACCGCGAGCGCCGCGACCCGGTCGACCCCGCCCGGCTGCGCAACGTCGACAACGACGACGTCTGCATGGCGCTGGCGCATTTCGCCAGCGGCATCAAGGGCACGCTGCGGGTCAGCCGCGTCGCCTGGGGGCGCAAGTGCGGCCTGCGCTGGGAGATCCACGGCGCGCAGGGCATGATTTGTCACGACCAGGAGCGGCTCAACGAAATCCAGCTCTACACCCGCAGCGAAGACCCGCGGCAACAGGGCTTCCGCACGATCCTGTCCGGCCAGTACCACGAACCCTACGCCGCCTTCCTGCCGAACGCCGGCCACGGCCTCGGCTTTATCGACGTCAAGGTCTGCGAGTTGCGCCAGTTGCTGCGCGCGATCGAGACCGGCGAGCCGGCCTGGCCCGCGTTCGCCGACGGCATCAAGATCGAGCGGGTCATGGACGCGATCGACCGCTCGGCTCTGTCCGGGGAGTGGGTCGATGTCTGAGCCGGCGACCCGGTCCAGGTCGCGCGAGCGCCTCGCGCTGGTGCTCGGCCGGGCCGGGCTCGATCTGTACCCGCAACCCGATGGCTGCCGCCTCGCCGAGGCCGAATCCTTCGCCGCCGATCTCGGCGGTTCGGCCGGCAACATCGCCGCGGCGATGGCGCGCGCCGGCGCCCGCGTCGGGCTGCTGTCGGCGCTGTCGGCCGACGGCGTCGGCGAATTCGTCCGCGCGCGCCTGGCCGGCCTCGGCGTCGAGCTCGAGCTGGTAGCGGAGACCCGCGGCAACGAGCGCACGAGCCTGGCGCTGGCCGAGGTGCGCGCCGCCGACTGCGAGGTCGTCATCTACCGCAACGACCCGGCGGACCTGGCCTATCGTTTTACCCCGGCCGTCGACGCGGCGCTCGCCGGCACCTCGCATCTGGTCGTGACCGGCACCAGCCTGATCGACGCGGCCTCGCGCGCGGCGGTCGCGGCGACGATGCTATCCGCGCGCGAACACGGCTGCCGGATCTGGTTCGACCTCGACTACCGCGCGTGGAACTGGCCGTCGCCGGAGCAGACCCGCGAGGTTTATGCCGAGGCCGCGGCCGCGGCGCAGGTGCTGGTCGGCAACGACGAGGAGTTCGCCGTGCTCGACGACGATATCGAGCGCCTGGCTGCCACTTGCCGTGCGCGCGGGCAGGTAATGGTGCAGAAGCGCGGCGCGGCCGGCTCGAGCGTATTCGTCGACGACGGCCGCCTCGACTCGGGCATCTACCCGCTGCCGGCGCTGAAACCCTACGGTTCGGGCGACGCCTTCCTCGGCAACCTGATCGTTCACCTCGACGCCGACGGCGACTGGCAGCGCGCGATCGCCGCCGCCAGCGCGGCGGCCGCGTTCGCGGTCTCGCGCCGCGGCTGCGGCGCGGCGATGCCCGACCCGGCGCAACTCGCCGCGGTGCAGCGAGACAACCGGATGCAGCCCGCATCCCACTGGAGCTAGACATGCATATTCCACATTACGACAACCACAACGAGGCGATCGTCGATCGCGACAACGAGCGGGTTCCGCTGTGTTACTTCAATATCGTCAAGCTGAAGCGCGGCGAATCCTTCGTCTCGCAGGTCGACGGTTACGAGACCTGTATCGTGCCGGCGACCGGCAGCGTCGACGTCGCCGTCATGGGGCAGACCTTCGACGCCGTGGGCCACCGCGAACACATCTGGCAGCGCGAACCCGAGGGCGTCTACGTGCCGGTCGGCGCCGCCGCCGAGATCACCTGTGTCAGCGACGCCGTCGAAGTCTTCGTCGCCGGCGCCCGCCACGACGAGGTCTACGCGCCCTTCGTCGTGCGCGAGGCCGACATCGACCCGGTGCAGTACGGCTCGGACGACACCAAGACGCACCGCAAGATCAAGCACATCCTCGGCAAGTCGCCGCCCGGGCAGGTGGGGCGACTGCTGGTCAGCGAACTGTTCACCGTCGGCGCCGGCGGCTGGTCCGGCTTTCCGCCGCACAAGCACGACACCGACAGCCTGCCGGAGGAGACCCGCCACGACGAAGTCTATAACTTCCGCTTCAATCCCGAGCACGGCTTCGGCGCGCAGTTTCTGACCGGCGACGGCGAGGACATGGGCGAGGTCTACCACATTCGCAACGGCTCGACGATCCTGATCGACGAAGGCTACCATCCCTGCGTCTCCGCGCCGGGCTACGAAATGTATTACTTCACGGTTCTCGCCGGCCAGTCGCAGCGGCCGCTGCACCAGTTCTTCCACCCCGAACATGCCTACCAGCTCGAGACCATTCCGGGCATCAAGGACATGATCAGCAAGTTCAAGTAAGTTCATGCGGGCCAATTTACGGGACTTGTTGCCGCCGGCGCGCGCCGGCGGCTACGCGGTCGGCTGCTTCAACGTGTTCGGCTACGAGGACGCGCGCGCGGTGGTCGACGCCGCCGAGGCGCGCGGCACCGGCGTGATCCTCGCGGTCAACCTCGACATGCTCGACTTCATGTCGCTCGACAGCATCGTCGGCCTGTTCAACCCGCTGGCCGAGGCCGCCGCGGTGCCGGTGTGCCTGCATCTCGATCACAACTACGAGATCGACACCGTGCTCGCCGCGGTCGACGCGGGATTTACCTCGGTCATGTACGACGGTTCGCAGCTGCCGCTCGACGACAACGTCGCCGGCGTGCGCCGGGTCGTCGACTACGCCCGCCCGCGCGGGGTCTCGGTCGAGGCCGAGGTCGGCTCGGTGCCCTACGCCAGCGGCCGCGATCACATCAAGTCCGAGCTGACGGCGATCGACGACGCGATCGCGATGGCCGAGCGGGGCGATCCCGACGCGCTCGCGGTCTCGGTCGGCAACGTCCACCGCCTGCAGACCCAGGCCGCCGAGATCGATTTCACGCGTTTCGACGCGCTGCTGGAATGCGTGGACCTGCCGCTCGTGATCCACGGCACCAGCGGCATCCGCGAGGCGGACCTGGTGCGACTCGCGCGCGGCGGCGTCTGCAAGTTCAATATCGGCACCACGGTGCGCCGCAGTTTCGGTGATGCGCTGCGCGAGACGCTCGCCGCCGACCCGGAGTTGTTCGACCGGCTGACGATCATGCGCCGGGTCATGCCGGCGGTGACCGCCGAGGCCGGGCGAATGATCGACCTGTTGCGCCCGGACGCCGCCGTCCGGTCCTGATCAACCCTTGACCAGCGCCTTCAGGTCGGTTGTTGGGGCGGCGACGATTTCCGGCGGCGGATGCTTGCCGAGTTCGATCAGCTTGCGACCGAAGACGTAGGCCCTGGTGTCGTTGATCGCGTCGACCGCGAGCAGGCGATCGCCGGCGTAATACCAGACCGAGCGGACCCCGGGATCGGAATCGCGCCGGACCACCGTGTCGGTATGGCCGAGGTTGAGCCCGGCGATCTGCAGCATGCAATCGTATTGATCCGACCAGAACCACGGCACCGCGTCGTAGCGCGTATCCTCGCCGGCGAGTACGCGCGCGATCAGGTCGCCCTGGTCGGCGGCGTTTTGCACCGATTCGAGGCGCACGCGCGCGCCGTCGCGCGGAAAATTGCAGCAATCGCCGGCGGCGAAGATATCGGGATCGGCCGTGCGGCAGCATTCGTCGACGACGATGCCGTTGTCGCAGGCGAGCCCGGCGGCCTCGGCGAGCGCGGTATTGGGGCTTGCGCCGATGCCGACGAGGACGACGTCGGCGAGCAGGGTCTCGCCGCCCTCGAGTTCGGCGCCGGCGACGCGGCCGCCGGCCTCGAGCAGCCGCGTCATGCGCGCGGATTCGCGCAGGTCGACGCCGTGCGCGCGGTGCAGTTCGCGAAAGTAGTCCGAGGTCGGCGCCGCGGCGATGCGCTGCAGGATGCGCTCGGCCATTTCGACGATGGTGACGTCGAGCCCGAGGCCGCGCGCCGACGCGGCGACCTCGAGGCCGATGTAGCCGCCGCCGACGATCAGCAGGCGGCGCCCGGGTTTGAGTTCCGGCGCCAGCCGTTCGACGTCGGCGATCGTGCGCAGCGTGAACACGCCGGGCAGGTCGCCGCCGATGTCGCGCGGCAGGCCGCGCGCGCTGGCGCCGATACACAGCAACAACTTGTCGTAGTCGATGCGCTCGCCGCCATCGGTCACGACCTGGCGGGCGTCGCGCTCGATGCGCGCGACGCGGGTCGACCAGCGGGTCGCGATGCCCTGCGCGTCATACCATTCCTGCGGGCGGATCGGCAGCCGCTCGCGCTCGAGTTTGCCGACGAGAAATTTCTTCGACAGCGGCGGGCGTTCGTACGGCGGATGGGATTCGTCGCCCAGTAGCAAGGCCGGTTGCGGATTGCCGAGCGCGGCGTGGCGGACGGCGAAGGTCGCCGCGGCCTGGCCGGCGCCGACGACGACGATCGGCGCGCTCACGCCGGCCGCCGGATGCTTGGTCTTAAGATGTTCATGCCGGAATCCCCCGCCGGTCCGCACGCCCTGGTTGCCGGCACGACGGTTGCCGAGATGCCGTCGGCCGCGCCCCTGGCTGGAATTATAGGGAACATCGCGGCGGAATGCAGGCGCCGCGTGCCCGGGTCGCGGGGGATTCTGACGGGATGGTTGGCGTGGGTCTGGAGGTCGCGCGGGTGCTGCAATCCGCCGCAATCGTGTTACCATCCCCGCATAAAACAGAAGGTAGCCGACGCGAAGGCAGCCCGGGGACGAGGCAAGCGATCAGTCAGCAATTCAGCATGCGGAGATTGCGCGCCCAGGGTATAATTAGTAAATAACAGTGATTTATTTATCGACAAGAGCCCGGAATTTTGATCAAATTTCAGTCCGGCCGAATCGAATAGCCGTCCGCGCGCCGCGCGGCGCGCGTCGACGGCCGAAATTCGATACAACCAGCAAACCATCGGAGAAGCAAAAGTGAAACTCGCAACCCAGTTGAAATTTACCGCAATCGGTGCCGCCGCGCTCGGCGTGATGTCGCTGTCGCCGTCGGCGCAGGCCGCGACCGGCGCATGCCTGATTACCAAGACCGACACCAACCCGTTCTTCGTCAAGATGAAGGAAGGCGCGCTGGCCGGCGCCAAGCAGCACGGCATCGAGCTGCAAACCTTCGCCGGCAAGCTCGACGGCGACGTCGAGACCCAGGTCGTGGCGGTCGAGACCTGCATCGCCTCGGGCGCCAAGGGGATCCTGATCACGCCGACGGATTCGCGCGCGCTGACGCCGGTGATAAAAAAGGCGCGCGACGCAGGGCTGCTCGTGATCGCGCTGGATACGCCGTTCGAGCCAGCAGACGTCGCCGACGCGACCTTCGCCACCGACAACTTCAAGGCCGGCGTGCTGATCGGCCAGTGGGCGAAAGCCAAGCTCGGCGACCGGGCGGCCAACGCGAAGATCGCCACCCTCGACCTGAACCCGTCGCAGGTGTCGGTCGACTACCTGCGCAACAACGGTTTCCTGCAGGGCTTCGGCATCGACATCAAGGATCCGAAACGGATCGGCGACGAGACCGACCCGCGCATCGTCGGCAGCGACGTGACCAACGGCAACGAGGAAGGCGGGCGCAAGGCGATGGAGAACCTGATGCAGATCGATCCGAACATCAACCTGGTCTACACGATCAACGAGCCGGCCGCGGCGGGCGCCTACGAGGCGCTGAAGGCGTTCGGCAAGCAAAAAGACGTGCTGATCGTGTCGGTCGACGGCGGCTGCCCGGGCGTGCGCAACGTCAAGGAAGACGTGATCGGCGCGACCTCGATGCAGTTTCCGCTGCTGATGGCGGCGAAGGGCATCGAGGCGATCAAGAACTGGGCCGAAAACGGCGTCAAGCCGAAGACCACGCCGGGTCTCGATTTTTACGACACCGGGGTCAAGCTGATCACCGACGAGCCGGTACCGGGGATTCAATCGATCAGCGCGAAAGAAGGCCTGAAGGAGTGCTGGGGCTGAGCGGACCGTATTGTCGGGGGTAGGTCACACCCATCGCCCCGGGGAGCGCGATGCTCCCCGGGTTCGAATAAAGATCGCGCCGTAGCGGTAGTTCGAGCGGGTGTCGCGGGCCGGCAGTCGCAACCAGGGGAGATGTCATGAGTTCAGATAACGAAAAGGGCGGCGACAAGGCGGAATTCGAGAAAGCCGCGGAACAGGCCGACCAGCAGGTCGCGTCGTTCGAGGTCCAGGAAAAAACGCTGCTCGACAAGGTGCAGCATTTCCTGCACAAGAATCCGACGATGGTGCCGGTCATCGTGCTGCTGATCAGCCTGCTCGCGTTCGGCATCGTCGCCGGCGAGCGCTTTTTCTCGGCCTTCAACCTGTCGCTGATCATCCAGCAGGTGTCGATCATCGGCATTCTGGCCGCGGCGCAGAGCCTCGTCATCATCACCGCCGGGATCGACCTGTCGGTCGCGGCGATCATGGTGCTGATGTCGGTGATCGCGGGCAATCTCGCGGTCAAGATGGGCGTGCCGGCGCCGCTCGCGCTGCTGGTCGCGTTTGGCGGGGGCACGCTGGCCGGGCTCGCCAACGGCCTGCTCGTCACCCGCTTCAAGCTGCCGCCGTTCATCGTCACGCTCGGGACCTGGAATATCTTCTTTGCGCTCAACCTGTGGCTGTCGGGGGCGCAATCGATTCGCAGCCAGGACATCGACGACAAGGCACCGTTGCTCAAACTCTGGGGTGAAAACTTCGCCGTCGGCAACGCCCAGTTCACCTACGGCGCGATCCTGATGGTGCTCATCTTCGCCACCCTCTGGTACCTGTTGAACAAGACCGCGTGGGGGCGACACGTCTACGCCATCGGCGACGACAAGGAGTCGGCGGAACTGTCCGGTATCCGCACCGACCGCACGCTGGTCCAGGTCTACATGCTGGCCGGATTCATCTGCGCGCTCGGCGCCTGGGCCGCGATCGGACGCGTCGGTTCGATTTCGCCGCAAAGCTTCTACGAGGGCAACCTGCAGTCGATTACCGCGGTCGTGATCGGCGGCATTTCGCTGTTCGGCGGGCGCGGCTCGATCGTCGGACCGTTGTTCGGCGCGCTGATCGTCGGCGTATTCCAGTCGGGGCTGCGCCTGTCCGGCGTGGACGTGCTGTGGCAGGTGTTCGCCATCGGCTGGCTCATCATCATCGCGGTCGGTGTCGACCAGTGGATCAGGAAGCTCGCATCATGAATACTCAACAGGAACCCATACTGACCGGTCGCGGGCTGGTCAAACGCTACGGCCGGGTGACGGCGCTCGATCATGCTGATTTCGATCTTTATCCCGGCGAGATCCTCGCCGTCATCGGCGACAACGGCGCCGGCAAGTCGTCGCTGATCAAGGCCCTGTGCGGCGCGGTCAAGGTCGACGAGGGCGAGATCCGCCTCGAAGGCCAGGTCGTCAATTTCGCCGAGCCGATGGACGCGCGCGAGGCCGGCATCGAGACCGTCTACCAGACGCTGGCGCTGTCGCCGGCGCTGTCGATCACCGACAACCTGTTCATGGGGCGCGAGATTCGCATGTCCGGCTTCCTCGGCAAGGCGCTCAAGATGCTCGATCACGCCGAGATGGAGCGCATCGCGCGGGAAAAACTCACCGAGCTCGGCCTGATGACGATCCAGAACATCAACCAGGCGGTCGAGACCCTGTCCGGCGGCCAGCGCCAGGGCGTCGCGGTCGCGCGCGCCGCCGCCTTCGGCTCCAAGGTCGTGATCATGGACGAGCCGACCGCCGCGCTCGGCGTCAAGGAAAGCCGCCGCGTGCTCGACCTGATCCTCGACGTCAAGCAACGCGGCCTGCCGATCGTGCTGATCTCGCACAACATGCCGCACGTGTTCGAGGTTGCCGATCGCATTCACATTCATCGGCTCGGCCGCCGCGCCTGCATCGTCGACCCCAAGGCCATTTCGATGTCCGATGCGGTCGCGATCATGACCGGCGCGATGCAACCACCCGAGGGGACAATGACATGACGCTGTTGATCTGCGGGGAAGCTCTTTACGACATGTTCCTCGACTGCGAGGACGACGACGGCACGCTGCGTTTCGATGCGCGCATCGGCGGTTCGCCGTTCAACGTCGCGGTCGGGATTTCGCGACTCGGCGGCAAGAGCGCGCTGCTGACCGGCATCTCGCGCGATATGCTCGGCGTGCGCCTGGCCGCGGCGCTCGAGCGCGAGGGGGTCGATACGAGGTTTCTGATTCGCTCGGGGCGGCGCACCACGTTAAGCCTCGTCGGCCTCGACGCCGAGGGCGTGCCGGCCTACATGTTCTACGGCCTCGGCTCGGCCGATTGCAACGTCAAGCGTAAAAAGCTGCCGCCGCTGACCGCGGACATCGACGGGATGCACTTCGGCTCCTACTCGCTGGTGGTCAAACCGGTTGCCAACGCGTTTGCGCAACTGCTCCGCGACGCCGGCGAGCGCTTCGTCTCGGTGGATCCGAACGTGCGCACGATGGTCGAGCCGGATCTCGACGTCTGGCGCGAACGCGTCGCCGAATATGCCGCGCGCGCCGACCTGCTCAAGATCAGCACCGAGGACCTCGAAGCGCTCTACCCGGGCGAGGCCCCGGAGAAACGCGCCACCGACTGGATCGCGGCCGGCGTCGAGCTGGTCGTCGTGACCGACGGCGGCGACGCGGTCAACGCGTGGAAGCAGGATGGCCTGACGACCCGCGTGACGCCGCCGAAATCGAAGGTCGTCGATACCGTCGGCGCGGGCGACACCTTCCAGGCGACGATGCTGGCGCAGTTGCAGGCGGCCGGCGACCTGCGCCAGGCCCTGCGCGACCTCGACCGTGATGGCGTCGACGCGCTGCTCGATTTGGCCGCGCGCGCCGCGGCGATCACCTGCTCGCGCCGCGGCGCCGACTTGCCGACTCGCGCCGATCTCGAGGCCTGGTCATTGCCGACCGGCGAGTAAACCGATTCCAATAGAAGTATCCGAATCCGGCCGTTTGCCGGATAGCGGCTCGAGCCGCTGTCTACCGTCGGCCGGTATTGCCTTCGCGAGTTGTCCGGGCTAGGCCTTCCGTGGGAAGGCGCGCCCGTCGGCGTCGAACAGGTGGCAATGCTGCGCCGGCAGATTGAGGCCGACGTTGTCGCCGGGATTGGCCTGCGTGTCGCCCTCGTTGCGCGCCGTGATCAGGTCGTCGTTGCCGAGGACCTCGAGGTAGAGATACGAGGCCTCGCCGAGCCGCTCGACGTAGACGACCTTGCCCTCGAGCACGTCGCCCTCGGCGCCTTCGTCACCGAAGTGCTCCGGCCGGATGCCGAGTTCGACCGGATCGCCGGCCCTGGCCGCGCGCGCGTCGACTGCGGCGTGAACGACGCCGCCATTGGACAGGCGCACCGTCGCCGATTGTTCGTCGGCGGAGACCAGCTCGCCCGGGATGAAGTTCATTTTCGGTGAGCCGATGAAACCGGCGACGAAGCGGTTGACCGGGTTGTGATAAAGCTCGAGCGGCGGGCCGACCTGGGCGATGCTGCCGTCGCGCTGCACCGCCGGCCCGGCGTTGAGCAACACGATCTTGTCCGCCAGCGTCATCGCCTCGACCTGGTCGTGGGTGACGTAGATCATGCTCGCCTTGAGGCTCTCGTGCAGCTTGGCGATCTCGATCCGGGTCTGTACCCGCAGCGCCGCGTCGAGGTTCGACAGCGGCTCGTCGAACAGGAAGACCGCCGGATTGCGCACGATCGCGCGGCCGATCGCGACACGCTGGCGCTGGCCGCCGGACAACTCCTTCGGCAGGCGATCGAGCAGATGGTCGAGTTGCAGGACCTCCGCGGCCTGCCTGACCGCCTTCTCGATTTCCGTTTTGCTCATGCCGGCGATTTGCAGCGAAAAGCTCATGTTGTCGGCGACCGTCATGTGCGGGTAGAGCGCGTAGGTCTGGAACACCATCGCGATGCCGCGCTGCGCCGGCGGCACGTCGTTCATGACCATGCCGTCGATCTCGAGCCTGCCGGAGGTAATGGTTTCGAGACCGGCGACCATGCGCAACAGGGTCGACTTGCCACAGCCCGACGGCCCGACGAAAACGACGAATTCGCCGGCTTCGATTTCGAGATCGATGTCCCGCAGCACTTCGACCGGGCCGTAGGATTTGAAGACGTCGTGAAGGGTAATTTGAGCCATGTCGACTACTACTCTTTGAAGTAATTATTTCGATTACGACGGACGGACCGCGCGCAATCGATCGGGGCCGCTTGCGCGAGCTCGATCATTTCACCGAACCGGCGAGCAGGCCGCGCACGAGGAAGCGCTGCATCGTGAAGAACACGACCAGCGGCACGACGATCGAGACGAAAGCCGAGGTCGCCAGGATTTCCCACTGGCCGCCACGCGAACCGAGCAGGTTGACCAGCCGTCCGGTCAAAACCAGGGTCTGGTCGTCGGTGCCGAGAAACACGAGGGCGACGAGCAGGTCGTTCCAGGTCCACAGGAACTGGAAGATCGCGAACGACGCCAGCGCCGGGAAACTGAGCGGCAGGATGATCCTGGCGAAGATCTGAAACTCGGTCGCGCCGTCGACCTTGGCGTTCTCGATGATGTCGCGTGGCAAGCCGACCATATAATTGCGCAATAAATAGATCGCCAGTGGCATGCCGAACCCCGTATGCGCGAGCCAGGCGCCGAGGTAACCCTTGCCGATGCCGACCTCGTTGTGCAGCTGCAGCAGCGGAATCAGCGCGAGTTGCAATGGCACGACCAGCAGGCCGACGACCGCGGCGATCAGCAGCGCGCGGCCGGGAAAATCCATCCACGCCAGCGCGTAGGCGG
>JAHEKJ010000033.1 GCA_024638385.1 Gammaproteobacteria bacterium | reverse complement strand
AAAAACCGGAGACGGCGCAGGCTTGTGTCGACGATCCGAAGCATACGCTCGCGTCGATGGGCATATACGTGTTCTCGAGTCGGATTTTGCTGGAGGTACTCGATCAGGACAACCGCGACGAGTCCTCGAGCCACGATTTCGGCAAGGATGTATTTCCGCGGCTCATTCACAGCCACCACGTGTGCGCGCATTTTTTCGGCGAGCAGGAGGGCCGTGTCTCGCCGGACAGATACTGGCGTGACGTCGGCACGGTGGATTCCTACTACCAGGCCAACATGGATTTGCTCGAACCGGTGCCGCCGATGGATTTATACCAGGACGACTGGCCGATTCGGTCTTACCATTCCCAGACTCCGCCGGCGCGCGCGGTACCGGGAAAGTCGGGCACCGAGGGCGTGTTCGTCAATTCAATGCTCGCCGGCGGCGTGATTATCTCGGGGGCCAACGTCGATCACTCGGTGCTGTTCGAGAACGTTTTCGTCGGCGATCGCAGCCTGGTGTCGGATTCGGTGATCTTCGGCAACGTCCTCATCGGCGAGAAAGTCCGTTTGCGCAACTGCATCATCGACAAGCACGTCCGGATCCCCGATGGCGAGGTGATCGGGTTCGACCCGGAGAAAGACCGGGAACGATTTACCGTCAGCGAGAAGGGAATCGTCGTGATCCCGGAGAGCTATAGCTTCGAATCCGGGCGCCCGGGATTATGAAGGGATCGATGACGATTTATCACCGCCAGGCTCTGGATCCTCGTCCTATTTAAAACAGCGAAGTGAGTTGTATGACTTGGCCCCCATTCGAGCGGCGGCCCGAAGTGAGCGAAGCTAACTTTGGGACGTCCGGCTGCAGCGCCTTTCTATGTGAATATTCGATCGTAGATCTCCATGGGGTGAGCACAAATACTGTCTGCGCCCGAACCCTCCAGTTCCTCTCTTGATCCATAGCCCCACAACACACCCAAAGCTCCGATTCCATGGTTTTTTGCTCCAATCATGTCGTAGCGCCGATCGCCAATCATTACTGCATCTTTGGGTGCGATACCCTGGTTCTCCAAGACATGCTCTAACAATTCAGTCTTGTCACTTAGGGACCCATCGAGGTTGCTGCCGAACACAACGTCAAAATATTTATCCAGTCCAAAGTGTTCGACGATACGTTCTGAAAACACCGTGGGTTTGGAGGTGGCAACATGTATGGATTCTGCTGCACCTACAATCTTGTCCAGGCACTCCCTGATACCTTCAAATACTTTGTTTTCAAACAAGCCTGTTTCCGAATAGCGCTTACGATAAAGTGAAACGGCGGCTTCTGTTAACTGGCCATCACCGCACAATTTACCAAACGTGTCGTGAAGAGGGGGTCCGATATACGACTCGAAATCGATATCGGGATCGAACTCGATATCCAGTTCTGACAGAGCAAATCGCACACTCTTGACGAAGCCCTCTTTGGGGTCAGTGAGAGTGTCGTCCAGATCGAATAAAACGTGCATCGGAAATCACTGTATTCACATAACGGCGTCCTATAGTGATCACGGGGTCAGACCTTACATCCTATAGCCGGTCTGACCTCGAGATCCGTACTTGACGGTTCTTCAACGCAGCTCGTAAGCGTTGATATCGGCGCGGTACTTCATCTTTTCCTCGGGACGCCCGCCCTCGAAAAGCCGCGCGAACATCGCCTTGAGCTTGGCATTCCTGTCGACCGGATCGTCCTTGAAATAACTATGATCGTCGCCGACATGTGCCGCCGGCGTGACGTTCAGGTAATTGGCGTTATCAGCATTCAGACCTTTCAGGTAGTGACCCAGCCGCGCTAGCTGTTCTTCGCCCGGTTTACGACGGGACCATTTCAGGGCCGAATCATTCTCGTTGATGACGACGTAGGTACCCGACCGGGTTTGCATGCCCTCGACCCAGCTGTTGTGGCCCTTGTTGTTCGCATCGGCGCCGACCATGCAGACGTTGTCGAACACGAGCTTGCGCATCATCGCGCCGGACGGCTTGGTGGCGTACTTGAGCAAGTAGTTGCCCATCGAATGGCACAGCAGGTTGAGCGATACCTTGCAAACCCTGTCCTGCATGCGCGAGTACTCCGCTCGCGCCGCCTCGTGATTGTCAGGATGCTTGTCTGCCGCCCTGCGCCACAGTTCATCGCGCTGCAGGAATGTGAAGATCCCGTGATACTCGTGCAGCTTTTCGAGTAACCGGTCGAAGGCGCCGGTCGAAACGCGCGCATCCCGCTTGTCGCTGAGATAGGCCGCCGTGCCGGACACCGGCCCGCCGCCGTTGGCCGGCCAGGAAAACGGCAAGACCTGCAGCTTGTACAGTGACTCGAGCTTTTCGGCCGTTCTGATTACGTCCTTCATATCGTTGTTGTAGCCGTGCACGAAGACCAGCAGGTGGGTCTTGTCCTTGACCGCACGGGTAAACATTTCGTCGGCTATATCGAGGCTGCGATACTTGTTCTTCAGGTCGCTGTCGGACAGGCTGTACCTGTCTTTCAACGCCTTTTTGCGCGCCGCGGGTATGTCTTCATCGAGAAGATCGACCGAGTATTTTCGCCCCGAGCGGGTTACCTCGACGAGTCGTAGCTCGTTGGGTCCCTTTTCATTCGGAAAGTCTGAGAAGACATCGAGCCCGCTCTCGTCCTCGTCGAGAAATCTGTTCGTCACGACGTACATGCTATATCCCTCCTGATCATGTTCGATATGGTTGGCCCAAATACTGCCCGGTACTTACTGGGGACAGATCATGTTATTCGATATTCCCGATCGAGAGTACCGCGGTCTGTTGCCGAAACTCCATTAAGTTCGTAATCGGTGTATTTCGGTTTCCCGGATTCATCAGCTACGTAGCGCCAGCGCTCAGCGGCAGACAAACCGGGCAAAGACTTGGTTTTACGGCTGCGGCGCCAGGTCAGAAGGCACTACTCGCAAGATGAGGAAGCCGTAAGTATTTGATCAAGATGGCTTTCCCTGTAGAAATCAGGAGTCCAAAAACAAGTAGCAATATTACTGCCGGTGGAAATCTTGGTTTTCGGTTTCCTGGATCATGATCGATTTCCAGGAACTCCTTGCTACAGTCGTCGTATCTTTCCTAGACCAGTTCCACTAGTTCAACTTCGCGCTTTAACACGATAACGGACGAAACGACTGCAATTACCGAACCCAGTGGCGCGAGCAAAATCCAGTCGGTATATGCCTGGGCAACTTCGCTACTCGTGTAGGGTGTTACTGATCACGTAGATACGAGGAATGCGGAGGTCACTAGTATTGCACGATATCATGTCGATAACGGTACTTCCCCCAGAGCGAGGACAATTCATCAGCATGGGAAAGGTGGTTTTCTTTTGACTCATTTATTATCGCTTCCTGACGGATGCGTGGGCTCGACTCTGTCCCCTTAAAATTACTATCAGGGCTCTGCCAGGTCAAAGCGAACGAACATTGGTCGCGAAGCCTCGCGCTTGCGCGGGCGCATCACCGATCCGTGTTACGGGGTCGGCAACCGTTTGCCAGTCGATTTCTGGAAATCTTTCGGTAGCCAGCTCTACGATATGCCGGTCCTGCAACACGGCGTTTCCGCAGATTTCCCTGACAAGGTCCTGTGCACCCGAACGCGGCATTTCTTGCGCAAGGCAGAACGCAATCGCCTCGGCGTAGACCAGGCCGTGCCGGCCTTCGAGATTGGCGCGCATGCGCTCGGGGTCAACCTCGATTCGCGTCAGCAGGGCGATCGCGAGCTGCATAGCCCGCCCGGTCGCGGCACAGATCTGCGGCAGCGCGTGCCACTCGAGCAGCCACGCGGCGCCGTCGCGCTGCTGGCGGTGCAGCAGCGCGCGGGTCATCGCCGCGTCGAGCGCGGCGGCGAGGTCGAAAAGGCCGAGGATCGTCTCGGCCTGCACCGGGTTTTGCTTGTGCGGCAACGTCGACGAGCCGCCGCCTCCGCCGAGCTTTATTTCGCCTACCTCGGGCACCGCCATGAACAGACAATCCTCGGCGATCTTCGCGAGCGCGCCGCAGATTCGCGTCAACCACGCGGCGAACTCGGCGAGCGCCGCGCGGTCGCTGTGCCAGCAGGCGTCATCCGCCTCCAATTTCAATTCGGCGGCGACCGCCGCGCGCAATTCGCTCGCCTTCGGTCCGAGCGCGGCCGAGTTGCCGGCCGCGCCGTAGAGGCTCACGCGCAATAACCGGGGGCGCAATTGCTCGAGCGATTCGAGCGCAGCCAACAACGGCCTGCCCCAGGCCGCGGCAACCGCGCCGAAGCTCGTCGGCGTCGCCGGCTGGCGGCGCGTGCGCGCGGCCATCGGCAGCTCGGCGTGCGCGTCGGCGAGGTCGGCGAGCACGTTCAGCGCGAGTTTCAAGCGCGCTTCGACGATCGCGCACACCGCGCGCAGGCGCAGCACGAGGCCGGTGTCCATAATGTCCTGCGTGGTCGCGCCGAAGTGCAGGTAGCCGGCGTGCTCGTCGTTGCCGATCGCCTTGCGCAGCTCGGCGATCAGTGCCGGGATCGGAATGCCGTCGCGTCCGCTGCCGTCGGCGAGGCTGGCCGGGTCGATGCGGGTCTTGCCGCAGGCCTTCGCGATCGCCGCGGCGCTTTTTTCGGGGATGATGCCGAGCTCGCCCTGCGCGCGCGCGAGCGCGCCCTCGGCGTGTTGCCAGGCGACGATCTCGGCGGTATCGGTAAACAGCTGGCCGATCTCGTTGTCGCGCAGCAGCTCGCGGTAGATAGCGGATTCGAACGGCGAGATCGCCATGTTCAGATATCGAAGAACACGGTTTCGCGCTCGCCCTGCAGATGAATGTCGATGTGGTAGCTGCCGTCACCCTGCACTTCCGCGATCAGCGTGTCGCGGCGCTCGGCCGGCACGCGCTGCAGCAGCGGATCCTTGTCGTTGGCCCGGGACTCGGTATCGAAGTAGATCCGCGTCTGCAACCCGACGTTGATGCCGCGCGCAACGATCCACAGCGTCACGTGCGGCGCCTGCAGGATATCTTCGGTCAACGGCACCGGGCCCGGCTTGATCGTGTCGAAGGACCACGCGCCGGTGTCGAGGTCGACGGCGACGCGGCCCCAGCCGCTGAAGTTCGGGTCGCCCTTGCGCTTGTCTTGCGGCGACCAGTAAACGCCCTTCGCGTCGGCCTGCCAGATTTCGAGCACGGCGTCCTTCACCGGCTCGCCTTCGCCGTCGTAGACCGTACCGTAGATCCGCGTGCGCTCGCCATGGGTGCCCTTGTTGACGAGTTTGCTGCCCGCGTCGAACGGGTAAACGCCGCCGATACCGGCGAAGTTCGGCGTAAGCCCGATGTGCACGTACGGCCCGGCGGTCTGCGACGGGGTTTCGGGCAGGACCTTGCGCTCGTCGCTCATCAAAGCCCCTCCGGCCGGTTCTCGAAATGCGTCTGCTCGCGGCCGCGCAGCGTGATGTCGAAGCGCCACGCGAGCATGTCCATCGGCAGGCTCGTGTCCAGGTCGAGGTGCGCGATCAGCGTCTCGACGGCTTCCCGGCTCGGGATCGAATTGACGATCGGGCACAGCGGAATCAGCGGGTCGCCGTCGAAGTACATCTGCGTGACCAGGCGCTGCGCGAAGGCCGGGCCGAACAGCGAAAAGTGGATATGCGCCGGGCGCCACGAATTCGGCCCGTTCGGCCACGGGTAAGGTGCCGGATGGATGGTAATGAAGTAATAAAAACCCTTGTTATTGGTCAGGCAACGGCCGCAGCCGCCGAAGTTCGGGTCGAGCGGCGCGAGATAACTCTCGTTGACGTGGCGGTAGCGGCCGCCGGCGTTGGCCTGCCAGGCCTCGACCAGCGCGCCGGGCACGCCGCGGCCGGACTGGTCGCGCACCTGGCCGTGGACGAGGATGCGCGGGCCGAGCGCGCTCTCGCCGGGTTTGGCGAAGTTGTGAATCAGGTCGTGATCGTTCGCGCCGAGCGCGGCCTGGCCGAACATCGGGCCGGTTTCTTCGGACAGCGTCGTCGGGAACGCAATCGGTTGGTGCTGCGGCGCGCGCAGGCGGCTCGACCGGTAGTCGGGCGCGAGCGCCGGCGGGTGCCAGGCGCGATCGCGCGGGATATATCGGCCGCCGTCGCTCACGGCTCGATCCCCATCTCGCGGTAGGTTTCGCGTGCGATCCTGATCGCGTGATTGGCGCGCGGCACGCCAGCGTAGACCGCGACATGCAGCAGAGTCTCGATCACGTCGTCGGGGGAAGCGCCGGTGTTGGCGGTCGCGCGCACGTGCATCGCGATCTCGTCGAAGTTGCCGCAGGCGGCGAGCAGCGCGATGGTGAGCATCGAGCGCTCGCGCAAGGAAATCGTATCGCGCGCCCAGACGCTGCCCCAGGCGCCCTCGGTGATCAGGGTTTGAAAGGCCTCGTCGAACGCACTCTTGTTGGCCTCGGCGGCGTCGACGTGGGCGTCGCCGAGCACCCGCCGACGAATTTTCATGCCGTCGGCGTAGCGGTCAGGCATGGCCGATCTCGGCGATGAACTCGTTGAGCAGGCGCGCGTATTCCGCCGCCTGCTCGATGCAAGGCACGTGGCCGGCGTCTTCGACTTGCGCGTAGCGCGCGCCGCCGATCAGGTCGGCGGTCGCGCGCACGACCTCGGGCGGGGTCGAACCGTCCTCGGTGCCGGCGATCGCAAGCGTCGGCAGCGTCAGCGTGGCCGTGCTGTCGGTGAAGTCGGTCGCCGCGATCGCCGCGCTGCAACCGATGTAGCCGTCGAGCGGCGTGCGCGTCAACATGTTGCGCCAGCCGCGCAACTCGGTCGGGCTTTCGGCGTGGAATTTGTTCGCGAACCAGCGCTCCATGATGTTGTCGGCGATCGCCTCGATGCCGTCCTTGCGCAGCACCGCGATGCGCTCCTGCCACATTTCGACGGTGCCGATCCTGGCCGCGGTATTCGAGATCACCATCGCGCGCACGAGTTCGGGATAGCGCGCGGCGAGCCCCTGCGCGATGATGCCGCCAATCGACAACCCGACGAACAGGCAGTCGCGGATGTCGAGCGCCTGCATGAGCATTGCGGCATCGTCGACGAGGTCGTCCATCGCGTAATCGCCCGTCGGGCAGCTCGACAGGCCGTGGCCGCGCTTGTCGTAACGCAAGATGCGCAGGCCTTTCGGCAGCCGCGGAATAATCTTGTCCCACAGCCGAAAATCGGTGCCGAGCGAGTTGGCGAACACGACCGGCGCGCCGTCGGGGTCGCCGTCGAGCCGGTAATGCAACGTCACGTCGCCGAGTTCGATCATGTCCATGCGCTTTTCCGTCGCGGTTGCCGATGCGTCCATTTTCGGCCAGCGAGGACGGGGCCGCAACCGGAGATTTACCGCCGCCACGCAAAGCGACGGCCGCCAGGGCGGCCGTCTGCATCGGTTCGTCCGTGTTCCGTGAAGCAGTCCGTTCGAGGAGTGGCTTACGCCGGGATGCGGGACGCGAAGCGGCGCAGGATCGGGCTTTCGGGCTTGTGCACGAGGCGTTCGCCGACGAGGTTGGTCGCAAGCCCCGCCTGACCGTCGCGGATCGCGGCCTCGATAAGCGTCTGGGTCAGGATGTCGCGCTGCGCGTGGCTGCCGCCGAAGCGCGGCGCGACACTGCGGAGCGGCAGCAGGTAATCAACCGCGTCGCCGTAGCTTTCCTCGGCGAACGCGATTACCGCCGCGCTCGCCGGCACGCCGACGTCGCGCGCCATCATCCGCGTCAGCGCCGGGTTCTCGCGCCCGGCGCGCTCGAGGTCGGCGAAGACCTCGCGCGCCTCCGCGACTTGGCCGGCGCCGAGCAGCGCGATGATCGCGTGGAAATCGTTGAACGCGTAGTAACCGTTCTCGAGCGGCGTCTTGCGATCCCACAGCTCGGCGATCGCCTTCCAGCGATCGGCGACGTCGACGCCCTGCAGGTGCAACCGCCACAACAGCGCGGTCGCGTCGAGCATCTGCAGCGACACGTCGGAATCGTCGACCCAGATTTCGTTGTCGTAGAGCTCGAGCGCGCCGGCGAAATCTTCCTGCTCGACGTGGAACAGCGCGAGGTGCCACCAGTTGTGGAAAGCAAAACCGTTGTCCGGCGACCAATCGTCGACGCGATCGCGCATGAATTTCTGCCCTTCATGGTAGCGGTTCTGCATTTCGAGCACGTGGGTGACCGCGTGCACGCTCCACGGGTCGCGCGGCTCGATGGCGAGCGCTGCGCGGCCGGCATCCTCGGCCTCGGCGTACTGATTGCATTCCTCGAAACCGAAGGCTTGCATACCGAGGATGTAAGAATAGCCCGGCACCGACTCGTCCCAGCGGCCGATCACGCGGCCAACGCGATCGCGCAAATTGAGCGCGTCGCCGAGATAGAAATCGGTCAGGTGCGCGCACTGGATCGCAAGCGCGTCGCGGGGGTAGTCGGCAAGCACGCGGTCCCAGGCCACGCAGGCCTCGTCCCAGCGGCCCTCGGCGTAAAGCCGCACGGCCGCGATCATGCCCTTTTCGCGGTCATTGGCCTTGTCGGCGAGCGCCTCGGCGGCGCCGAGGCTGTCGCGCACCATGGGCAGGTACTGGCGCTCGGACATCATCAGCATCGCGCTGGCGTTGAACACGTGCCCCATGACGAACTCGGGGTCGCGCTCGAGTGTCTTGGCGAGGGTCTCGGTCGGGTCGCCGAAGTAGCTCTGCATTTGTCTCAGCGCAACCTCGTAGTCGTCGAGCGATTCGTCCTGGCAGGCCGACACGGGCACGCCGCGCGCGTCCGCCTGGTTACGTTTGGTGTCTGGCATGGTTTCCTCCGTCATCTCGTCTTCAATTTGCGTGAATGCATTCGTGGTTGCACCGGCTCCGCGTGACGGAAAATTCTAGATAACACGATCCGAAAAAGCAGTGGACGCCGAGTATCGAAATGCGTATTTTTTTAATTTGCTCGTTTTTCAATAACTTACGCCAATTTTTCCTATTCCGGGCGTTGGCGGGGCCGGCCCGGACCTGTCATACTATACCTTTGGTCCAGTTAATTCGTGTCTGATGGCCACCCGCTCCAACAGCAGCCGCGAACGCATTCTCGCCTGCGCCGAGGCGGTAATCCTGCAAAAGGGCTTCGGCGGCACGTCGATCGACGACATCCTCGAGTCGGCATCGATCACCAAGGGCGGCTTCTTCTACCATTTCGACGGCAAGCCCGGGCTCGCCGAGGCGCTGATCCGCCGCTACCTCGAGCAGGATGACAAGATCTTCGCCGGCCTGCGTGCCAAGGCCGAGGATCTCAGCGAGGACCCGCTGCACCAGCTGCTGATATTCCTGAAGCTTCTGGCCGAGACCTTCGGCCAGATGCAGACGACCCACCCCGGCTGCCTGGTCGCGAGCTTCACCTACGAGAACCAGCAATTTCGTGAAGACCTGCGCGAGCTGATGCGCAGCGGAATTTTGAACTGGCGGCAGATGATCATCGAGCAGCTCGAGGCGGTCGACGCGAAGTACGAGATGAATCCGGAAATGGAGCACGAGACGCTCGCCGACATGTTCACCGCGATCATCGAGGGCGGTATCATGCTGGCGCGCAACTTCGACGACAACCGGTTGCTGGTCGAGCAGCTGCTCGCCTACCGCTCGTTCATCCGCATGCTCTACGGCGCGACCTGAACCTTGCTAATAAGGTAACCCGATGTAGTTTTCCGCGAGCGAGGTCTGCGCCGCGGTCGACGAGCGCAGGTATTCGAGCTCGGCCTGCTGCATGCGGCGGTCGAAATCGGACTGATCGGGGAAGCGGTGTAATAGTTTGGTCATCGTCCAGCTGAAGCGTTCGGCTTTCCAGACGCGCGCGAGCGCGGTCTCCGAGTAGGTATCGAGGCCGTGATCGTCTCTTTCCCGGTAGTGCCGGCGCAGCGCCTGCCACAGGTAGTAGACGTCGGACGCGGCGAGGTT
Source organism: Gammaproteobacteria bacterium (assembly GCA_024638385.1). GTDB lineage: Bacteria > Pseudomonadota > Gammaproteobacteria. The sequence goes on along the minus strand of JAHEKJ010000033.1, from coordinate 22,623 downwards.
CAGCCCCTTGGCGCCGGTCGGCGGCACTATGTGCGCGGCGTCGCCGCACAGGAACAGCCGACCGTGACGCATCGGTTCGGCGACGTGGGAGCGCAGCGGCGCGATCGATTTCTCGATCGACTCGCCGGTGACCAGGCGTTCGGCCGCGTCGTGCGGGATGCGGCGCCTGAGTTCGTCCCAGAACGCGCCGTCGGACCAGTCGTCGGCCTTTTCGTCGAGCGGCACCTGGATGTAGTAGCGGCTGAGCTTCGGGTTGCGCATCGAGCACAGCGCGAAGCCGCGTTCGTGGCTCGCGTAGATCAGCTCGTCGCTGACCGGCGGCGTGCGCGACAACACGCCGAGCCAGCCGAACGGGTAGACGCGCTCGAACTCGCGCAGCACGCCGACTGGTATGTGCTTGCGGCTGACGCCGTGGAAGCCGTCGCAGCCGGCGACGAATTCGCAGTCGATGACGTGGTCGTTGCCGGCATGCCTGTAACCGACCCGCGGCCTGGCCGAGTCGGCGCACTCGATGCGCACGTCGTCGACCTCGTGCACGATCCGAGCCTCGAGCGCATCGCGCGCATCGTACAGGTCGTGCGTCAGCTCCGTCTGGCCGTAGATCATGACCGAGCCGCCGGCGAGGCGCTTGAAGTCGATGCGGAAGCCTTCGTTGGCAATCGCGAGGTAGGTGCCGTCGTGGTTGATGCCCTCGACGTCCATGCGCGAACCGACGCCGGCCGTGCGCAGCAGCTCGACCGTGCCGCGCTCGAGCACGCCGGCGCGAATGCGGCCGAGCACGTAGTCGCGGCTGCGGCGCTCGAGCAGGATCGTGTCGACGCCGTCGAGGTGGAGCAACTGCGACAGCAACAACCCGGCCGGGCCACCGCCGATGATCGCGACCTGGGTGCGGGACTTGCCGGATGCCTTGGCCATCGCGCCAATGTCGCAAATTCCAACGGTTTGTCAAACAAAGAAAACTCCGGATCGACACGAATTTCGGGGACACAATACCAATTACCGTAATTCTCCGGCTCTATGGGGCCGGGCGCTCGACCGGCCAGGGTACGGAGAAAGCAAATCAGTAATCGAGTATTGTGTCCCCGAAATAGTCGATCGGGCTTGCCTGACTTGGATCAAGGCGCGATCGAGCGCGTCCGGCTAGATTATCGGTCAGTCGGTCGTCATCGGAGACCCGCCATGCGCGCGATCCAGATCATCAAGAGCGAGCACCTCAACCTCGGCGCGGTGCTGTACAGCCTGGAAAAGCTCCTCGAGGAGATCGACCGTGGCAAGCAACCCGAGTTCGCGGTGTTTCATGGGCTTTTGACCTACATCGACCGTTTCCTCGATCGCTACCATCACCCGAAGGAAAACGAGTACCTGTTCCCGGCCGTGCTCGAGCGCGCGCCCGAGACCGAGTCGTTGATTCGCCAGCTCGGCCAGCAGCATACCGAGGGCGAGATCCTGTTCGTCGCGATGTTGAAGGCGCTGTCGGCGTGGGAGTTTTCCGGCGAGGCCGAGTATCCCGCGTTTCGCCAGGCGGTGCTGCATTACACCGAGTTCGAACGCGAGCACGCGCGGCTCGAGGAGCGTGAAATCCTGCCGCGCGCGGAAGCCGTCCTGCTAGCGGAAGACTGGCAGGCGATCGACGCCGCGTTCGGCGAGAACGAGGATCCGATGTTCGGCGGCAAGTGGAAGACCGAATTCTCGAGCCTGTTCGAAAAGCTGGTCAACACGCTGCCGGCGCCGTACGGGCTCGGCGAAGTCTGGAAATAGCGTCCGGCGCCTCCGCCGACATTTCAATCCGGCAGGCATCCGCCGCGCGCGTCACTCGATCAACGTGCCCATGCTGACGCGGGCCTCGGTGTCGAAGCCGAGCGACTGGTAAAAACCCTCGACCGCTGCGTTGCCGGAACGGATCTGCAGGTTGACCTTGCTGCAGCCGAGTTCCTTGAGCGCGCGCAGCGCCTGTTTGACCAGGTTCGTGCCGACGCCGCTGCGGCGGTAGGGATTGGCGACCGCGACCGCGTAGAGCCAGCCGCGATGACCGTCGTAGCCGGCGATGCAGCCGCCCGCCAGCTCGTCGCCGCTGGTCGCGACGAAAATCAGGTCGTCGACCGCGAGCTTGGAGTCGATCACGGTGGCGGGCGCGTTGTGCGGCGGGTCGTCGGGGAACACCGCCGTCCACAGGTCGATCAGCGCGTCACGGTCGGTCGCGCGATATTTACGAATCTTCATGTTTCTGATCTCTCGAAATGCGCCCTGCCGGCGTCAATGGGTTGCGCTGCCGACCGACAGCACCAGCTTGCCGAACTGCCCGGCCTGGTCGAGGTTTTGCAGCGCCTCGGGGGCGGCGTCGAACTCGTAGACGCGATCGATGACCGGCTCGAGCTGGCCCTCGGCGACCGCCGCGATCAGCGCGCGGAACTCGTCGTGGGTGCCGAGCGTGCTGCCGAAGATCTTGATCTGGCGAATGAACACGCGCTGCAGGTCGGCTGCCGGGAAACCGCCGGTAGTCGCGCCGCAGGTGACGATTCGGCCGCCGCGGCGCACGCTGCGCAGGCTCGCGCCCCAGGTCGCTTCGCCGACATTGTCGATGACGACGTCGACGCCGCGGCCGCCGGTGAATTGCATGACCGCGTCGACGACCTCGTCGTCGCGGTAGTTGACCGTCGCGGCGGCGCCGTAAATGCGCGCCTTTTCGAGCTTGTCGTCCTGGCCCGAGGTCACGATCGCGCGGCCGCCAGCGAGCTCGACCATCTGCAGCGACGCAAGCGCGACGCCGCCGCCGATCCCATGGAGCAGCACGGTCTCGGTCGGCTTGACCCGGGCCTGCGTCATGACCATGCGCCACGCGGTGAGATAAGCCGTCGGCAGCACCGCGGCGGCCTCGAAGCCGATGCTTTCGGGGAGCGTGAACAGCATGTCCTCGTCGACGACGACGTACTCGGCGAAGGCACCGTCGACGTGCTCGCCGAGCACCTTGCATTTCAGGCACAGCATCTGCTCGCCCTTGCGGCAGAACTCGCAGTGACCGCAGACTTTCGACGGGTAGAGCACGACGCGGTCGCCGGCCTGCCAGCGCTCGACGCCGGCGCCGGCCGTCTCGACGTGGCCGGCACCGTCGACGCCGAGGATCAGCGGCAGCTCGTGGGTGATGCCCTTGCCCGATTCGCGCATGTACAGGTCGACGTGGTTGAACGCGGCGGCGACGACGCGCACGCGCACCTGGCCGGGACCGGGCTCGGGGGCGTCCTGCACGCCGACGACGACCGAGTCGGGCTGGCCGTGGCTTTGAATGTAGATCGCGCGCATGCTTCGAATCCCCGGGTCGAGTGGTGGCGCATAATTTAACACAGGCACGCGCGCAGGCCAGTCCCCTCCCCGCGGTCACGCCGTCGATGTGATTGACAGTCCGAACTTAATCAGTACTATGATCACAATACTGACTAAATCGGCCCGCCAGTGGAGCGTCCATGAACCGATCCCTGCCCGTCCTGATCGCCGGTGGCGGCATCGGCGGCGTCGCCGCCGCGCTCGGCCTCGCGCGCAAAGGCGTGCCGTCGATCGTGCTCGAGCGCTCGGCCGAACTCGGCGAGATCGGCGCCGGCATCCAGCTCGGGCCGAACGCGTTCCACTGCTTCGACACTCTCGGCGTCGGCGAGCAGGCGCGCGCGGCGGCGGTCTACATCGACAACCTGCGTTTGATGGACGCGCTGTCGGCCGACGAGATCGCGTCGATTCCGCTCGACGAAAAATTCCGCGCCCGCTTCGGCAACCCGTACGCGGTCGTGCACCGCGCCGACCTGCACGCGTGGCTGCTCGCCGGCTGCCACGCGAGCGACCTGATCGAGCTGCGCACTCGGCATGCGGTGACGCGCTACGAACAGGACGGCGTTTCGGTGCGGGTTTACTGCGACGGCCGCGAGCCGGTCGCCGGCCGCGCGCTGATCGGCGCCGACGGCCTGCGCTCGGCGGTGCGCGCGCAGCTGGTCGGCGACGGCGAGCCGCGCGTGTCGGGGCACACGACCTACCGCTCGGTGATCCCGACCGAGCGCATGCCGAAAGACCTGCGCTGGAACGCGGCGACGCTGTGGGCCGGTCCGAGGTGCCACATCGTGCACTACCCGCTGAAGGGCTGGAAAGTGTTCAACCTCGTCGTGACCTATCACAACGACGTTGCCGAAGCCGTCGCCGGCAAGCCGGTCGGCAAGGACGAGGTTCGCCAGGGCTTCGAGCATATCCACCCGCGCGCGCAGCAAATCATCGAGCACGGCGATGACTGGAAACTGTGGGTACTGTGCGACCGCGACCCGATTCTCGACTGGGTCGACGGCCGCGTCGCGCTGCTCGGCGACGCCGCGCACCCGATGCTGCAATACTTCGCCCAGGGCGCGTGCATGGCGATGGAAGACGCCGTCTGCCTGGCGCACATGTTCGAACAATATCCCGACGCCATCGACACCGCGCTCGAGCAGTACATGCTGCACCGGCGAGTGCGCACCGCGCGGGTGCAGCTCGATTCGCGCCTGATCGGCGATTACATCTACCACGCCGCCGGCGCGACCGCCGAGGTGCGCAACCAGATCATGTCGAAGCTTACGCCGGACGAGTGGTACGACAGGCTCGCGTGGCTCTACGGCGGCACCGGCCTCGACCCGTGAAACGACGGAGACGATCATGTCCATGACCGAAAAACCCGCGGAGACGCCCGAGCGGCTCGCGTTTTACGAAAAAATCGGCCGCGAGGCCTACACGCCGCTGTGGAGCGTGTTCGCCGAGCTCGTCACGCGCGAACCGAAGAGCCGTTGCGTTCCGCACCTGTGGCGCTTCGACCAGGCGCGCGAGTGGCTGCTCGAGGCCGGCGGGCTGATCACGGCGAAGGAAGCCGAGCGGCGCGTGCTGATTCTCGAAAACCCGGGGATGCGCGGCGAATCGAAGATCACGACCTCTCTCTACGCCGGCCTGCAGCTGGTGCTGCCCGGCGAGATCGCGCCGGCCCACCGCCACAGCCAGACCGCACTGCGTTTCGTGCTCGACGGCGACGGCGCCTACACTGCGGTCGACGGCGAGCGCACGATCATGCATTACGGCGACTTCGTCATCACGCCGCCGTGGGCATGGCACGATCACGGCAACGACAGCGACGCGCCGATGATCTGGCTCGACGGGCTCGACATCCCGATGACGAGCTTTTTCGACGCCTCTTTCGCCGAGGGTAACACCGCCGAAGAGCAATCCGTATCGCGGCCGCTTGGCGACAGCGACGCGCGCTACGGCGCCAACCTGTTGCCGGTGGATTTCGATTCGGGCGTGCGGGCTTCGCCGATCTTCAATTACCCGTACGAACGTTCGCGCGACGCGCTCGAGCGGATGCGCGCGCAGGACGAATGGGACTCGTGCCACGGTCTCAAGATGCGCTACGTCAACCCGGTCGATGGCGGCTTCGCGATGCCGACGATGGCGACTTTTCTGCAATTGTTGCCGAAGGGCTTCGCGACCGCGCGCTACCGCAGCACCGACGCGACCGTGTTCGTGCCGGTCGAGGGTCGCGGCCGTACGACGATCGACGGCGAAGTCTTCGCCTGGGGACCGCGCGACATCTTCGTCGCGCCGAGCTGGAAGTGGATCGAACATGCGGCCGACGAAGACGCGGTATTGTTCAGCTACTCCGACCGCGCCGCCCAGCAAAAACTCGGCCTCTGGCGCGAACAACGCGATGCCCCCTGAATTCGGGTCAGAGCAAGTATGCTCGTCATTGCGAGCCGCGAAGCGGCGAAGCAATCTCCAGGGTCTTGCCCGGTTCGGAGAGATTGCTTCGTCGCTGGCGCTCCTCGCAATGACGCATCAAGTCGGTTTCAACGGTCACTGCCGGGGACTCCCGAAGACAAAATAACAATCGATTCGCCGCAAGCGAAATCGTTATCTCGAGGTAAATTGCCATGATCCTGCACAACTTTTTTCGCAGCTCGACGTCGACGCGGCTGCGCGCGGCGCTGAACCTGAAGGGCCTCGAGTACGAGTACAAGGCATATTCGTTGGTCAAAGGTGAGGCCGATTCGCCCGACTACCTGCGCCTCAACCCGCAGGGACTGGTACCGTCGCTCGAGCTCGACGACGGCACCGTGCTGACACAGTCGCTCGCGATCATGGAGTGGCTCGACGAGCAGCATCCCGAGCCACCGCTGTTGCCGGCCGACCCGCTCGCGAGGGCGCGCGTGCGCGCGCTCGGCCACGCGGTCGGGCTCGAGATTCACCCGCTCAACAACCTGCGCGTGCTGACCTATCTGAAGCGGCGACACGGCTTCGACGACGCGATGGTCAAGACCTGGTTCACCCACTGGGTCGAGGCGACCTTTGCGCCGCTCGAACAGATGCTGGGCGGCCACCCGAAGACCGGCGATTTCTGTCACGGCGATTCACCCGGCTTTGCCGATTGTTGCATCTACGCGCAGGTCTGGAACAACCGTCGCTTCGACGTCGACATGGCGCCCTATCCGACGATCAACCGGATTTTCGCCAACTGCGACGCGCTCGACGCGTTCGCGCGCGCGGCGCCGATGGCGCAGCCAGACGCGTTGACATGAACGGCGACTTCGGCAAGATGCCCGGCCACCTGCTGCGCCGCTGCCACCAGATCGCGGTCGCGATCTTTCTCGACGAGTGCGCGCGCTTCGACCTGACGCCGCTGCAGTTCGCGGTGCTCGACTCGTTGCTGCACGACGGTCCGCAGGACCAGGTCACGCTCGGCGGCGCCGCCGCGCTCGACCGCACGACGATCTCGCTGGTCATCCGTAAACTCGAAGCGCGCAAGCTCGTGCGCCGGGAAAAGTCGGCGCAGGATCAGCGCGCCAAGATCGTGACCATCACCGCGGCCGGAAAATACCTCGTCCACGAAGCGCTGCCGGCAGTCGAAGACGCCCAGCGGCGCATTCTCGAACCGCTCGACCCCGCCGAAGCTGAGCAACTGATCACGCTGCTGGGCAAGCTCGCCCACGGCAACAACGCGTCGAGCCGCGCCCCGATCCGTCGCCAGCGTAAATCCGCCTGAATAATTGTTGTTCAGATCAAAAACTCGCGCCTACCGTGTCATCGCGAGCGTTGCGAAGCGATCTCCTCGGGATTGGGCAGGAGACAGGAGATTACTTCGGCGCCCCGGCTTGCGCCGGAGCTCCTCGCAATAACGAGAAGGTAGCGCCGGCGCTGGCGCGACTCCCGACGACGTGTCAGAGGGAAAACATGGATTCGAGGTCGTGCTGGGAGAAGGTCTTGAAGGCGAGCATCGTGTCGGTCGACTTGATGCCCTCGAGCGGGCCGATGTGGTTGGTCACGAGTTCGGCAACGTCGTCGTTGGTCCTGGTGCGCACGATCGCAACCAGGTCGTAAATGCCGGTCACCGAGTAGACTTCCGAGATCTCGGGCATGTCGGCGAGCTGCTCCGCGACCTCGGTGATCTTGTTGTGCTCGGTGTTGATCAGGATGATGAAAGTGACCACGGGCGGCTCCTTCGGGTTCGACTGCGATGAATTATAAGGCTTCGCCGGCTCAAACGGTAACGTCGACGCGGCGATCCTCGGACAAGGCCTCGCGCAGCGCGTCCGGCATTCGCGCCGCGCGCAGCTTCGTCGGCTCCTCGGCGTCGGCGTACCCCCAGACCCGCACCTCGCTGCCGCGCGCGACCGCCTCGGGCTCGTCGCCGCGGAAAAACTCGTGCGCAACCGTGAACGACGTGTTGCCGAACTTCTCGACCCGCGACGCGCACACGGCGACCTCGCCGAGATACAGCGGCCGCCGGAACTCCATGTTGCTCGCGACCAGCGGGCAGCCGCGGAACAGCGGGTCGCGGTAAATGTTGGCGAACAGGTCGAAGCCGGCCGCGGCGATCAACGCATGGGTGCCCGAATCCATCCACAGGTAGTAATTCGGGTTGAAGATGATGCCGGCCGGGTCGCATTCGCCCCATTCGACCCGGATTCGCTGGGTGGCGGTCAGCATGCCTCGCCTCTCGAAATCAACATGAACCGGTTTTACCCGTTTGCGCCCGGTCGATCAACTCGAGCGCCATCCCGGCGAGCCGCGGCGCCAACGCGCCGTAGGCGAAAGCCTTGTCACTCGACGCGTTGCCGTCGAGCGCGCGCTTGCCCACCCCCTGCAGGATCGCGGCGAAACGGAAGAATCCGAAGACGAGGTAGAAATTCCAGTGCGGGATGCCGTCCAGGCCGCGCCGGGCGCAATAGGCCGCGACGTACTCGTCTTCGGTCGGGATGCCGAGCGCGGCCCGATCGGCGGCGCCGAGCCCCGGCAGCGCGCCGTCGCGATCCATGCGCCACTGCATGCACTGGTACGCCAGGTCGGCATACGGATGACCGAGCGTCGATAGTTCCCAGTCGAGCAGCGCGCGCGCCCGCGGCGCCTTGTGCGCAAACACGATGTTGTCGAGGCGGTAGTCGCCATGGATCAGGCTGACCTGGCCGTCGTCGGGCGGCAGGTGCGCCGGCAGCCAGTCGATCAACCGCTCCATCGCCGCGATCGGCCGCGTTTCCGTCGCGCGGTACTGCCGGCTCCAGCGGCTGACCTGGCGTTCGAAGTAATTGCCCGGCTTGCCGTAGTCGGCGAGCCCGATCGCGTCGACGTCGACGTCGTGTAGCGCAGCGAGCACGCGGTTCGTCTCGGCGTAGATCGCGCCGCGCGCGGCCACGTCGAGCTCGGGCAGCGTCGGGTCCCAGAAGATTCGCCCCTGCTCGTAGCTCATCACGAAAAACAGGCTGCCGAGCACCGCACGATCCGCGCACAGGTGGATCGCGCGCGGAACCGGCACGGCGGTTTCCGCGAGCGCTCGCATCACGCGAAACTCGCGGTCGACCGCGTGCGCCGATTTCAGCAACTCGCCCTCGGGCTGACGCCGCAGCACATAGCGCCCGCTCGCGGTGGTCAGCAGGAACGTCGGGTTCGACTGGCCGTCACCGAACTTTTCCGCCGCCTCGATCGCGCCGATTTCGACGTCCTGCGCGGCCAGGTACGCATTGAGCGCGGCGAGGTCGAGCCCGCCGTCGCTCATCCGGCGTCGCCGGCGTAGCGCTCGATGAGCTGCTTGCCGAGCGCCATCCAGTGGACCTGCTCGGGACCGTCGGCCTGGCGGCACCAGCGCGCGTAGTTGAATGCCTCGGCGAGGAAGAAGTCGCCCGACAGCCCGGCCGCGCCGTGCATCTGCATGCAGCGGTCGAGGATCGCCTGCACCATCGGCGGCACGCTGGTCTTGCTCGCCGCGATCAGGTCGCGCGCGGCCTGCGCGCCGACCTCGTCCATGCGTGCGCAGGTCCGCTGCACCAGCAGTCGCGCCATCTCGATCTCGCTGAAACTACGCGCGATGTCCTCTCGCACCGACTGGTGCTGCGCCAGCCGGCGGCCGAAGGTGCTGCGGGTTTGCACTCGCGCGCAGGTGATCTCGAGCGCGCGCTGCGCCGCGCCGACCAGGCGCATGCAGTGGTGCATGCGCCCCGGGCCGAGCCGGCTCTGGGCAATCTCGAAGCCGCGCCCCGGCCCCGCGAGCACGTTTTCTGCCGGCACGCGCACGCCGTCGAAACGCAGCTCGGCGTGGCCGAGCGGCGCGTCGTCGTAGCCGAGCGTCGTCAGCGCGCGCACGACCTCGACGCCGGGCGCGTCGCGCGGCACGAGGATCTGTGTTTGCTGCTTGTGCCGGTCGGGGTTGTCCGGGTCCGACTTGCCCATGACGATGAAGATCTTGCAGCGCGTGTTCATCGCGCCGGTGATGAACCACTTGCGCCCGTCGATGACCCACTCGTCGCCGTCGCGCCGCAGCGACAGCTCGATATTGGTCGCGTCGCTCGAGGCGACCTGCGGTTCGGTCATCGCATAGGACGAGCGGATCTCGCCCGCGAGCAGCGGCTCGAGCCACTGTTTTTGCTGCGCCGGCGTGGCGAAATTCATCAGCACTTCCATGTTGCCGGTATCCGGCGCGCTGCAGTTGAAGACCTCGGCCGCCCACAACACTCGCCCCATGGTCTCGGCGAGCGCGTAGTAGTCGAGGTTGGAGAGGCCGCCGTGATCGCTGTACCCGGCGTGCGATTCGGGTATGAACAGGTTCCACAGCCCCGCCGCCTTCGCTTTGGCTTTCAGCTCCTCGACCAGCGGCAGCGGCGCGAAACGATCCTCGGCCGCGGCCAGCTGCGCCGCGCGCGTGGCCTCGTTCGGATGAATCTCGGCATCCATGAACACCTGCAGCCGCTGCTGCAGGTCGATCGACTTGGGGGAATATTTGACCAACGCGGTTGCCCAGGTTGCGGGAGACGATGCGACCGGATTATAAGCACGATCGCGCGCGCATTGTAGGCCGAATGCGGTGCGGGTAAACCTCAGGTATGCCGCAGCTTGAGTTGTTCGACGTGTTCGATCAGCGTGTCGACCGTTTCCTTCAGCAGGTCGAGCTCATCGAGCGTCAGCTCGTCGAGCTGTTCGAGGTTGTACTCGATCGTGTCGATGATTCGTTTGTGCGGGCGCTGCATCGGGCGCATGAAGTAGGTCGTCACCGTCGCGACGATCGCGCCGAAGAACAGCACCGAGCCGACGACTATCCAGATCGCGCCGAGCAGCTGCGCCAGGTCGGATACCGGCACCACCGCGATACCGGCGGTCGAAAAGGCGGCGACGCCCCAGTAGAGCGCCTTGCCGAAGGAATCGATCCAGCTCTCCGGACTGCCCTGCTCCGCCAGGTAGATGGCCGCCGAAAAACCGACCCAGAGGACCACCAGCAGCACGACCATCTGGCTGAACGGCGTGTGGATCGATACGTCGCGAACGAATCGCCGCAGCCGCGAACGGCTCAATTTCTTGCGCATGGCCTCAGCTCCCGTCAACCGGCGACACCGGCCCGGGTTCTCGCCCGGACCGGCGCCCGCCGAAAATCAGAATCCGATATCCTCCTCGATCGCCTCGACCCCGGCGAGCGCGCACAAATCGTCGGCGTCGCCGCCCGGCGCACCGGACACGCCGATCGCGCCGACCAGCGAGCCGCCGGCCTCGATCAGCACGCCGCCGCCGAGCATCAGCGCGCCGCCGATATGGCGGATCCCCGACTGGGGGTTGCCCGACTGGGTGAGTTCGGCGAGCTCGGTCGTGTTGGTGCGAAAGCTGGTCGCGGTCCAGGCCTTGCGCCGAGCGGATTCGGGCGTGTGCGCGCCGGCGAAACGGTCGCGCACCAGCGCCTGCAGGTTGCCGGCGCGGTCGACCACCGCAACCGCGACCTGGTACCCCTCGGCGCGGCACTTGCCGAGCGCCGCGCGCATCGCCTTCAACGCGATCTCCGGCGTCAGCGACTGCGTCGCGAACAATGCGTGCTCGTCGGCACGCGTCGGGCCGGCGATCAACGCAAGGCCCAGCAAGCAGAAAAACAACGAACGCATGGAAATCATCGATCCCAGTCCTCCAGTAGCGGAAAAGTGACCATTATAGAGCCCGTCGCGGGTCCGCGGCAGCGCCCGCGCGAGTTTCATTGACCGAGGTCAACGCCGGGTGCGGCGTCAGGCCGCGGCGCGGTTCTTTTGCAGGTGGTGCTCGACCCGGTCGACGATCAGGTCGATCGCGGCATCCTGCAGCCCTTTCTCCTGCGCGATCGTCTTGACCAGCAGGTCGACGCGCTCGATGAACGGTGCGCCCGCGTCGAGCGCGCGCGCCGCCGACGACGGCTTGGCGAGGCCCTCGGCAGCCTTCGCGTATTTCTCGAACGGGACCAGGTCTTCGCGCGCGGCGCCGAGCGATACGCACAGGTCGCCGACCCAGTCGTAGATGCGGCGCGATTCGTCGAGATCGGAGTGCACCGCATCACGGATCGGGATCATCTGGTCGTGCTGCACGCAGCGGTAGTTGCCGGTCAGCAGCATACTCCACTTGGCCATAGGCACGAAGATCGACTCGTGTACCTTGAGCTTGACCGGCAGCGCGACGTCCTCGTCGCCGACGCGGAAAGTCGCGGCCTCGATGTCGCGCTCGAGCGTGCGCAGCAGTTCGGTATGCGCGTCGTCGTCGAAGCGCGCGGCCTTGAAGTTGGTCGGCAAGGTCACCTGCAGCACGTTGACCGGTTCGCCGGGCGGGCGGAAGGCTTGCGGATCGGGGCTGCACAGCGTCACCAGCGCCGGGTCGAACGGGTCCCAGACGCTCGCGTCGGCATAGCATGCGCGCAACCGATCGCCATCGAGCCCGGGAATGCGCCGCAGGTAGGCCAGCGGCGGCATGTTCATGATCGACATGCAGGGCTTGCCGGCGTCGGCGACGCGTTGCAACAAGTCCCGGATTACGTCGTGGCGGTACTGCGGCTCCTGCATCGCCAGCGCGACGAGGTCGAAGCCGTCGACATCGGCCGAGACCGGGTCTCCGGCGCTGATCTTGCCGGGCAGACCCTTCGATGCGACCTCGACCGGCGCGTCGCGGCCGCGCACCGGCAGGCGCACGAGCACGCCGTCGCGATTGATCGCGTCGGCTTCGTCGGGCAGGCATATCAGGTGCACGTCGTGGCCCGCAAGCGCGAGCTTGGTGGCGAGCAGCGACCCGTAGGACGCGCCCAGGATCAGGATTCGATGTTTGTTCATGGCATTCTCGCTGGCGATGATTGCCGGTCGACTGGCAGTTCGGTCGGACCGGGTATTCTAACTCATACGCGACCGCGACGCCGACAGATTGCCGCGCGGCGACGCCGTTCGACGCGCCTTAGCGGCCCTCGTCGCGCAGCAACAGACCGGCGATCATGCGCTCGACCGGCACGAAGTCGTCGCTGAACGCGGGCACTTCGGCAAGCGGCGTGCCGGTGCGGAACAACGGCTCGTTGATCCGAAGCCAGGCGCGCCGCAGGCCGTGACGGGCCTCGATGACATCGCCGGCATGCGCGCGGTCGCTCGCGGCGATGACGTAGGTCATGCGCTCGGGCCGGTCGGGAATACGATCGAGCCAGACGTCGACCGCGGCAAACTCGAGCCGCAGCGTCTTGACCAGCGCCTTGACCATGCGCGGGTCGGGAAAGGCGTCGACGACGTTGAAGACGAGCAGTCCGCCGGCTCGCAGCCGCGACTTCGCCAGCGAAGCGTATTCGCGCGTGACCAGGTGATACGGGATCGCGATGTCGTGAAACGCGTCGGTGACGACCACGTCGTAGCTGCCCGGGGGCTCGCGCGCGAGTGTCGCGCGCGCGTCGCCGTGGTGGATCGTGAAGTCGGCGGGATCGACATCGAGTCTTTCGGCGGCGATACGCGTGACCAGCGGATCGAGCTCGGCGACGGTGATCGCGGCAGCCGGCGTCAGTGCCCGGATCGCGCGCGGCTGCGTGTAGGCGCCGCCACCGGCGAAAAACCAGGCGAGCTTTTCGAACCGGTCCGGCGCGAAATGCCGCATCGCCAGCTCCTGCATCAAGTGCACGTAAGGCGCGATCAGCAGCGCCGGCTCGTCGAGGTGATTGATCCCGTGCAGCAGGTGGTCGAGGATCAGCGCATTGGCTCGGCCGTGCGGCGCGTCGGCCGACGCATCGACGACGCGCAGGCAAAAATAACTGCTCTCGGCGTCGCACGGGCCGGCGTAGCCGTCGCGCAGGCCGATCGCAGCAGCGGTCAGCACGGCGAGTGCCAGCAGTGACAGGCGCCCGCGCCAGCTTGCCCGGGCGAGAAACGGCACTGCCAGCAGCGCCAGCAGCCCCGATGACAGGATAACGATGCCACGCGTCCCGAGGTACTGGATCAGCACGAAGCCGGTGACGAAAGTGCCGACGATGCTGCCGAGCGCGGCCAGCGCGTGCATGCGGCCGACGACGTGGCCGGTGCGGGTATCCAGCCGCAGCGCAAGCGTGGTCAGCAGCGGCGTCGGGATGCCGAGCAGCAGCGACGGCACGAAGAACAGGCACAGCACGTAGACGAAGCTCGCGCTGATCAGATCGAGGCCGCTCGCCTGCAGCCACGGCGCGATCAGCGTCAGCGTGAACAGGCTTGCGAGGCTGAAGACCGCGGCCAGCGCGAGCGCGATACCGGTGCTGCCCTCGTCGCCACCGCGATCGGCCCAGCGACCGCCGAGCCAGTTGCCGAGCGACAGGCCGGCGAGGACCACGCCGATGATCGACGTCCAGCTGTATAGCGTGACGCCGACGTAGGGCGCAATCAGGCGGCCGGCGGTGATCTCGAGCACGAGCAGGATCGCCGAACTCACGAATACGGTGAAACCGTACCAGGCGAGCCGCGAGCGGTGCGAATCGGGTCGCATCCCCGGGGCCAGGATTCAGGTCACGCGCCGGGCGCGCGCGTAGCGCGCGGCCGACGGCAACAGCAACACCGCGACGAAGATCAGCGCCGCGGCGAAGGCGAGGATCTCGAACAGGCGGCTGAAGCCCCAGCGGCCGTGAACCCAGCCGATCAGCGGCACCGCCGAAGCCATCACGCTGAAGGTCACGACGTAGCGCAGCGCGTAGGCGCGGCTGCGCCAATGGCTCTTCGCCAACCGCCCGACGAGCACGTCGTTGATCGGAATCTGGCCGAAGACGACGAACATGAAGCCGGCCGCGACGACCAGTGCGGCGATGCCGTCGAGCCGGGTCATGATCGCGAACAGGATCGCCTGCAGCAGCGCGACCGCGGCAAACACGAACCGGATCGAGTGCCGGTCGACGAGGTAGCCGACGACCAGCTGCGCAACCGCGGCCAGCGCGAACACGACGAAGGCCCAGGCGCCGACCGAGGTCGCGCTGTCGGCGAGACCGGTCAGGCGCTCTGCGAAGATCCGCGGCAGCGCGAAGGTCGTGCTCTGGAAGATCAACCCGCCGAGCGCGGTCGTGAAAAAGATTATCGCGAACACGACGACGAGCGTCTGCCGCGATATCGTCGCCTCGGACGGCGCGGATGCCGGACGGTTCGCCGCGGGCGCCGCCAGGATTTCGAGGCGCTCCGCGCGCAGCTGCCACAGGTAACCGCAACCGAGCGCGAGCGATACCACCCCGGGAACGAAGAATGCGCTGCGCCAGCCGGCGGCGTCGATCAGGAATCCGGTCAGTAACGCGGCGCAGGCGACGCCGAGATTGCCGTAAACGCCGTTGACCGCGAGCGGCATGCCGGTGCGCTCGCGCCCCTGCACGACCAGCGACAGGCCGACCGGGTGATAAATCGCCGCGAACGCGCCGATCAGCGTCAGGCACAGCGCCATCTCGAGCGGCGTGTCGGCGAAGCCGGCGAAAATCGAGCTTGCGCCGATGCCGAAGAAAAAGATCGCGATCATGCCTTCGCGGCTCCAGCGGTCGGCGATCCAGCCGGCGACGATCGCGCCGGCGCCGAAGGCGATGAACCCCGGGGTCGCGTAGGGAACCAGCTCGGCATAGCTCAGGCCCCAGTCCTGCGTCAGGCGCACGGCCGCGACCGTGGCGAAGATCAGCATCACCAGATGGTCGAGAAAATGCCCTATGTTGAGATAGAGAAAGCCGATCTGTTGTCGCTGCATCGATGGAACCCGCGCCGAAACGCCGACTATTGTGCCTGCAAGCAGCGAGAAATGCTTGCGTTCCGGCGGCGCCGGATTTCCCCCTCCGCCGCGCCGCCACTTATAATCGGCCCGGGATTCCAGGAGACAGATCATGACCGACAAGCATGCAAGCCGCATCGCGCTCGTCACCGGCGCGAGCAGCGGTATCGGCGCGGCGACCTGCCGCCGTCTCGTCGCCGAAGGCTACCGCGTCGTCGCCGCGGCGCGGCGGCGCGACAAACTCGACGGCCTGCGCGCGGAGCTCGGCGACCGGCTCTATCCGCTCGAACTCGACGTCGACGATGCCGCCGCGGTCGCCGGTCTCGCCGCCGCGCTGCCGGACGCGTTTCGCCCGGTCGACACGCTGATCAACAACGCCGGCCACGATACCGGCGGGCGCCGGCGCTTCGACGAGGGCAGCGCCGACGACTGGTGCGCGATCATCGAGACCAACGTCGCCGGCCTGATTCGCGTCACCCGCGCGCTGATCGACGACATGCTCGCGCGCGGGCACGGACATATCGTCAATCTCGGCTCAATCGCGGGCCTGCGGCCTTACGCCACCGGCACCGCCTACGTTGCGAGCAAGTATGCGGTGCACGGATTTTCCGAAACCCTGCGCCTCGATTACGCCGGCCGTGGCATCCGCGTCAGCGAAATCATGCCGGGCGTCGTGCGCACCAGTTTCGCCGAGCAGCGCCTCGGCGACGCCGACGGCGCGGCCGAGTTCTACGATGGTTTCGACGCCTGCCTCGAGGCCGAGGACATCGCCGACACGGTTGCCTACGCGCTGAAGCAACCGCGCCACGTCGAGATCGCGCAACTGGTGGTGTTGCCGGCGAGCTGAAGGCCCGGGAAAAACGCCTAGCGGTGCGCCCGCAGCAGGTAGTCGACCAGCGTCTGCGCGATCGGATTTTCCGTTCCGCCGGCGCTGTAGAGCACGATCGAGTATTCGGGCAGTTCGGGCAGCTGCCCGCCGTGATCGATCGGCGCGCGATCCATCGCCCGGACGCTCTCGAGTTCGACGCAGACGCATAGATCGGCCGCGACCATGGCCTCGGCGGCGACGATGTCCTCGGTCGCAACGACGTGGTTCCAGTCGACGCCGGCGGCGTCGAGTACTTCGGTGACGGCCGAGCGAAACGCGCAGTTCATCGCGATGCCGAGCGGCAACGGGCGTTGCTTCCAGGCGTTGCCGTTGACCGCGCCGGTCCAGCGCAGGCGCTGGGTGTTGACGACCCGACCACCCTCGTCGGCCGCGGGCTCGGTGGTGATGACGATGTCGTGCAAACCGCGCGCGAATTCCTGCTTGAGTTGGTAAGTCTTGGCCGACGCGAAGCGCACCTGCACCCGCGGATAATCCCGGCTGAACTCTTTAATCACGCCCGGGATATGCGGATAAATCACGTCGCAGGGCGCGCCGAGCCGCACCTGGCCCTCGTAGTCCGGCGACGTCAACCGCCCCATGGCTTCGTCGTTCAGCGCGAGCATCTGGTTGGCGAAACGCAACAGTTGCTCGCCCTCGCCGGTCGGCTTCATGCCCTGGCGCGAGCGCTCGAACACGCTGAAGCCGAGGTTGTCCTCGAGGCGTTTGATCTGCATGCTGATCGCCGACTGGGTCATGAACAGCCGCTGCGCGGCGCGGGTCATGCTGCCGGCCTCGGCGATCGTGACGAAACTGCGCAAGGTGCCGAGATCGAGATTGCGGAGGGAGTTATTTGTCATCAATATACGTGAAATTATCTTTCAAAATTATTCGATTTACTTATACGCCTGCGTTCAAATAAAGTCACTATCCGTGAAGTGAATGCAAATATTATCTACAAAACATGATAGGCAACAAGATGACCTACGCGACCCGAGAGTGTACCCGTAGCCTGCCTCGCGCCGATGGTGGGCCGTTCGAACGTCTGCTCGAAGCGCTTCGCCAATGGACTTCGCAACAGGTGTTGCACGCCCGCATTCGACGCGAGCGGCAACAGCTACGCGCGATGTCCGATACGATGCTGAAAGATCTCGGTATCACTCGCGGCGATGCCCTGGCCGAAGCCCGGCGCCGCGATGTTCCGGCTTCGCGGCAGTCGCATCGCGGCTGTTGATAGCGGAAATAAAAGCGCCGGCGCCCGCGCGGGCCCGGCGCCGAAGTATCGCTGCCCCTTTCGCGATCGTCGAATCAGGCGCGACCTTGCCGCGGCACCGATCCTAGCCCGTCAGCGGTGACCTCGCCGCTTCGCGATCGTCCTCGCGGCAGAATTCGATCAACTCCTTGCGCCCCAGGACCTCGACCAGTTCGGCGAGATCACGATCGATCCGTTCGCGATCAATTTCGGGAAAGGCGTTGGCGAGTACGCCGGCCATTTCATCGAAGCCGACCGGCCTGGCCAGCAACGTCCAGACCGCCCTGCCGACCGGGTTCAGATGATGGATCGCCGCGCCGTCCAGATCGGCGAGAAAACACTCGTCGTCGACCTGGCGCATTTCGATATCGCCGCGCCTGCGCAGCTGTCCCGGCGCCAGCGGCGCGACCGCATCGCCGAGCCAGCGCGGCGGCGGCGAATCATCGACGGCCGCCGTCTCGCGGGCCGACCAATGGCTGAACTCTGCGTTCAGCAGGGCCACCGCTTCTTCTGCGCGGTCATAGCGCAGTCGATAGCGGCGCGCCTGCGTGACCAGTCCCCGCAGCCGATCGAGAATTCGCGGCGCGTCGGCCCGGCGCGAAAAGTTTTGCCAGACGACCTGCTTCAACGCGTCAGCGGCCGTGACTCGTTCGAGTTGCGGCACGGCGCCGATCTCGCGCTCGAGCAGCACGAAGCCGCCGATCGACGCAAGCTCGCCGCGCGGCGCCAGTTCGCGGCCGGCCAGGTCGAGGTACAGGTAGTCGTCACTGGCGAACGCGCGATGCCGCTCGATATAGTCGCGCGTGATCGGATCCAGGTTATCGGGCAGCGGCAAGCGCAGCCGCGGCGCGAGACCGGGCGCCATCGCAAGTCCGTCGTCGATTCGAATCGGCAGCACGTCGTCGGCATGGAGCATCACGCCGGTGGCGGCGAGCGCGGCGGCGAGCAGACTCTTGCCGGCGCGATACTGACTAGGGAACACGACCAGCCTGCCGGCGAATTTCGCCGCCGCGCCGTGCAGACACAACCAACGGTCGCTGTCGCGCGACCAGGCGCGCACGACCTCGGCGACCAGCGCGCTGGCGGCGCTCGCCGTATCGCGGCGATACAGCGGTTCGCGCAACCAGTCGCCTTCGAAGCGATAGGCTCCGGCGTCGCGCGTCACTTTCAGGACCGGTCGCATCGCTGGTGGCGCGGCACGCGCGATCGGCCAGCCGGGAAACAACAATGCCAGCCGATCGAGCAAATCGGCGCAGTCGCGCAGGCAGACCGGCTGCCTCATCGAGTCGAAAATCAGGCATTGTGTGGCGTGGATCATGCGTTATTCGAGCGGCAGTCCCCAGAGTTCGGGACAACCCCACCGGCCGCCATGGCGACCGGTGGGTACTTGCGTCATCGGCGCAGCGATGGATACCGGTTATCGTTTTTCGTTGGCCGACGCGCCATCCGAACCGACGCTGCCGCCGTTCGAACCGACGCTGCCGCCCGAGGCGCCGGCCGAACCGCCCGAACCGCCCGAACCGCCGGAACCACCGGAACCGCCGCCTGAACCACCCGAGCCACCCGAGCCACCTCCGGAGCCACCGGAGCCGCCGCCGCTACCGGAATTGCCGCCTGCACCACCGCCACCGCCTGCACCACCGCCGCCGCCGGAACCGCCACCGCCGGAGCCGCCGTCCGAAGCCCTTGCCGACTGGCTAAGCGTCATCAGCGCCGGCGCGACGTATGCGGCGGTCGCGACGAGGCCGAGGCGCGACAGCGCTCGGCGACGTTCGCTGTCGATCGATTCTGCGTCGCTATCCAATTTCGAACTATCGTTTGCCATGATTAATCCTTCCGTTCATCAAATTATGGGATTTATTTCCCAAATTATTATAAGCAAGAATCCGCTGTTGGCAATAGCCACGGCTCGAAGACGGGCGGAAATACTTCACAAACGAGGCGCCGATTCGGTGTTTGACCGTGATCAGCGGTCAGGAACCCCGGTGGGATACCTCAGCGGGCGGTCGAAGTTACACGCGGCGCACGCAGATAGGCGATTCAGTAGATCAGCGCGACCGAAACGCCGCCGACAACGTTGCCGAACGTGACCGGCAGCAGGTTGCGAGCCAGACAGAGCCAGTCGATGCCGCCGCGATCGGCCAGCATGCCGATTGGGATCAGGTACATGCTGGCGACCGAGTGCTCGAAACCCAGCGCGACGAAGGCCGGGATCGGAAACAGGATGTACAGAATCTTTCCCGACACCCGATGACTGGCGAGACTGATCCAGCCCGAGCGAGAACGCGATCCCGCCGAGCCAGCGGCGGCGGCCGAAGCCAGACCGGCCTCGCCGCTCATGACGAGCGTGTACAGCATCGCGCCGAAGGCGATGAAAAACCCCGCGAGCACTGCCAGCGTCAGCGTTTGCAGGATCGGTAGCGAAGCCTTGCCGACTCCGAGGTCGTCGACTCGGCGCGCGATTTCGTTCAGCGCATAGGCATCGAAAGTGTACAGGTTCACGGATTGTCGAATATCTCGGCGGTTACGCCGACGAGTGTAGGCAGCGGCTCCGGGCGCGGGATTGACGCAATTCAGGGCATCGGCAAGCGTGGCGGCGATTCGTTCGGCGCACGATTATCGGCTAAGATTGGCAGCCTCGCGCAAGCCTGACAGGTTCGATAACGATGCAGACAACCGATCGCCTCGCCGGCGTCCTCGCGCCGGTCGTCACCCCGTTCGACCGCGACCTGAATCCCGACGGGGCCCGGCTGGTTCGCCATTGCCGCTGGTTGCTCGACAACGACGTCGGGCTCGCGGTCTTCGGCACCAACTCGGAAGCCAACTCGATGTCGGTCGCGGAAAAGCTCGACCTGCTCGCGCAACTGGTCGATGCCGGCATTCCGCCGGCCCGAATGATGCCCGGCACCGGCTGCTGCGCGCTGCCCGACACGGTCGCGTTGACCCGCGCCGCGGTCGGGGCCGGCTGCGCCGGCGTGCTGATGCTGCCGCCGTTCTACTACAAGAACGTCAGCGACGACGGGCTCTATCGCAGCTATGCCGAGGTCATCGAGCGCGTCGGCGACGAACGCCTGCGGATCTATCTGTACCATATCCCGCCGATCGCCAACGTGCCGGTCACGCTGACGCTGATCGAGCGCCTGCTGCGCGACTACCCCGGGCAGATCGCCGGGGTCAAGGACAGCTCCGGTGACTGGGATAATACGCGCGCGATGCTCGAGTGCTTCCAGCCCGACGGTTTCGACGTGTTCTGTGGATCCGAATCCTTTTTGCTGGCGACGCTGCGCGCCGGCGGCAAAGGCAGCATCACCGCGACCGCCAACGTCAGCCCGGCGCCGATCGCGCGACTCTACCGGAGCTATACCGACGCCGATGCCGACGATCAGCAGGCGGCGCTCGACCGGACCCGCGGCATCTTTCAGAACTACGTCATGATTCCCGGCATGAAAGCCGTGATCGCGCACTACGCCGGCGATCCCGGCTGGGCGCGCGTGCGGCCGCCGCTCGACGAGTGCAGCGGCGCCGAGCGCGAGCGCCTGCTCGCGGCACTAGCCGAGGTTGGGTTCGAGATGGCGGGGTTGGGTTAGCCTCGCAACCCGCGTCTATTTCATCCGCCGGCCGCTAATCGTCGTCGTCGCCGACCGGGCCGACGCCGCAGATCTCGCCGCGATACTTGCAGTCGACGCAACCGTTGTCGAATACGCCCTCGAGGCGAACCCTGCCGCTCGCGCCGGCACAACCGCCGGTACTGGCATCGCCGTTCGGCGTTTGCAGGCTCGCAACCGAGCCGTCGAGATCGAGCGAAAATACCGATGTGTCGTCCAGCACCAGCGTGCCGCCGCAAAAGCGGGTTTCGAGGTTGATTACGCCGGTCGTTGCAGCGACGTTCGGTTGCGACTTCGTCAAATCGATCAGGCCGAATGGCGTTAGCGACCCGGCGATAAACCGAAACTTGCCCTTCAACCGTCCGGTAAAGCGTCCCTCGGTGCACAGGCCGAGTGGACTCGTGCACGGCGTGCCATCGGAAAACTGACCAACCAGCTCGGACACGACGCGGCCCTTGACGGATTTGCAATCGCCCGCCGCCGCGCCGGTGGCGACCAGGCCGAACGCGGCCGCGGTGAGCAGCAGGTATTTTACGAGTTTCATCGGAAGGCTCCCTTGTTTTTATTTCGCGCTCATCGTAGCGGCCCGGCTCGCGGCCTGTCATGCCCCAAACGGGTTAATCGACGTCCGTGACGCGCACGCCGGGCAGCTTTCGACCGAGCGCCGCGCTAGCGCGCGCGCACCTGGATGGTTTCGCCGATCGTGTTCAGGATATCGCGCAGGGTGTCGTAATCCGGGTGGCGCACGTGCATCCACGCGTTCGCCATGTAGCCGCCCTCGACGCCCTGGGTCGGCGTGCCGGGTTCCGGGAAATGCTGCGCGACGATGTTGTCGCCGAAGCGTTGCCAGATTTCGTCGGCGCCGTCGTAGTGCGAGATGCGGCCGTCGCGGTCGGGGCGCAGCGCGATGATGCCGCAGGCGTAGCGCCGCGACGGGCTCTGCTCGCCGTGGCCGTGGGTCACCGCCAGCGCCCATTCGCGGAACAGGTCGAACTCGTTGGCGTAGCAATAGACGTCCCAGTGGCCGACGCCCGGCGGGCGCGCGCCGATTTCGGAGAACTTGAGCCCTTTCGGGCCGAAGAACCACTCCATGTGCGTCGGCGACGTGGTGATGCCGAGCACGTCGATGACGCGCTTGCCGAGCTCGTAGATCTCGCCGTAGCCGGGTTCGTGCATGCGGTTGGTGCAGATGATCTGCGGGCTGATCCAGCGCGTGCGCATCGCTTCGAGCACGTTGGGGTAATAGTGGCTGATGAAGTCGTGGCGCACCTCGCCGTTCACCGCCAGCGTGTCGTAGAAACCCTCGTGGCCGGTGATGAATTCCTCGATCGCGGCGCTGGCGCCGTCGGCGACGTGGGTCGCGTGCAGGATTTGCTCGAGTTCGCCGGCATCGTCCGCGCGATACGTGCCCGACGCGCCGG
>JAHEKJ010000133.1 GCA_024638385.1 Gammaproteobacteria bacterium | reverse complement strand
AGTAATGTGATCGTCGCCGAACGTGGCGTAAAAATGGGTTTACCCGAGGTGCTGTTCAACCTGTTTCCGGGAATGGGCGCCTATTCACTCCTGTCGCGTAAAATAGGGTTCGCGGCTGCCGAGGAAATGATCGTCAGCGGCCGCCTGTATACGGCTGAGCAGTTGTATGACATGGGCGTGGTCGATATTCTGGCCGAAAAAGGTGAGGGCGAGGTCGCGATTTATCGTTTCATCAAGTCTGCGTCCAAGGCGAGCAACACCTTCAAATCGATACAAAGACTCAAGGATATCTGTAACCAGGTGAGCTTCGAGGAACTGTCCGAAATTGCCGCGGTATGGGCCGATTCGGCACTTCAGCTGACCAGCAAGGACTTGCGCATGATGGAAAGGCTGGTTCGCAGGCAGAACAACAGAGGCGTCGCCTGAGTGCCCTAGCGATCTGATTTTTTACTGCTGTATGCCGATTGCTCAACCGTAACTGCATTTTTCAATGCAGTTACGGTTGCATTAAACGTCTCCTCGATTCGGAGGCACATTTGATTGATCTTGTCGCTGCCCATATCGTAGGGCTTTAATCGTTCGGCTTCCTGGCAAACCTCGACCAGTTTGTAGGCACTCAATTCGGTCGCCGAGCCTTTTAACGCATGCAGGCTATCACGGTATTCCAGGTAATCGTCTAACATCGATTTCTTGAGATTGAGAACGTGCTGCGCACCGTCTTTTTCGAAGTTTTTTATCAGGTTGCGAATAAACTCCGGCCCGTCGCCAAGAATGTCGAGCTCGTGTAGCACCAGGTTGTCATACCAGTCGGATTCCGAAAAATTACTGTCCGTTAAAGGTTGATGCTCGCGCGACAGGGGCTTGATCGGCCGGGTCTTATGCAGATTGCGCGACAGCGAGGCGATGCATTCCAGCAAACCGCGAGCGTCGATCGGTTTTGTCAGAAATCTATTCGCGCCTGCTTCCAACGAAATTTCCTTGGCCTCCGGGGTCGCGTCCGCGGTCAGCATGATCACGGGAAGCTGTCCGCTGGTGTCCATGAATCTGAGCGCCTTGACGACTTCGACGCCGGAGACCTCCGGCATATTCATGTCGAGGATCAGCATATCTATTTGCTCGAGATCCGTGCTTAAAAAATCGAGTGCCTTCTCGCCGGTATCGGCAATTTGCACACGGTGTCCGGCATTGCGAAGAATCCCCTCGATAACCTGCTGGTTGACCTGATTGTCTTCGGCAACGAGGATATGCAGGGACGCCGCGCCGGCCTGTTTTGCATAATGCTCGGCCATCGTGACAATCTTGGTGTCGTTGAGATTGACACTTTGTGCCGCGTGCAGAGCATTGAACAGCAGGCGCTTGTCCTCGGGATTCGCAATAGTCGATATGTAGTATTGATTCGAACGATTGGCATCGATCATCGTCTCTGACGAATTGATCAATACCATCGACGTGTTTTCCAGCAAACCTTCGGATTTTACCATCTGTGCAAACTGAACCGCGTTGATGTCGGCGAGACTGTCTTGATCTACAACAATGGTTTCGTAAGGGTTATCGTCGTCTTTTGCCTGAATGAGTTGTGATAAGGCGCGGCTCGAAGTTCTAACCCAGTCGTAATCGACCCGCCAATACTTCAGCGATGGCGTGATAATGCCGGCCGTATCCTCGCCGGCAAGGAGCAAAAGGTGATTGTCCGAGATACTCGTTTCGGGCGCCGTGCTGGCGAGAAACGGGATTTCAAACCAGAATGTCGACCCTTTGCCGGCCTCGCTCACGACACCGATATCGCCATTCATCAGCTCGACAAGCTCTTTCGAAATCGTGGTGCCGAGGCCGGTGCCACCGAAAGAACGACCCTTGCTGTCGTCAACTTGTGTGAAATCATCAAAAATACGGCCAATGGCGTCAGGTGAAATTCCGATACCGGTATCGGTTATTTCGAACCTGATTCTCGGCGCCAGTTCCGTGCCGCCTGCCGACCTTACCGATACTGCCACCGACCCCTCGTCAGTGAACTTGATCGCGTTGCTGATCAGATTGATCAAAACCTGGCGCAAGTGTTGCTGATCACCTTTCAACGCGAAGGGAGTTTCGGGATCAAAGGTGCAGGAGATGAACAAATCCTTTTTTTCGCCCATCGGCGCGAGCATATAAATGACGGAGTTGACAAGACCGTGCAAATCAAAATCCTTGGACGCGATCAATATCTTGCCAGCCTCGATCTTGGCTATGTCGAGGACATTTTCGATGAGTTCGAGTAGCGTGTTGGCGGAACTGTGCATCGTGTTCACGAGCTCTTTCTGCTCGTAGTTGAGCGATGTTTCACGCAACAGGTCGCCCATGCCAATTACGCCGTTCAGCGGTGTCCTGAGTTCGTGTGACATGTTTGCCAAAAATCGACTCTTGGCCTCGTTTGCCTGCTTGGCCATCTCGAGCGCGGCGTGTAACTTTTTGAGCAGGAACGCTGCGTAAAGAGGCAACAGTGTAAGCATTAGCAACAGGCTGATGCCGAAGGGCTTGTGTTCCTGCCAGTACGAGCCCCACAGGATTGCCACCGTGAATCCCACCAGACTTATCCCCTGGGAAATGTAAAGGTACGCGGTCCCGTAACGGAAGCCGTTACCCAAAATCACCCACAGATAGAGAACGAAAAGTGGAACGCTGTCGCCTCCCGAATGATACATCACGACGGACAGGCATATCATATCCAGCGCCGCGCCCGTGACTCTTCTTGCCGGCGATGCCTGCGGATTGAGCAAGATGGCAAAGAAAATCGCGAGCGCGCTGCTGTAGTAAAAGATCGTAATAATACTGGGAAGCGATCGCACCGCTTCGGCAAAGGTCTCGTTGCCGCCCCAGGGAAAACAAAAGTAAGCTACCAGCAAGACGCCGATGGCAAGCCTCAGCTTGGCCTGTTCTGGTTCGGAATCACCGGTATTCTTGAGTCGACGATTGAGCCTACCGTACCATCCGAGCTTTTTTGAGGTATTTTCCATACGGTTGATTTGCGGGTCAGCTAATTGGTGTCACTGAAGGCCTGGTAAATACCGGTTATCTTGTCGAGACGTTCGAAGAAAGCTTCCACGCAAATCGGATCGAATTGCGTACCCGCGTGTTTATGCAGATAGTCCTGGGCATCCTTGGCGTTCCAGGCGCGTTTATAGGGGCGGGCGGAGACCAGCGCATCGTAAACGTCGGCGACCGACACGATGCGCGCCACCAGCGGAATGTCCTTGCCGGCGATACCGTTGGGATAACCGGTGCCGTCGAACCGCTCGTGGTGATTCAGGGCGATGATCGAGCCCGTCTGGATGTAGCGTGACTGGCTATTGGAGAGAATCGAATGGCCGATGATCGTGTGCTGTTGCATCGTCGTCCATTCGTGCTGCTCGAACTTGCCGGGTTTCAGCAGGATTTTGTCCTGAATGCCGATCTTGCCGATGTCATGCATCGGCGCGGCGTATTCGATCTCGTCGCATTCCTTTTCCGACAGGCCGAGCGCCTCGCCGATCTCGCGCGAATACTTGGCCATGCGCACGACATGATTGCCGGTAACCTCATCGCGATACTCGCCGGCCTTGGCCAGTCGTAACAGCGTCTCGTGTTCGCGCGCGACGATTTGCTGGGTCGCGACCTCGACCTGGCGCGCGAGCCAGTCGGCCCGGTCCTGGATGATCGATTGCTGCTCGTGCAGCTTCAGCAGGTTGCGACAGCTGGTGCGGCATTCGATCTGATCGATCGGGCGAGTCAGAAAGGCGGTCGCACCGGCTTCGAGCGCGTCGTAGCGCACCGACTTCTCGCTGACGACGGTAATCATCATGATCGGAATATCCTGGCAGGCGGGCCGGACCCGGATCTTGCGGATCAGCTCGACGCCATTGATTTCCGGCATGCGGTAATCGGTGATGATCAGATCGGGATGATTCTTGTCGAGCCATTCGAGCGCCGACAGCGGGTTGTCGAAGGCTTCGACGATGACGTCATCCTCGGCCTGTTGAATGATCTTCGCCAGAATGGTGCGTCCGGTCGACTCGTCGTCGACAATCAGGACCTTGCGTTGGCGGCGCAAAATACTCAGGCGCCGCGCGTTCTCGTAGGGTTCGATGTTTGAATCCTTTGGAACTTCCGCTTTATTATCTGTACTCGAAATCAATTTTTATACCCCACATTGATTCAGCCAGGATCGAGCATGTTAGCAATATCAATGACTTATGTCGCTTTTTTGAAGTTATTTTATGAAAAAAGTCACTAAATTGCGCTCGGCTTATATAGTCAAAAAACCTAGTATATTCAAGTTTTTATCGAATTAATTTAAGCCTGAAAATGAGCAAGTCGCGAAAAGTGTCAATATGTCGTTTGAACTAAAATCCGGGCTTTGTCGACAATCCCCGGCGCGACTCCGCCGGTTGCTGTTGCTCGTTGCCGCAATGCTTGCGGCGGAGGTCGCGGCCGCCGAGCGTGACGTTACGATCAACGCCGCCCGCTACCGGATCGAACTGGCGACGACCGCCGCCGCGCGACAAGTCGGCCTGATGCACCGGCAATCGCTGCCCGCCGACCGGGGGATGCTGCTGGTTTACCCGCGCGACGGCGAGCATGCGATCTGGATGAAGAACATGCGCATTCCGCTGCGGGTCTACTGGATCGACGCCGATTACAGGGTCGTCGCGATTCGCCGGCTGGAGCCGTGCGCGGCGGATCCCTGTCCGACTTTTCGGCCGGCGGTCGAATCGCGCTACGTACTCGAACTCAGCGACCGCGAGCACCCGATCGACGTCGGTGACCGGCTGACCGGACTCAGGGCTCCGTGAGCGTCGAAGCGGCGCGCCGGTTGGCGACGTAGAGCCAGGCCTGCGCCAGAATCGCGAGCGCGACCAGCGGTACCACGGCGTAGTTAACCTTGAGCCAGCCGAGCCAGTGCAGCAGCGCGCCGGCGGCAAACGACGCGCAGGCCGCGCTCGAAAAGACCACGAACTCGTTGATCGCCTGTACCTTGGCCGCTTCCGCCGGACGGTAGGTTTCGGTCAACAGGCTGGTGCCGCCGATATACATGAAATTCCAGCCGATGCCGAGCAGTAACAGGGCCGCCCAGAAGTGGGTCACCGACGTGCCGTTCAGGTTGAAGCCGACGCAGCCGATCATCAGTGCGACGCCGGTCATGACGATACGCGCGGCGCCGAAGCGGTTGATCAGGTGTCCGGTAAAAAACGACGGCACGAACATGCCGAGCACATGCCACTGGATGACGAATGCGACATCGCTGAATGCGTGGGCATGCCCGTGCATCATCGCCAGCGGCGTCGCCGTCATCAGCAGCACCATGGCCGCGTAGCCGATCGCGGCGCTGGCGACGGCGGCGATGAAGGCCGGCTGCGCCGCGATTTGCGCGAGCGGTCGCGTCGTCTCGCGCAACACGGCGGCGCTCGGTCGCGGCAACCGCATGCACAGGAAATTGATTCCGTTGAAGCCGTAGAGCAGGACCACCGACAGCATCGTGCCGGCATAGGTGACGACGAACCAGTCCTTGCTGTAGTTCGCGAGGTTTGGGCCGATGACCGCGGCTAGCACGCCGCCCGCGAGCACGTAGCTGATTGCCGTGTTTTTCGCTTCGGGTGCCGCCACTTCGGTCGCGGCGAAGCGGTAGTAATGCCCGAAACCGGTGTAGACGCCGACGCCGAGCGTGCCGAAACAGAACAGCCAGAACGAATCCAGGTAGATCGCGACGACGGCGCAGACCCCGCCGGTAATTCCGACGACGGTCGCGAGCAGGAATCCCGCCCTGCGACCGATGCGGCGCATCAACAACGACGCCGGGATCGTCGTCGCCATGACCGCGACGAACTGCAGGGCCTGCGGCAGCGTCGAAAGTGCCTGATTGGAGGTCAGATGGCTGCCGATGATCGCCGCCGAGGTCACCATCAGCGAATTGACCGACATCAGGATCGCGTTGGCCAGCGCGAGCTGGAAGACGCCGCGGTTCACAGGATGAACCACAGCACGACGGGGACGACCAGGATGCTCGCGAAGTTACCGATGAGCACGATCGACGCGACCCGCTGCGGCTCTTGCCGGTAACGCTCGGCAACCATGAAGTTCAGCACCGCCGGCGGCAGCGCGCCAAACAGCAACAGCACCGACGCCTGGTCGCCGTCGAGCGGCACCAGCCATGCGTACGGAAGCGCGATCGCGAGGCCGGTCAACGGGCACAGCAACGCGCCGAGCAGGCCGATCTGCCAGTCGGCGAAGTCGATCGTCAACATGCGCACGCCGAGCGAAAACAGCATCAGCGGAATCGCGATCTGGCCGAGCAGGTGGATCGGCAGCCGCAGGGTCTCGGGAATCGCGACGCCCGCCAGCGACACGCCGATGCCGAGTACCGTCGCGACGATCATCGGATTGGTAGCGACCGCGCGCGGCGACCAGTGCTGGGTGATCAACTGCTGGCCGAGCAGGAAATGCAGCAGGTTCGAGCTCGCGAACAGCATGATCGCGGCCGGCAGCGCGGCCTCACCGAATGTCAGGACGATCAGCGGCACGCCCATGTTGCCGCAATTGTTGAACATCATCGGCGGCACCAGTGTCTTCCACTGGTAGCCCAGGACGCGCGCGATCGGCCAGGCCACCAGGCCCGAGCCGAGCACGACCGCGACGCCGCCGAGGGTCAGGTTCACGTAGTCGGCCAGCGCATAGTCACTGGCCGACAGGATGTCGAAGATCAGCGCCGGCGTGAAGATGTCCATATTAAGCCGATTGCCCGACGACATGTCGGTGTCGTGCCGCTCGCGGGCATAAAGATAGCCCAGCGCGACGATGCTGAATACCGGGAAGATGATCGCAAAAATGCGATAAATCAGGTCCGCCTGTGACATCCGGCGGGGCCTAGAAGTTGAGCGTCAGGTCGCGGTGTATCGAGAGGCAGTTGGCGATGGACTCGGCCTGCTCGCCGGTCAGGCGTTCCTGCAGGCGAATGCCGATCGTAAGGCGGACGGCCTCGTTGTAGGCTTCGAGTTCCGGGTCCAGCTCCGGCACCGCGCGCTGGCGCCACTCGATTTCCGCGCGCAACTCTTCGAGCGCGCGCTCGATCTCGGCGACGGCATTGCCCTTGTCCGGCGTGACGCCACGCAGCGCGCGCTTGGCGCGCGACAGTTTCGACGTGACCCGGTGAGTCTCGGTCAGCTTGTCGAGGGCGAGTTCGGGCGAGTTGATCGCTTCGAGCCCGGCCTCGGGCGATTGGGCGTCAACGAAATCGCGCAACGCGACGAGCTCGGCCTCGAGCGGCGGCAAGGCTTCGGTTTCGGAAATCATCCGGCGCAGCATCCGGATCGTTTCGTAGCTGTCGTCGACCGTCTGCCGGTAGCGCAGCCGGGCGCGTTTAGCGGCCTTCGACAGGTTCTCGAAGCGGGCGCGGGCGTCGCTCCAGCCCGCGGGAATGCTCGCCTCGAGCGCAACGTGTTCGGCTTCGATATCGCCTACGCGCTCGCGGATCAGCTCGATGCGAGCTTCGTCGACCGTCTCGGCGAAGGAGATGCGCTGGCGTTCCTGCTCGAGTTCGTCGATGTCTTTCCTGAGCTTGCGCATATCGCGCTGAATGCCGCGCACTTGCAAGTGAATCGGCCGGTATGCGGGTTCGTAGGCGGCGAGTTCGCGTTCGGCGTCTTCGATCTCGTCGATGCGCTCGTAAACCGACGCGGCGAGACCGAGGCTCTCGTTCAGTCGCTCGCGGTACTCGTCCGGGAGGTAGGCGACATTGACGCCGCGCAGACGCTCGACCGCGGCCTCGATCGAGCCTCGATTCTGCTCGTACTCGGTAAACAGGTAGCTTTCGAGGCATTCCTGCAGTTTCGGATTGCTCGGCGGCGGCGCGGTGTCGGAGGTCAGTTGAATCTTGTTCGGCAGGTAGTTGACGAGCCCCGGGAACACGCCTGCGATGCTGAGTCCGGCGAGCTGCAGCACGATGAACGCGGCCGCGCCGCGATAGATTTGCAGCGTGCGCACGTCGGGCGGCGCGACGCCGCGCAAATAGAACAGCGAAAAGCCGAACGGCGGCGTCAGAAACGAAGTCTGGATGTTGAGGCCGACCATGACGCCGAACCAGACCGCGGTGATGTTGGCGCTCGGATCCGCAAGCAAAATCGGCGCAACGATCGGCACGACGACGACCGCGATCTCGAGAAAGTCGAGGAAGAAGCCGAGGAAGAAGATGACCGCCATGACGACGATGAACTGGGTCCAGAAGCCGCCGGGCAGCGCGGTCAGGTGCTCGCGCACCAGTTCCTCGCCGCCGAAGGCGCGAAACGCCGAGGTCAGCATCGCCGCGCCCAACAGAATGATGAACACCATCGACGTGGTCTTGGCGGTATCCATCATGACGCTGGCGAGCGTGTTGTCGATCTTGAACGCACGCCAGGTCGCCCAGGCGATCGACGCGACCAGGATCAGCACCGCGATCAGCGCCAGCGCGATGCCGATCGCGTCGCGGGTCGAGGTGATGTTCTTGATGTTGAGATCGAAGAAATTGAGCAGCACGATGATCACGACGATCGAGACGATCGCCATGGTCGCCGGGTAGTAGGCTTTCTTTTTGCCTTCCATCAGGCGGTAGCTGCCCATCATCATCGCGCCGATCGCGCCGATCGCGCCGGCCTGGTTGACCGTCGCGACGCCGAGGATGATCGAGCCGAGGACGATGAAGATCAGCGTCAGCGGCGGCACCAGCGCGACCAGTACGCGGCCGA
>JAHEKJ010000132.1 GCA_024638385.1 Gammaproteobacteria bacterium | reverse complement strand
TCGACGACCAGTTCCGCATCATCGAGGAAAGCATCTACAAGCGCGTCGCGCGGATCGCCACCGGCAAGAAAGCCAGCGGCGGCCCCGGCGGCATGAAGAAGAACGGCGTCATCACCGCCGATTACCTCGAATCGATCGGCCGCGACCAGTGGTCGAAGATCCGCGTCATCGACGACAAGCTGGCCAAGCAGATGGAAGCGCTCAACGAACAGCTCGAGTCGCAGCGCGCGCAGTTCGACCGCCTGTTCGAGGAAAAGAAGAGGAAGGTCACCGCCGGCGACGATCTCAAGCCCGGCGTGCTCAAGATGGTCAAGGTCTACGTCGCGGTCAAGCGCCGCATGCAGCCGGGCGACAAGATGGCCGGCCGTCACGGCAACAAGGGCGTGGTGTCGATGATCGTGCCCGAGGAAGACATGCCGTACCGCGAGGACGGCACCCCGGTCGACGTCGTGCTGAACCCACTCGGCGTGCCGTCGAGAATGAACGTCGGCCAGATCCTCGAGACCCACCTCGGCTGGGCCGCGGCCGGGCTCGGCCGCAAGATCGGCGAGATGATAGACCAGCAGCGCAAGGTCGAGGAATTGAAGACCTTCCTGCGCAAGATCTACAACAACTCGTCGGAGAAGCTCAGGTTCAAGGACCTCAGCGACGACGACGTGCGCGAGCTGTGCGAGAACCTGCGCGGCGGCGTGCCGATGGCGACCCCGGTCTTCGACGGCGCCGAGGAAGAGGAGATCAAGAACATGCTGGCGCTCGCCGAGCTGCCGGAAACCGGCCAGACCACGCTGATCGACGGCCGCACCGGCGAATCCTTCGATCGGCCGGTCACGGTCGGCTACATGTACATGATGAAGCTCAACCACCTGGTCGACGACAAGATGCACGCGCGCTCGACCGGACCCTATAGCCTGGTCACGCAGCAGCCGCTCGGCGGCAAGGCGCAATTCGGCGGCCAGCGTTTCGGCGAGATGGAAGTCTGGGCGCTCGAATCCTACGGCGCGGCCTATACGCTGCAGGAAATGCTGACCGTCAAGTCGGACGACGTCAACGGGCGCAACAAGATGTACAAGAACATCGTCGACGGCGACTTCAGCATGGAGGCCGGCATGCCCGAGTCATTCAACGTGTTGCTCAAGGAGATCCGTTCCCTGAGCCTCAACATCGAACTGGAACAGGAATAAACCATGAAAGACTTACTCAATCTGTTGAAGAAACAGGGTGCGGACGAGGATTTCGATCACATCCGGATCGGTCTGGCGTCGCCGGACATGGTGCGTTCCTGGTCCTACGGCGAAGTCAAGAAGCCCGAGACGATCAATTACCGGACCTTCAAGCCCGAGCGCGACGGCCTGTTTTGCGCCAAGGTGTTCGGCCCGGTCAAGGACTTCGAGTGCCTGTGCGGCAAGTACAAGCGGCTCAAGCACCGCGGCGTCGTCTGCGAGAAGTGCGGCGTCGAGGTCACCCAGACCAAGGTGCGCCGCGAGCGCATGGGCCACATCGAGCTGGCCTGCCCGATCGCACACATCTGGTTCCTGAAGTCGCTGCCGTCGCGCATCGGCCTGCTGCTCGACATGACGCTTCGCGACATCGAGCGCGTGCTCTACTTCGAGGGTTTCGTCGTCATCGATCCGGGCATGACCACGCTCGAGAAAGGCCAGTTGCTGACCGACGAGGCCTATCTCGAGGCGATCGAGGAGTTCGGCGACGATTTCAACGCCAAGATGGGCGCCGAGGCCGTGTTCGAGCTGCTCAAGGGCGTCGACCTCAACTCCGAGGCGCAAACCCTGCGCGAGGAAATCGACGCCACCAAGTCGGAGACCAAGTTCAAGCGGCTTTCGAAGCGGCTCAAGCTGGTCGAGGCCTTCATCGATTCGGGCAATCGCCCCGAATGGATGGTCATGACCGTGCTGCCGGTGCTGCCGCCGGACCTGCGCCCGCTGGTGCCGCTCGACGGCGGCCGCTTCGCGACCTCGGACCTGAACGATCTCTACCGCCGCGTGATCAATCGCAACAACCGCCTGAAGCGCCTGCTCGAGTTGAACGCGCCCGACATCATCGTGCGCAACGAGAAGCGCATGCTGCAGGAGTCGGTCGACGCGCTGCTCGACAACGGCCGCCGCGGCCGCGCGATCACCGGCACCAACAAGCGCCCGCTGAAGTCGCTGTCCGACATGATCAAGGGCAAGCAGGGCCGCTTCCGGCAGAACCTGCTCGGCAAGCGTGTCGATTACTCGGGCCGCTCGGTCATCGTGGTCGGCCCGACGCTCAAGCTGCACCAGTGTGGCCTGCCGAAGAAGATGGCGCTCGAACTGTTCAAGCCGTTCATCTTCTCCAAGCTGCAGATGCGCGGCCTGGCGACCACGATCAAGGCGGCGAAGAAGCTCGTCGAGCGCGAAGTCGCCGAGGTCTGGGACATTCTCGAGGAGGTCATCCGCGAGCACCCGATCATGCTCAATCGCGCGCCGACGCTGCACCGCCTCGGCATCCAGGCCTTCGAGCCGATCCTGATCGAGGGCAAGGCGATCCAGCTGCACCCGCTGGTCTGCACCGCGTTCAACGCCGACTTCGACGGCGACCAGATGGCGGTCCACGTACCGCTTTCGATCGAGGCGCAGCTCGAGGTGCGCGCGCTGATGATGTCGTCGAACAATATCCTGTCGCCGGCCAACGGCAAGCCGATCATCGTGCCGACCCAGGACATCATCCTCGGCCTGTACTACATGACCCGCGACAAGATCAACGTGCAGGGCGAAGGCATGGTCTTCGCCGACGCCAAGGAAGTCGTGCGCGCCTATCACGCTAGCGCCGTTTCGCTGCAGGCGAAGATCAAGTGCCGCGTGCGCGAGTACGAGCACGACGAAAAGGGCGACCGCGTCGCCATGCAAAGACTCGTCGACACGACGGTCGGCCGCGCTATCTTAAGCGAAATGATGCCCGACGGCCTGTCGTTCTCGTCGATCAACAAAACGCTCGACAAGAAAGCCGTCTCCAAGCTGATCGACGCCTGCTACCGCGAGGTCGGGCTCAAGGAAACGGTCATCCTCGCCGACCAGTTGATGTACACCGGCTACCACTACGCGACCCGGTCCGGCATCTCGATCGGCGTCAACGACATGATCGTACCCGAGGAGAAGGCCGATTTGATCAAGTCGGCGGAAGCCGAGATCAAGGACATCGAGAAGCAGTGGGCCACCGGCCTCGTGACCTCGGGCGAGCGTTACAACAAGGTCGTCGACATCTGGTCGCACGCCAACGACAAGGTCGCGCGCGCAATGATGAATGAAATCGGCAAGGAGACCGTGATCGACGCCGAGGGCGACGAGCAGGTGCAGGATTCGTTCAACTCGATCTTCGTGATGGCCGATTCCGGCGCGCGCGGTAGCGCGGCGCAGATTCGCCAGCTTGCCGGCATGCGCGGCCTGATGGCCAAGCCCGACGGCTCGATCATCGAGAACGCGATCACCGCGAACTTTCGCGAAGGCCTCGACGTATTGCAGTACTTCATCTCGACCCACGGCGCGCGTAAAGGCCTCGCCGACACCGCGCTCAAGACCGCGAACTCGGGCTACCTGACCCGGCGCCTGGTCGACGTGTCGCAAGACCTCGTCGTCAACATGGAAGACTGCGGCACCGAGGACGGCATCCTGCTACGCCCGGTCATCGAGGGCGGCGACATCGTCGTCGACCTCGGCGAGCGCGTGCTCGGCCGAGTCCTTCAGCAAGACCTCAAGAACGACAAGAAAAAGACCGTCATCAAACGCGGCACGCTGCTCGGCGAGCACGAGGTCAACATCATCAACGAGATCGGCGTCGACGAACTCTGCGTGCGCTCGCCGGTGACCTGCGAGACGCGACACGGCATTTGCGTGCAGTGCTACGGCCGCGAACTCGCGCGCGGGCACATGGTCTGCAAGGGCGAGGCCGTCGGCGTCATCGCGGCGCAATCGATCGGTGAGCCCGGCACCCAGCTGACGATGCGGACCTTCCACATCGGCGGCGCCGCGTCGAGTTCGGCCTCGGTCAACAGCATCGAGGTCAAGAACAGCGGCACCTTGCGTTTCCACAACGTCAAGGTCGTGCAGAACTCGTCCAAGCGCCTGATCTCGGTGTCGCGTTCGGGTGAGATCGGCATCGTCGACAACGCCACCGGCCGCGAAAAGGAGCGCTACAAGATCCCGTACGGTTCCGAGTTTTCGATCAAGGACGGTGACGAGGTCAACGCCGGGCAAACCGTAGCGACCTGGGACCCGCACATGCACCCGGTCGTCACCGAGGTCGCCGGCAAGGTCAAGTTCACCGACTTCGTCGAGGCCGTGACGGTACAGCATCGGGTCGACGACATGACCGGCCTGACGACGATCGAGGTCATGGACGATTCGATTCGCTCCAATGCGGGCAAGGAGTTGCGGCCGACGATCGAGCTGGTCGACGGCAAGGGCAAGGTTCTTTGCTATGCCGGCACCAATATCCCGGTGCACTACATGCTGCCGGGCGGTGCGCTGGTCAACGTCGAGGACGGCGCCAAGATCAAGGTCGGCGACGTGGTCGCCAAGATCCCGCAGGAATCGTCGAAGAACCGCGACATCACCGGCGGTCTGCCGCGGGTCGCGGATCTGTTCGAGGCGCGCAAGCCGAAAGAGCCGGCGATCCTGTCGGAGATGACCGGCACCGTGTCCTTCGGCAAGGAAACCAAGGGCAAGAAGCGCCTCGTCATCACCAACGCCGACAACGAGTCGATCGAGACGCTGATCCCGAAATTCCGCCACATCAACGTTTTCGAGGGTGAGCACGTCGAGAAGGGCGAGATCCTCGTCGACGGCGAACTCGATTCGCACGATATCGTGCGCATCAAGGGCATCCGCGACCTGACCATGTACATGGTCAACGAGGTCCAGGATGTCTACCGGCTGCAGGGCGTGTCGATCAATGACAAGCACATCGAGGTCATCGTGCGGCAGATGCTGCGCAAGGTCACGATCGTCGACGGTGGCGACACCCGCCTGCTGCGCGGCGACCAGGTCGACAAGGCGCGGGTGCTGGATCTCAACGACAAGGCGGCGGCGATGAACAAGCAACCGGCGACCTTCGTGCAGGACCTGCTCGGCATTACCAAGGCGTCGCTGGTCACCGAGTCGTTCATCTCGGCGGCGTCGTTCCAGGAAACCACGCGGGTCTTGACCGAGGCCGCCGTCAAAGGGGCCAAGGACGACCTGCGGGGATTGAAGGAAAACGTCATCGTCGGCCGCCTGATTCCGGCCGGCACCGGGCAGACCTATCACGAGGAGCGCCGCCGCAAGCGGTTGCAGCCGGCGATGCCGGTGATGCCCGGCGAGGTCGAAACCGAAACCGCCGATTCGGCCGCCGCGAAGGAGAGCGCGCTGTCGGAATAAGCGGTTGACAGGGCCCGTGTACGCGCCTAAAATTCCGCGTCCCATCAGCAGGCTATACCTTAGTGTATAGCCTGCTGTTCGTTGAAAATCCGTAAATTGAACGAGCGACTGCAGGAGAGTCGAATCGATGGCAACAGTCAATCAGCTGGTGCGTAAACCGCGTCAATCGCGGCGCAGCAAGAGCAACGTGCCCGCGCTCGAGGGCTCGCCGCAGAAGCGGGGCGTTTGCACCCGCGTCTACACGACGACCCCGAAAAAGCCGAATTCGGCGCTGCGCAAGGTAGCGCGCGTGCGTTTGACGACCGGCTACGAAGTTGCCTCCTACATCGGTGGCGAAGGCCACAACCTGCAAGAGCACTCGGTGGTGCTGGTGCGCGGCGGACGGGTCAAGGACCTGCCGGGCGTGCGCTACCACGTCGTGCGCGGCAGCCTCGACACCCAGGGCGTGCCGGATCGCCGCCAGGGTCGCTCGAAATACGGCGCCAAGCGCCCCAAGTCATAGGTTCGATTCATGCCCCGTCGTAGAGAAGTTCCGAAGCGCCAGATCTTGCCCGACCCCAAGTTCGGCGATCAGCAAATCGCCAAGTTCGTCAACATGATCATGCGCAACGGCAAGAAGTCGACCGCCGAGCGTATCCTCTACCACGCGCTCGACAGCATCGCGCAAAAGAGCAGCGTCGACTCGGTCGAACTGATGGAGCGGGCGCTCGAGAACGTACGGCCGATGGTCGAGGTCAAGTCGCGCCGGGTCGGTGGCGCCACCTACCAGGTGCCGGTCGAGGTTCGCCCGTCGCGGCGCAACACGCTGGCGATGCGCTGGCTGATCGACGCCGCGCAAAAGCGCGGCGAGAAGACGATGGCGATGAAACTCGCCGGCGAACTGCTCGACGCGTCCGAGAACAAGGGCACCGCGGTCAAGAAGCGCGAGGACACCCACCGCATGGCCGAGGCCAACAAGGCCTTCGCCCACTTCCGCTGGTAACCCGTCGCCCCGACAAGGAAATGACCGGTGGCTCGCACCACACCGATTTCGCGCTATCGAAATATCGGCATCATCGCGCATATCGATGCCGGCAAGACGACGACGACCGAACGCATCCTGTTCTACACCGGGGTTTCCTACAAAATCGGTGAAGTCCACGACGGCGCCGCCGTGATGGACTGGATGGAGCAGGAACAGGAGCGCGGGATCACGATCACGTCGGCCGCGACGACCTGTTTCTGGGTCGGCATGGACCAGCAGTTCGAGCAGCACCGCATCAACATCATCGATACCCCCGGCCACGTCGATTTCACGATCGAGGTCGAGCGTTCGCTGCGCGTGCTCGACGGCGCCTGCGCGGTTTTCGACGCGGTCGCCGGGGTCGAGCCGCAGTCGGAAACCGTCTGGCGCCAGGCCAACCGCTACCACGTGCCGCGGCTCGCCTTCGTCAACAAGATGGATCGCCAGGGCGCCGATTTCCTGCGCGTCGTGCGCCAGATCAAGACCCGCCTCGGCGGCAACCCGGTGCCGATCCAGCTCAACATCGGCGCCGAGGACAAGTTCCGCGGCGTCGTCGACCTGGTACGGATGAAGGCGATCTACTGGGACGAGGACAAGCTCGGCACGACTTTCGTCGAGGAAGAGATTCCGGCGGCGATGCAGGACGAGTGCCGCAAGTTGCGCGAGCAGATGATCGAGGCCGCAGCCGAGGCCAACGACGACCTGATGGAAACCTATCTCGAGGGCGGCGAGCTGAGCCCGGTCGAGATCTACTCCGGACTGCGCGAGCGCACGCTGAAGAACGAAATCGTGCCGGTGCTGTGCGGCAGCGCGTTCAAGAACAAGGGCGTGCAGGCGATGCTCGACGCGGTCATCCGCTACCTGCCGTCGCCGCTCGACGTGCCGCCGATCCACGGTGTCGGCGCCGACGGCGAGCCCGAGGGCGAGCGCCATGCCGACGATGACGAGCCCTTCGCCGCGCTCGCATTCAAGATCGCGACCGACCCGTACGTCGGTCACCTGACTTTTTTCCGGGTCTACTCGGGCGTGCTCAAGGCTGGAGAATCGATTTACAACTCGGCGCGCGACAAGCGCGAACGCGTCGGCCGCATCCTGCAGATGCACGCCAATTCGCGCGAGGAACTCAAGGAAGTTCGCGCCGGCGACATTGCCGCGGCGGTGGGCCTCAAGGACGTCGGCACCGGCGATACGCTGTGCGACCCGGCGCACCGGATCATGCTCGAGCGCATGGACTTTCCCGACCCGGTCATCTCGGTTGCGGTCGAGCCGCGGACCAAGTCGGACCAGGAAAAAATGAGCCTCGCGCTGGCCAAACTGGCGAGGGAAGATCCGTCGTTCCAGGTGCGGACCGACGAGGAATCGGGGCAGACGATTATTTCGGGCATGGGCGAGCTGCACCTCGACATCATCGTCGACCGGATGAAGCGCGAATTCCACGTCGAGGCCAACATCGGCAAGCCGCAGGTCGCGTTTCGCGAGACGATTCGCAAAACGATCGAGCAGGAAGGCAAGTTCGTGCGCCAGACCGGCGGTCGTGGCATGTACGGCCACGTCTGGCTCAAGCTCGAGCCGCTGCCGCCGGGCACCGGCTACGAGTTCGAGAACGCGATCGTCGGCGGCGTCGTGCCGCGCGAGTACATCGCCGCGGTCGACAAGGGCGTGCAGGAGCAGCTGGAAAACGGCGTGCTCGCCGGCTACCCGCTGGTCGACGTCAAGGTGACGCTTTTCGACGGCTCCTACCACGAGGTCGATTCCAACGAGATGGCGTTCAAGCTGGCGGGCTCGATGGCCATGCGCGAGGGCGCTGAGGCCGCGTCCCCGGTACTGCTCGAACCGCTGATGAAAGTCGAAGTCGTGACCCCCGAGGAGTACATGGGAGACGTCATGGGCGACCTGAACCGGCGCCGCGGCAACCTGCACGGCATGGAGGACGCGGTTTCGGGCAAGATCATCCGCGCGTCGGTGCCGTTGGCTGAAATGTTCGGCTACGCGACCGACCTGCGCTCGGCCACCCAGGGTCGCGCGACCTACTCGATGGAGTTCGAGAAGTACGCCGAAGCGCCGAAAAATATCGCCGATGCGATCATCAAGGGTGGCGATTAAGGGCAAATCGGTATACGATCGCGCACCCGGGATACGGCACGGGGACGTAATACCTAATTCGCCTCGCGAATTAGGTATTGTGTTCCCCCAATTTACAGGCCACGAACTTAATCTGGACAGAGGATCAGAGACGTGTCAAAAGAAAAATTCGAGAGAACCAAGCCCCACGTCAACGTGGGCACCATCGGTCACGTGGATCACGGCAAGACGACGCTGACGGCGGCGCTGACGAAGGTGATGGCGGCGAAGCTGGGCGGTGACGTGAAGGCGT
>JAHEKJ010000131.1 GCA_024638385.1 Gammaproteobacteria bacterium | reverse complement strand
GGAACGGCCCGATCAGCGCGCCCAGCGCGGCGACGATGCCGCCCATGAAGCCGGCGCCGATGCCGACCTGCCACGCCAGCACCGCGTCGTTGGTGGCCCAGTAGATCGGCCCGATCACGCCGAAAAGGTAGACGAACATGACCGGCGTGCTGATACCGTAGGGGAGTGCGGTTACCGCGCGGCCCTCGCGTGCGGCCGCGCGCTTGGCGAGCACCGTGTAGACCGCGATGCCGGCGATGATCGCGATCGCCGCGCCCGGTACGATGCGGCCGAAGACGATCTCGGGCGGCATCTGGAAGACGAAGCGGCAGATCGCGCTCAACACCATCAGGTTGATCAGGTTATCGGTGAACAGCGCCCAGAACGCGCTGAAGTCGTTGCGCGAGAACAGCGGGTAGGTATAGCTGTGGTTATTCATTGTTGACTCCCCCCTCGTTGATGAAATGGTTTAGCCCGTGGCCAGGTACTCCGATACGATCGCCTGCATTTCCTGTTTGCGCGTGGCATCGGCGAAGCTCGCCTCGATCGCGTTCAGGCTGAACTGCGCGATTTCCTGTTGGCTGACGTCGTGCGCGTCGGCGACCGCCAGAAAGTTGTCGTTCATATAGCCGCCGAAGTAGGCCGGATCGTCGGAATTGATCGTCACGCAAAGCCCGCGGCGCAGCAGCTCGACGATATTGTGCTCGCGCATGTCGCGGAACACGCACAGCTTGACGTTCGACAGCGGGCACACGGTCAGCGGCATGCGCGACACGGCGAGTTCGTCGACCAGCGCCGCGTCCTCGACGCAGCGCACGCCGTGATCGATGCGGCGGACGCCGAGCCGGTCGATCGCGTCGCGAATATACGTCGCCGGGCCCTCCTCGCCGGCGTGGGCGACGGCGAGGAAGCCCGCGTCGCGAGCACGGGCAAACACGCGCTCGAACTTCTCGGGCGGATTGCCGGCCTCGCCCGAGTCGAGGCCGACGCCGATAATCCGGCCGCGATGCGGCAACGCCTGTTCGAGCGTTGCGAAGGCCGCGTCTTCGTCGAGATGACGCAGGAAGCACATGATCAGATGACTCGTGATGCCGAGCTCGTCGCGACCGCGGTCGAGCGCGCGGGTGATGCCGTCGAGCACCGTGCCGAAGGCGATGCCGCGATCGGTATGCGTTTGCGGATCGAAGAAGATCTCGGTGTGGACGACGTTGTCCCGCCGGCAGCGTTCGAGATAAGCCCAGGTCAGGTCGAAGAAATCCTGCTCCTCGACCAGCACGTTGGCGCCCTGGTAGTAAATGTCGAGGAAGGATTGCAGGTTGCTGAATTCGTAGGCGGCGCGAACCTCGTCGGCGCTGGCGAATGGGATATCGACCCGGTTGCGGTGCGCGAGCTCGAACATCAGCTCCGGCTCGAGGCTGCCTTCGATATGCAGATGCAGCTCGATTTTAGGCAGCGCCTGGATGAAATTCTCCATGGCCGGTAGTCTCTCACAATTTTGTCGGGCTGGTAATAGCGACGCCGCGTGGCGTTTTCCCGCGCGCCGATTAGGGCTAAGATGCGCGTGGCGGACACGAACCCGATATGAAGTCATTGAACCCAGAGCAGGCGCTCGAGCGGCGCCGGTCGCTGCAGCTACCGGACGAAATCGACGTCGTCGACTATCTCGGTTCGGGCGCACGCTCGCACGTGTTTCGCGCTTCGCTCGATGGCGACGACGTGATCGTCAAGGTTTACCGCGAAGAGGCGGTGGAGAAGTACGCGCGCCGCTACGGCGTCGACATCGCCGAGTTCGAGTACGGCCGCAATCGCGCGCTTTACGATCTGGAACCGATCCGGCGACACGTGGCGCGGCCTTACCGGCTCCATCCACGCGCGGGCGAACACACGCACTCGATCGTGCAGGAATACATTGGCGGCCTTAGCCTCGGCGCCGTGATCAAGG
The DNA here is from genome assembly GCA_024638385.1 of Gammaproteobacteria bacterium. GTDB lineage: Bacteria > Pseudomonadota > Gammaproteobacteria. The sequence goes on along the minus strand of JAHEKJ010000131.1, from coordinate 6,863 downwards.
AAGTGAAGCACCTGCCGGACGAACTGCTCGAGGCCGGCTACCGCGTCATCCGCACTGCCGAGGCATGCGGAATACACGATCTCGACATCAGCTCGGGCAACGTGCGCGTCGTCGACGTGGATGGCGAGCGCGTGCTCAAGCTCTACGATTTCAACCTGATGCCGCAGCATCTCGCGCCGCCCAACCCGTTCGTCTGGCTCGCGCTCAGGCTCGGCCTGCGCCGCAAGTCGCACCGCGATTACCGCAACCTGCGCAAGTGGGAGTGGCGCGGTCAGAAAGTGCAGGCCGTCGAGTCGCCTTGACCGGGTCTTTCGATTACCTGGAAGCCACTTCCTGATGCATCAATCGTGGCTGTAAGGCGTTGAATCGGGCTGAATTCGGCGAAATGTCAGGTTATTTCACACGCTTGTCGAGGTCCGGCGCCACTGGTCACACCGGGTGCCGGAGTCGCGGGTTTCAGAACAGAATGTTCAGGCCGACCGAGACCAGTTCGGATTCCAGGTCGACCAGGCCATCGTTGGTGAGATGCTTGGGATACTTGGAGTCGGTGTCCCGCAGGGTGTAGTCGGCGTAAATGGTCGCCGTGCGCCCGAGCAGTAAATTGACGCCGAAGCCGATCTCGTAGGAGTCGACGTTCTCGGTGTCGGCGAGGTCGATGGACAGGTCGGTATAGGTCGTATGCCAGCGCGACCAGCCGATCTTGAGGTAGACCGGCTTGCCGAGGGTTGCGTAAATGCCGATCGCGGGGTCGGCTTCGTATTCGAATGGCGTGCCGAACGGATCGAGCGTATCGTCCTTGTCGCCGGATAGCAGTTCGAAGCCGAAACTGCCGCCGGCCTCGACTTCCCAGCCGAAACGCAGCCGGAGCTGTTCCAGGTTGTAGGTCTCTTTGCCGTTGAGATACTTGAGCTCGGTCTCGGTCTCGACCGAATCGACGCCGATGAAAGTTCTCACCTCGGTGGCGCCCGCCGGCGAGGCCGTGAGGCTGGCGACTGCCAACAAAGCAATCGGGTACTTGACGAACCGCATCCTGTTTCTCCGCAAATTCAGCTTGCCGGCCCGGCGCTTGGGCTCTTTATCCGGCATATCGACGCGATCCTTTGGTTCAGTGAGAACTTAGTTTAGTTCCACCCAAAGTCAAGTCGAAGGCGGTTTTGGCGGAGGTTGAAATCGGTACCGAAGTCTTTATCTTGGGGTCTCGAACGACAGGCAGGACGGGCTATGACCAAATCGATCGACGCGCCGCCGACGGGCGCACGCGAACGGCTGCGGTGCGGCATCGAAAACAGGCACGTGCAGCAAGCGATCATGGTGCTGATCATCGCCAACGCGATCATTCTCGGGCTCGAAACCGTGCCCGAGGTCATGGCCGAATGGGGTTCACTGCTGATTGGCGTCGACCGCGTGATTCTCGGCGTATTCGTCGTCGAGATCGCGCTGCGCATCGTCGCCCACGGCCTGCGCTTCTTTCGCGATCCGTGGAGCCTGTTCGATTTCGCCGTCGTCGGCATCGCGCTAATCCCGGCGAGCGGGCCGTTCGCGGTGCTGCGCGCGCTGCGGGTCTTGCGCGTACTGCGTCTGCTGACGCTGGTGCCGTCGATGCGTCGCGTCGTCGGCGCGCTGCTGAGCTCGATCCCGGGGCTGAGTTCGATCGCCGCGGTGTTGCTGATCCTGTTCTACGTGTTTGCCGTGATCGCGACCAATCTGTACAGCGCGACCCACCCGCAATGGTTCGGCTCGATCGGCGAGTCGCTCTACACGCTGTTCCAGATCATGACCCTCGAGAGCTGGTCGATGGGCATCGTCCGCCCGGTCATGCAGGAGCACCCGAGCGCCTGGGCGTTCTTCGTGGTCTTCATCCTGATCGCGACCTTCACGATGCTGAACCTGTTCATCGCGATCATCGTCAATGCGATGCATACCTTTGCCGAGGAAGACGCCGAGGAGACCCGCGCCGCGCTCAGCGATGCGCGCGACCACATCGAGGCCGACCTGCACGCCGAGGTCAGCGCGTTGCGCACCGAGATCGCCGAGCTCCGCCGACTGCTCGAAGCGCGCGCGCCCTGACGGCGGTCATTATTTGCGGATCGATCAGACTCCGAATGCGGTTATCGGGCGCAAGATGACCGCCGACATCCTTGGAGTACCTCCCGTCATTCCTCCGCAACCGCCGGTCGGGTCGTGAATTGTTCACGCAAATCAGTAGTTTACGCCGGCGAAAAGCTGGGCATAATACGCAGCATGAGACACGCGAAGATACTACGCCTGAACAAGGCGGGTACGCCGATCGACTGGATCACGCGTGAAGAGGCCGCGACGCTGATAGTCAAGGGCCAGGTGGTCTGGGCGTTGGGCGAACACACGTTCGAGATCCGCGGTGGCTACAACCGCCTCGGGCAGCAGTCGGTGCTGATGCTGCCGAGCATTCTCGCGTCCGACGGCAGCGTCAAGCTCAGCGACTTCGTGCCGCCGCTGGTCAACAGTTACCTGTTTCGTCGCGACCAGTACCTGTGCATGTATTGCGGCGGCGAGTTCAATGCCGACAACCTGTCGCGCGATCACATCCGGCCGATGTCGCGCCGCGGCACCGATAGCTGGACCAACGTCGTCACCGCGTGCAAGCGCTGCAACCACCGCAAGGCCAACCGCACCCCCGAGGAAGCCGGCATGCAGCTGATCGCGGTGCCGTTCGTGCCCAACCGTTACGAGTTCTTTTACCTCGCCAACAAGAACATCCTCGCCGACCAGATGGATTTCCTGAAGTCGCAGTTCTCCGAAAACGGCAGGTGGTCGTATCAGTAAATCGGGAATTCGGCGCACAGCGCCTGTACCCGTTCGCCTAAATCCCTGAATTCGGAACCGTCGCCGGCCGCGAGCGCGAGCGCCCGGGCGATGATTTCGCCGAGCTCGGTCATCGTCTCGAGCCCGAGCCCGCGCGTGGTCGCGGCGGCGACGCCGAGCCGCAGTCCACGCCACTCGGCCGGCTTGCGCGAATCGAACGGCACCGGGTTCTTGTTCGACGTGATGCCGACGCGCGCGAGCGCATCCTGCGCTTGCTGACCGCGCAGGCCCAGCGATTCGAGATCGAGCAACAGCAGGTGCGTATCGCTGCCGCCGCCGACGAGCCGCACGTCGTGCCCGGCGAGCACTTCGCCGAGCCGGCGCGCGTTGGCGATGACCGCGTGACCGTAAGCCTTGAAATCATCCTGCAGCGCTTCGCCGAGGCAGACCGCCTTGGCGGCGATGACCTGGCTGTGCAGGCTGCCTTGCACGCCGGGGAACACGGCCGGCTGGATTTTCCCGGCCCAGGCCGTGTCGGCGGCGAGAATCACCCCGCCGCGCGGCCCGCGCAGGGTCTTGGTCGTCGTGCAGGTGACGAGGTCGGCGTGCGGCAGCGGCGACGGATGCGCGCCGGCCGCGACCAGGCCGGCGAAATGCGCCATGTCGACCAGCAACAATGCGCCGCAGGAATCGGCGATCGCGCGCATCCGCGCGAAGTCGATCGCGCGCGGGTAGGCGGAGCCGCCGGCGATCAGCAGGCGCGGCTCGAACTCGGCGGCGAGGCGCGCGACCTCGTCGTAATCGATCAGGCCGGACGCGCGATCGACGCCGTAATGGCGGGCGTCGAACCAGCGCCCCGACAGGTTCGGCGCGGCGCCGTGACTGAGGTGGCCGCCGGCGGCCAGATCCATGCTCAGCACGCGCTCGCCGGGGGCGAGCGTGGCGAAGAACACCGCGAGGTTGGCCTGCGAGCCCGAGTGCGGCTGCACGTTGGCATAAGCGCAGGCGAACAGCTCGCAGGCGCGGTCGATCGCGGCCTGCTCGATCACGTCGACGAATTCGCCGCCGCCGTGGAAGCGCCTGCCGGGATAGCCTTCGAGGGTCTTGTTGGTGATCGGGTGGCCGAGCGCGTCGAGCACCGCGCGGCTCGTGATGTTCTCCGATGCAATCAGCTCTATACGGGTCTGCTGACGCTCGAGTTCGTTCGCCAGCGCGGTCGCGATCAGCGGGTCGCGCGCGGCGAGATTCTGCTTCAGGTACTCAGTCATCGAGCGCAATCTAGCAACGCGACGCGGCGGCTGCAATGGCCGCGTTATTAAACGCGGCGCCGGCATAGTGTTCTGCCGCGCCCCGCAGTATCATCTGCATCTCCGGCCGGGGGACCCGATGCCGCCGGTGCGGCTTACCGACTCGAATACTTTCGATGGACGACATCTTTCAGGACATCTCGAAGTACTACGCCGCCAACATCGTCGACAACGTGTTGAGCATCGGCAAGATCGTCTATCACGAAGGCGTCTACAGCTTTGCCCGCGACAAGGTCCAGGGCCCGTTCAACCTGGTCGACCCGAAGGACGACGTGACCCGCATGGTGCACGTCATCGGCGAGGTGCACCCCTACGAATCCCTGCGCAAGATCATCGAGATCGAAATCAAGTCGTGCCTGTACCTGAACGAAAACGCCGACTCCGGCGAAATCGAGGTGCGCTCGATCCACAAGGGCATGGGCACGTCGATCTACAGCAAGCAGGAATGCCCGCTGATCCTGTGGAATCCGCAGTATGAGGACCACATGTACTTCGACGTCATCGACATCCAGGGCGTGTTCCAGGAAGCGCCGCTGAAGAACAGCTTTGCAGCGATGCTCGCCGAGAGCCTGCGCGAGTACGAGCTGTTCCCGCCGCTGGTGCATTTCAAGAAGGAAGACTGACCGCGATCTCCGCGTCGATGCGGGGCGCGCGGCGCCCCGGCGTCATTGCGAGGCGCGTTGCTTCCCTCCGTCATTGCGAGGCGCGAAGCTTCCCTCCGTCATGGCGAGGCGCGAAGCTTCTCTCCGTCATTGCGGGGCGCGAAGCGCCGAAGCAATCTCCCGGGCCCAGCCAGCTACCCGGAAATTGCTTCGTCGGCTGTCGCCTCCTCGTAATGACGCTCACTGCATGCGCAATGAAGCGAGCTTCGCGCGCAATGACGCCAGCACCCTCGTAGCCGGGCTCAGATCAGGATATTGAAATGACCGCGCAGTTTCGCGTCGACCGCGGGATCGATGTATTGCGGTCGGTGTCCGGCGAGAACTTCACGGACCTCGGCGTTGGCGCGCTGCCACGCGTCGCGCGCGCCGGCCTCGGCCCAGGCCGTCGGCTCGAGCCGGTCGCCGAGATGCGGGTAACAATAGTCGCGCTCCATCGCCGCCATCGTCTGCGGTTCGCCGATGAAGTGACCGGCGCCGGTGACGACGTTTCGCATCGCGTCGAAGGCGAGCGTGTCTTCGCCGACCTCGACGCCGCGCAGGATGCGGTAGACGTAGGCGAGCATTTCGTTGTCGAGCACGAAGGCCTCGAACGACGCGCCGAGCAGGCTCGCCATCATGCCCGACGATTCGTAGACCATGTTGGCGCCGGCGAGCCCGCAGGCGAGCGCCGACAATGCCTTCTCCATGCCCATTTGCGCATCGACCGCTTTCGCGTCGGCCATGCTCGACGCGACCCCCGACGGCACGCCGATGTGGTTGGCGAGCTGCGCCGCGGCCGCGTTCAGGACCGAGATCTCGCCCCCGCCACCGCAGAATGCACCCGTACGCAGGTCGATGACGAACGGCCAGTTGGAAAAAATCATCGGGTAGCCCGGCGCGAAGACGTTGACCATGACCAGCGCCGCGAGCGTCTCGGCAAACGAAGCCGCGAGCATGCCGTCGAGCGTTGCCGGCGCGGTCGCGCCCGACATCGCCGCGACGATCGCGTTGATCGGCACGCCGCGGCGGATGCACGCGAGCGCGACCTCGAACGCGTCTTCGCCGTATCGCAGCGGCGAGATGATCGGGCTGATGTGCGCCTTGCAGAACGGCGCTTCGGCGAACTTGCCGGTGCCGCCGGCGACCGCGTCGAACAGGTCGACGATCGGGTCGACGTGCGCGCCGAGGGTGAAGCTCGTGCCGACCGGTTTCTGCGTGTACTGCATCAGGCAGTAGGCTGTATTCAGGTCGAGTTCGAAGACGTCGGGCACATCGGTCGCGACGCAGCAGCGCGTGAACCAGGCGACGTTCGGCAGGGTATCGACCAGGCGGGTAAAATCGGCGAGGTCGGCGAGTGTCGACGGCCGGTAGACGTGCGTGTCGAGGTCGAGGGTCTGCACCGCCGCGCCGCCGGTGCCGAAGTAAACCCGCTCGCCGCCGACTTCGAACGAGTGCTTCGGATCGCGGCCGTGGAACACGAACGACTTGCAGGCGCCGGCGATGATGTCCTCGACCATCGCCCGTGGATAGCACAGGCGGCCGAGGTCGTTGATCTCGGCGCCACGCTCGCAGGCGCGCTCGACGAGCTGCGCCGGCGCCTCGCCCATGCCGAGTTCGGCGAGCATGCGCAGCGAAGTCGCGTAGATTTGCTCGATCTGCTTGTCGGTCAGCGGGCGGTACTGGCCGCCGGCCGGGCCCGGCGGCGCCGGGTTGGTCGCCGGCGCGGCGCGCCGTTTGGCAATCATCGCGTCGCGACTGCTGCGCCCGCGCCGACCGCGCCGGCGCTTTTCGCTCATGACCGCATCAGGCCGTGGTCGGGGTCGTAGCGCACCGGCTCGACCACGCGCGCGGCATAGCGCTCGCCGAGAATTCCGACCCCGAGTTCGCTGCCGATCGCGGCGCAGTCGGGATCGACGTAAGCGAGCGCGATATTTTCCTCGATGCGGTGACCGTAGCCGCCCGACGTGACCGAACCGACCTGGCGGTCGCCGGCGAACACGCCGTCGCCACTGTGCGCCGCGGCATGCTCGCAGTCGACCACGAGCGAGGCCAGTTTCTTGCGCGGGCCACGCTCGAGCTGTGCTCGCAGCGCGGCCTTGCCGACGAAGTCGCCCTTGTCGAGGTTGACGAAGCG
>JAHEKJ010000032.1 GCA_024638385.1 Gammaproteobacteria bacterium | reverse complement strand
CAGCGCCGGCGTTTCGAATCGCGCAAAAACGACCCGCTCAAACAATGGAAGCTGTCGCCGATCGACCAGGCGTCGATCGACAAGTGGGACGACTACACCGAGGCCAAGGAAGCGATGTTCTTCTATACCGATACCGCCGACGCGCCCTGGACGATCATCAAGTCCGACGACAAGAAGCGTGCACGCCTCAACTGCATGCGACATTTCCTGTCGTCGGTCAACTACGAGGGTAAAGTCGCGATCGATGAACCCGACCCGTTCATCGTCACGTCGAGCGATCACGCGATCGGCAAAAGCGAGCACATCCTCGGCAAGAGCCTGCACCCCGAGCAGCGGCGCAAGCGCGACTGATCTCCCGGCCCCCGGCCGCCTCTGATCCGATCGCCGTGACCGGGCGTAAGCTGGTCATGCCGCAAGCAAAAATCACCAGCGACAGCCAGGCCCCGGGAACGCGTGAGCGCGGTTTGCTCACGCGCGCACCGCTGCTGGTTCTGTTACTACTGCAATCCGGCTGCAGCCTGCTCGGCATCCGCACCACCGAAGAGGCGGAATACACCCTGCTCGAACGCGACGGGCGCTTCGAGCTGCGCGAATATGAGCCGCGGGTCGTGGCCATGACTACCGTCGACGCCGACTTCGACCAGGCCGGCAACACGGCTTTCAGGCGGCTGTTCGCCTACATTTCGGGCGCCAACACGACGCGCGGCGAAATCGCGATGACCTCACCCGTGATCGCGCAGCCGGGCAATGGCGACGATTCCACCGAAATCGCCATGACGGCACCGGTCATCGGCGAGCCCGGCGAACAGGGCTGGCGTTTCGCCTTCGTCCTGCCATCGACTTTCACCGCGGATAGCGCGCCCCGGCCGACCGACGACGCGGTCAGGCTCGAGGCCGAACCCCGGCGAACCGTCGCCGCGGTGCGCTACAGCGGCCGCTGGCGCGAGAACCACTATCGCCGCGAACGTGCGGCGCTCGAGGACTGGCTGCGCGGGCGCGGGCTAGCGCCGGCGTCGACGCCGCGCGCCGCGGCCTACGACCCGCCGTGGGCACTGCCGTTTCTGCGCCGCAACGAAGTTCTGATCGACATCGAATCCTAGGCGCACGGCAGGCCCGGCTTAATTTACCCGTCGACCAGGGCAGTCACTCCATCGGCACGAAACATTGATTTATTTTTTATATTGAATTCTTAGTAATATAAAATTTTACCTATTAATAAATCGAACGTATTCTACCCACCATTCAAATTCGTCAAATACCGGAGAACCAACATGCAAAGCAAAGAAAGGCAGCCCGTACCCCAGGTCACGTTTCATACCCGTCGCGATCACGAATGGGTCGACGTCTCGAGCGACGACCTGTTCAAAGGCAAGACGGTGGTCGTCTTCTCGCTGCCCGGCGCCTTCACGCCCACTTGCTCGTCGACCCACGTGCCGCGCTACAACCAGCTCGCGCCGGTGTTCAAGCGCCACGGTATCGACGATATCGTCTGCATCTCGGTCAACGACTGCTTCGTCATGAACGAGTGGCAGCGCGAGCAGCACGCCGACAACCTGACCTTCCTGCCCGACGGCAACGGCGAATTCACCGCCGGGATGGGCATGCTAGTCGACAAGCAGGATCTCGGTTTCGGCCAGCGCTCGTGGCGCTACTCGATGCTCGTCAGGGACGGCATCGTCGAGAAGATGTTCGTCGAGCCGGACCTGCCGGGCGACCCGTTCGAGGTCTCCGACGCCGACACGATGCTGGCCTACGTCGCGCCGCTCGCGGAAAAGCCGCGCGACGTCAGCATCTTCACGCGCAAGGGTTGCGAATTCTGCGTACGCGCCAAGGGCATGCTGCGCGCTGCCGGCATCGACTTCGAAGAGCTGGTGCTGAACCGCGACTACACCGAAGCCACGCTGCGCGCGGTCTCGGGCAAATCGACCGTGCCGCAGGTTTTCGTCAACGGCACGCTGATCGGCGGCTCCGAGGACCTCGAGGGCTACCTCGCGGGCGATCTCGCGGCCTGATCGTCAACCCACCTTACCCGAGGGCGGCCGCGTCGCGGCCGCCCGACTGAAGCACCCGGAGACCGACATGCAATCACGGCATTTCGACGCCATCGTTATCGGCGGTGGCAGCGGCGGGTTAGCCTTCGCCGAGCGCGCGGCCGAACACGGCCGGCGCGTCGCGCTGATCGAAGCGCGCGAGCTCGGCGGCACCTGCGTCAACAACGGCTGCGTGCCGAAGAAGATCATGTGGTACGCGGCGCAGATCGCGCACGCGGTCGACGATGCCCGCGCCTGGGGCATCGATGCCGAGCGCGGCGCGACCGACTGGGCCGAGCTCGTGTCTCGACGCGACGCCTACATCGACGGCATCCGCGAATACTGGCACGGTCACGTCGCGGCGCGCGGCATCGAGCGCATCGAAGGCCATGCCCGTTTCGTCGACGCGCGCACCGTGGCGGTCGACGGTCGGCATTACCGGGCCGATCACATCGTCATCGCCACCGGCGGCCGTCCAGTCGTACCGGCCATTCCCGGCGCCGAACTCGGCATCACCTCCGACGGCTTTTTTGCCCTGGCCGAGCAGCCGCAACGGGTCGCCATCGTCGGCGCCGGATACATCGGCGTCGAGCTGGCCGGGATGCTCAACGCGCTCGGCTCGCGGGTGACCCTGCTGGCGATGGAGTCGCATGTTCTCGCGCACTTCGATCCGATGATCGGCAAGCTGCTGGGTAGTGAAATGCGGCTCCAGAACATCGATCTGCGAACGAATTTCCGCGTCGAAACGGTCGAACGGGACGGCAAAGAGCTGCGCGTCAGCGGCACCGGCGGCGAAACGATCGGCGGCTTCGACACGTTGATCTGGGCGGTCGGTCGGCGCGGTAACGTCGGCGGCCTGGATCTCGATGCCGCCGGCATCGACGCGTCGCCGGGCGGCATCATACCGGTCGACGACTATGAAAATACCGACGTGCCGGGCATTTACGCGATCGGCGACGTCACCGGCAAAGCCGCGTTGACGCCGGTCGCCATCGCCGCCGGTCGCAAGCTCGCCGCGCGCCTGTTTGCCGACCGACCCGACAGCCGGGTCGATTACGGCAATGTACCGAGCGTCGTTTTCGCCCACCCGCCGGTCGGCAGCGTCGGCCTGACCGAGGCCGAGGCCCGCGCCGCTTATCCGGATGACCAGATCAGCGTCTACACGAGCGAGTTCACGCCGATGCGCTACGCGCTGTCGGAGCACGGCACGACCACGGCGATGAAGCTGGTCTGCGCCGGCGACGACGAAACCGTCGTCGGCATCCACCTGATCGGCGACCAGGCAGACGAAATCCTGCAGGGTTTCGCGGTCGCGCTCAGGCTCGGCGCGACCAAGGCCGACCTCAATGCGACGATCGCGATCCATCCGACCAGCGCCGAGGAACTCGTCACGATGAAGATCGCCACCCCCGTGCGCGTCGAGGCCGGCGCATCCGACGCCGCCGCCGCGTGGCGCGAGGCCAGCTAGCCCGTTCCGGTCCGCGAGGCTCGCGACTGCCCTTTTCAAACCGGCGCGCAAGCACTAGGATACGCCGTATTTCGACGCGGCCGCGCGCGCCCGATCAGGGCGCGTCGCGCAGCCTGTCGATGCAACTCCGGGGCCCGCGCGGCCCTGATTCGATATGGCGCTGATACGACACCAGACCGACCGGCGTGGAGGCAGGACGTGACCACGGCCGACCACGCGCTTGCGGATCTCGGCAAGCACACGCCGATGATGCAGCAATATTTGCGGCTGAAGGCTGATCATCCCGACACGCTACTGTTCTACCGCATGGGTGATTTTTACGAGCTGTTCTACGACGATGCGCGCAAGGCCGCGCGGCTGCTCGACATTACGCTGACCAAACGCGGCCAGTCCTCGGGCGAACCAATCCCGATGTGCGGGGTTCCCTATCACGCGGTCGACAATTATCTCGGCAAGCTCGTACGCGCTGGCGAGGCGGTCGCGATCTGCGAGCAGATCGGCGACCCGGCGGCGAGCAAGGGCCCGGTCGAGCGCCGGGTCGTGCGCGTCGTCACGCCCGGTACGCTGACCGACGAGGCCTTGCTGCAGGACCGCAGCGAAAACCTGTTGTGCGCGATCCTGCGACACCGCGAACGCTGGGGCCTGGCGGCGCTCGAGGCCAGTTCCGGCCGCTTCAGCCTGACCGAACTCGCCGGCGAGGTCGAGCTCGACAACGAAATCGCGCGGCTCGCGCCGGCCGAGATCCTGTTCAGCGAGGATGAGGATCCGCCACTGCCGGCGGATTTACGCGCGCGCGCCCACCCGCGCCCGCCATGGCACTTCGATCTCGACAGCGCGACGCGCTTGCTGTGCGCGCAGTTCGGCACGCGCGACCTCGACGGGTTCGGCATCGCCGCGGCGAAAGTCGCGCTCGGCGCCGCCGGCTGCCTGCTGACCTATCTCGAGTCGACGCTCAGGACCGAACTCGTTCACCTGCAGCCGCCGCGGCTCGAGCGCGCCGACGATTCGCTCGTCATCGACGCCAACAGCCGGCGCAATCTCGAGCTCGTACGCCCGATCGGCGAGCAGTCGCCGGACCACAGCCTGCTCGGCATCGTCGATCATTGCCGGACGGCGATGGGACACCGGGAACTCGCGCGCTGGATCCAGCGGCCGTTGCGCGACCAGGCGCGCGTCCGCCGGCGCCATCACGCGGTTACGAGCCTGCTCGACAACCGCGAGTTCGAGGCCTTTGCCGACAGTCTCGCCGCGATCGGCGACATCGAGCGAATTCTTGCGCGCATCGGCCTGCGCTCGGCGCGCCCGCGCGACCTGTCGACGCTGTCGGCGACGCTGCAACTGCTGCCGCAGCTACAGGCCCTGCTTGCGCGGCGCGACAGCCCGCTGCTCGACGAACTGGCCGCGCAGATCGGCGATCATCCCGAAATCGTCGCGCTGCTCGACGCGGCCATCGTCGACGATCCGCCGATGCTGATTCGCGACGGCGGCGTCATGCGGGCCGGCTTCGACCCGGACCTCGACGAACTGCGCGAACTCTCGGCCAATGCCGACCAGTTCCTGCTCGATCTCGAGGCGCAGGAGCAGCGCAAGACCGGCATCCAGTCGCTCAAGGTTGCCTACAACCGAGTCCACGGTTTCTATATCGAGGTCAGCAAGGCGCAGAGCGGCGCGGTGCCCGACGAGTATGTCCGCCGGCAAACGCTGAAGGCGGTCGAGCGCTACATCACTCCCGAGCTCAAGGCGTTCGAAGACAAGGTGCTCAGCGCCCGCGAGCGGGCACTCGCGCGCGAAAAATATCTCTACGACGCGCTGCTCGGCCAGCTCGGCGAGGACCTCGCGCCGCTGCAGCGAACGGCGCGAGCGCTGGCGCAGCTCGACGTGCTCGTCACATTCGCCCGCTGCGCCGACCTGCACGACTGGCAGGCGCCGGAGCTTGTGCCGGAACCGCTGCTCGACATCGAGGCCGGCCGCCACCCGGTGGTCGAGGCGGCGCTCGACGAAACCTTCGTCGCCAACGATCTGCGCCTCGACGATGCGCGGCGCATGCTGTTGATCACCGGGCCGAACATGGGCGGCAAGTCGACCTACATGCGCCAGGCCGCGCTGATCGTCATCCTCGCCTACATGGGCAGCTACGTGCCCGCGCGCCGCGCCCGGCTCGGCCCGGTCGACCAGATCTTCACCCGCATCGGCGCGAGCGACGATCTCGCCAGCGGACGCTCGACCTTCATGGTCGAAATGACCGAAGCCGCCAACATACTGAACAACGCCGGCGCCTCGAGTCTGGTGCTGATGGATGAAATCGGTCGCGGCACGAGCACCTTCGACGGGCTCGCGCTGGCCTGGGCCTGCGCCGATCACCTCGCGCGTCGCAACCGCGCGTTCACGCTGTTCGCGACCCACTACTTCGAGTTGACGCTGTTGCCGGAGCAATACGATTCGATCGCCAACGTGCATCTCGACGCGGTCGAGCACGGCGACGACATCATCTTCCTGCACGCGGTCAAGCCCGGCCCCGCGAACCAGAGTTACGGCCTCCAGGTCGCGCGCCTCGCGGGCGTCCCGGCATCGGCCATCCGCCTCGCGCGCGAGAAATTGCAGCAGCTCGAGCAACAGTCTAACCACGGGCAGGGTGACCTGTTCGCCGCGCCGGTCGAGACCGGCGAATCTCCCGCGGCGAGCGCACTCCTCGACGAGCTCGACGCGATCAACCCCGACGCGCTGAGTCCGCGCGAGGCGCTGGAAATTCTCTACCGCCTGAAGCAGCTCGTCCGCGAGTGAAACTGTATTACGATAATCCGCTTGATTTTTGGTTACCGCTATTTAGACTGCGGTCACTCGGACTCGTGACGCCCGGAGGGCCTCGATGACATTCGTCGTTCTGGAAAACTGCATTCGCTGCAAGTACATGGACTGCGTCGACGTGTGCCCGGTGGACTGTTTTCACGAGGGCCCCAATTTCCTCGTCATCGACCCCGAGGAGTGCATCGACTGCACGCTGTGCGAGCCCGAATGTCCGATCGAGGCGATCGTGTCCGAGGACGACATCCCCGATGGGCAGGAACATTTCCTCGAACTCAACGAGGAGCTGTCGCAGGTCTGGCCGGTGATCACGGCGAGCAAGCCGCCGCCCGACGATGCCGACGAATGGGACGGCGTGCCCGACAAGCTGAAATACCTCGAGCGTTAGACCTCCGCGGTCGCCACGGTCGCCGCTTTGACTTTGAAATTGGCGACCCCTAGAATCGATCCACCATCGCACCAGGATAATAACGAGGGCGCCCGCATCTCTCGATTCGGGTAAAAGAACATCATGGTCGAATGCAAATATTACTCCTTCTACGCGCTCGCCAGGATCAATGACCCGGAGCTGCTCTACGAGGCCCTGCAGCAGCAAATCGCGCCGGGACACGCCGACGAGATCGAAATCGAGGTATTCGAACACGGCGACGGCCGCTGGCAGCGACTGACGCCGAGCGGCGGTCTCGAACCGAAACTCGACCCGGCGATCGCGCAAACGCTCGCGCAGCGCTTCGCCGGCAACGACGCACCCGGCTGGTATTACGATGCCGCGAACGATGCCTGGTTCTGTCAATACAAACCGCGGACCAGCAAGCACTTCGTGCTGCTGGTCCGCTGCAAGGATCCGGACAAGCTGCTCGAGGAAGACTACCTGCAGTTCCTGTTCCATTTCTATTGCCACCAGCTGCAAATGCTGCAAGGCACTTACCGCGACGCGCTGACCGGGCTTTACAACCGGCGCGCGTTCAACGAAAAGCTCGCGCAACTGCTCGAGCGCAACCCGGATCAACAGCGCCGCGCGATCAATTTTTCGCCGACCGTCTTCGTCATGCTCGACATCGATCACTTCAAGGCGATCAACGATCGCCTGGGCCATTTGTTCGGCGACGAGGTATTGCTGCTGCTGGCGGAGCTGATGACCGACTCGTTTCGCGAAAACGACCTGCTGTTCCGTTACGGCGGCGAGGAGTTCGCGCTGGTGCTGATGGACATCACGCCGGAACAGGCCCAGCAGACGCTCGATCGCTTCCGCGAAAAGATCGCGAGCCACGATTTTCCGACCATCGAGCGGGTCACCGCCAGCATCGGTTACACGCATTTCGACCGCAACCTGACGCTCGACGCGCTGATCGGTCAGGCCGACAGCGCGCTCTACTACGCCAAGTCGACAGGGCGCAACGCCGTTTACGGCTACCCGGACCTCGTCGAGCAAGGCCTGATCCCGCTCGCACGTTCACCCCGCGTCGAAACTTCCTGAACCCCCCCGCTCGTGCAACGGACGGGGTCAGTGTCGTTTGATCCACCAGCCCTTCGATTCGCACGCACAGTCTGATTTCGAGTATTCGGAACTCGCGGAGCCGGCTACGGGATCAAACGACACTGACCCCATCGAAGCTAGGCAGGCAGCGAGTCGGCGAGAAACTTGCCGACCACCGGCGAGAACTGCGCGTCGTCGATCAGGAAGGCATCATGCCCGTTGACCGAATCGATCTCGACGAATTCGACGTCGGTGCCGGTGTCGCGCATCAGGCTTGCAATTTCCCGCTGCTGGCGTAGCGGAAAGAGAATATCGGTCGTCACGCCGATGACCAGCGCGCGTTCGACATCGAGCCGGGCGAGGCCGTCGGCAACCGAGTCGCCATGCTCGGCGATGTCGAACCAGTCCATCGCGCGCGACAGGTAGAGGTAGCTGTTCGGGTCGAAAGAGTGGATGAATTTCTGCGCGTTGTACTCGAGATAATTTTCGATCTCGAATTCGTGCGCGAATGGCTTGTCGCTGCGTTTTTCCGGCGGCAGGCGGCTGCGGTCGAACTTGGAATTCCACTCGTCGGCCGCGCGGTAAGAAACGAGCCCGAGCTTGCGCGCGAGCGACATGCCGGACAACGGCTTGCGTTCGTCGCTGTACTGGCCATCGTTCCAGTCCGGGTCGCTGCGGATGATTTCGCGCTGCAGCGAGCGCAGCGCGATGGTCAGCGGCAATGCCCGCGTCGCGGCCGAGATCGAAATCAGGTATGACAACTCGCCCGGATACATCATGCCGTAGGCGATCGACGACATGCCGCCCATCGACGAACCGACCGCGGCGTAAAGTTTCTCGACGCCCAGTTCGCGCATCAGGTAGTAACCGGAACTGGCGATATCCTCGACCGTCAGGTCGGGAAATCCGGCGCCGTACTTGCGCCCGGTGCGGGGATCGATCGAGCCCGGACCGGTACTGCCGTAACAGCCGCCGAGCGAGTTTGCGCAGACCACGAAGAAGCGCTCGGTATCGATCGCCTTGCCGGGGCCGATCATGTATTCCCACCAGCCCGGTGACGGATCCGCAGGCGACGACGCCGCGTGCGCGCTCGGCGACAGGCCGGTGAAGATCAGGATCGCGTTATCCGCGCCGGCCGACAGTTCACCCCAGCACTCGTAGGCCAGCGTGACCTCGGGCAGGCAGCCACCACGCCACAGGTTCAGCCCCTCGCCACCGAGACCGGTCAGCTCGATGTGCCGGGTCGCCTCGGTCGTGAAACTGTAGGCATTTTCCTCGTCGGCCATGGTGGCAAACTTTGACGTTTGCCAGGCCTAAAGTCAATCAGGCCGGGGCGTCGCCCTGCGCCTTGCGCAGCCGGATCGACAGCTCGCGCAGCTGGCGCTCGTTGACCGGCGCCGGCGCCTGGGTCAGCAGGCAGGACGCGGTCTGCGTCTTCGGGAAAGCCATGACGTCGCGGATCGAACGGGCGTCGGCCATCAGCATGACGAGCCGGTCGAGGCCGAAGGCGATGCCGCCGTGCGGCGGGCAGCCGTAGCGCAGCGCGTTGAGCAGAAAACCGAATTTTTCTTCCGCCTCCTCGGCGCCGATGCCGAGGATCTCGAACGCACGCTGCTGCATCTCCATGCTGTGGATACGCACCGAACCGCCGCCGAGCTCGGTGCCGTTCAAAACCATGTCGTAGGCGCGCGACAGCATCCCGCCCGGGTCCGCCGCGAGCGCTTGCGGGTCGTCGGTGGCCGGCGCGGTGAACGGATGATGCAGCGCGGTCCAGCGGTTTTCGCGCTCGTCGAACTCGAACATCGGGAAATCGACGACCCACAGAAAACGCCAGCCGGGCTCGAGCAGGCCGCGATCCTCGCCGAGGCGCACGCGCAGCGCGCCCAGCGATTCGTTGACGATTCGCGCCTTGTCGGCGCCGAAGAAAATCAGGTCGCCGGATTCGGCGCCGGTCCGTTCGACGATGCCGGCGATCGCGGCGTCGGGCAGAAATTTCAGGATCGGCGACTGCAGGCCGTCGCGCCCGGCGGCGACGTCGTTGCACTTGACGTAGGCCAGCCCCCGCGCGCCGTAGCGGCCGACGAAATCGGTGTAGTCGTCGATTTCCTTGCGCGTCAGCGCGTTGCCGCCCGGCACGCGCAGCGCGGCGACGCGGCCGGCGGGGTCCTGCGCCGGGCCCGCGAAAACCTTGAACTCGACATCGGCGAGCAGGTCGGAAACCGACACCAGTTCGAGCGGGATGCGCAGGTCTGGTTTATCCGAGCCGTAGCGCTCCATCGCCTCGGCGTAGCGCATGCGCGGGAACGGGTCGTCGACATCGGCGCCGAGCACCTCGGCAAACAGGCCGCGCATCATGTCTTCCATCAGGCCGGTGATGCCGTCCTCGTCGAGAAACGAAGTCTCGATGTCGAGCTGGGTGAACTCGGGCTGGCGGTCGGCGCGCAAGTCCTCGTCGCGAAAACAGCGCACGATCTGGTAGTAACGATCCATCCCCGACATCATCAACAATTGCTTGAACAGCTGCGGCGACTGCGGCAGCGCGAAAAATTCGCCCGGATGGGTGCGGCTCGGCACCAGGTAATCGCGCGCGCCTTCCGGCGTCGCCCTGGTCAGCATCGGCGTCTCGATGTCGAGAAAATCGTGGGCTTCGAGCCAGCCGCGCAAGTATTGCGAGACTCGCGCGCGCAGTCGCAGGCGCCGCTGCATCTCGGGTCGGCGCAGATCGATGTAACGGTAGCGCAGGCGATTGTCCTCGTGCACGTCTTCATCGTCGAGCTGGAACGGTGGCGTTTCCGACGGGTTCAGTATTTCGAGCTCGTGGGCGAGGAGTTCGACCTCGCCGGTCGCCATCTCCGGGTTGAAGGTGCCTTCCGGGCGGACCCGCAGCTTGCCCTCGACGCGCAGCACGAATTCGTTGCGCAGGGTTTCGGCGCGAGCGAACATCTCCGCGTCGTCGGGGTCGAAAACAACCTGCAGAATGCCCCGATGATCGCGCAAGTCGACGAAAATGACGCCGCCGTGGTCGCGCCGCCGATTGATCCAGCCGCATACGCCGATCGTCTCGCCGACCTGCGGCCGGTCGAGTTCACCACAGTAATGCGTACGCATATCGAAGTTTCCGGTTTGTTTGGGATCGATGACTTGCGGTGAACCCGGGCGCCGGACGCCTAGGCCGCGGCGTCCTTGCCGTTGCTCGCACCGGCGGACGGCTTGCCCTCCGCCGGCTTGTCGCCGTCGGGCTTCTTGTCCCCGGCGGCGCCGGTTTCGGTCCCGGCCTGCGGTTTGCGCTTGAAGTCAGTCTCGTACCAGCCGGAGCCGGTGAGGCGGAAACCCGCGGCCGAAATCTTCTTTTTGAGGGTCGGGCGCGCGCAGGCCGGGCAATCGGTCAGCGGGGCGTCACTCATCTTTTGCAAAGCCTCGAGTTCGTGCCCACACTCGTTACAGGCGTATTCGTATATAGGCATTTTCAAGTCTCCGTAACGCGATCCGGGCGCTCGTGGCAGGCGCAGGCGCCTTCCCAAAAGGCCCGGGATTTTATAACAGTCTCAGGCATATTTCCAACCGGGTCCGCTAGAAATGCGACCGGTAGCCGCCGTCGAGATCGAACACCAGCCAGGCCCGACCGTAACGGCCGTTAAAAGGCGCGATCAGCACCTCGTCCTCGCGCTTGCCGTGTTCCCGCAACCAGGCCTGGTAAGCGTCGCGCTCGCCAAACTTGTCGAGCATCTGCGAGTAGAGTATCTGCCGCTGCCGTAACGCCGACGCCAGTGCGTCGGGCGGACGGTACAGCCACATCTGAGCATGCTCGAGGATCTTGTCCTCGAACTTGATCCGCAGGACCTCGTCGAGCTTTTCCCGGTCTCGCGGAATCTCGGCGTAGATGATCGGCGGCTGTGCGTCGCTATACTGCCGCAGCACGCGCGGCGACTCGAGCCTGCCGGCATATAGATCCATCGTCGTCGACATCGCGAAATCGTCCAGCAGCACGATTGCCAGCGGCCGCTGGTTGTAGGTCGTATAGATACCGTAGATCAGCGCGCCGACCTGGATCGTCGCAATCGTGATCAGGTCGAACACGATCTCGCGCCGACGCTTCCTGAGATCGAAAATCAGGAACGTGATCAACGGCCCCAGCACCAGATCGACGGCCGCCACCAGGCGGATGCCCTGCCAGCCGCCGTCGACGCCGAAATAAGGTCCGGGATACCATTCGAAAACGATCAAGTAGGCCAGCAAGGCAAAAACAACGGAACTCAGGCCGAGGTGTATTCCCGTGGCCTTCAGTTTGGTGCGTAATACGCCGCGGTCGAATATCATCGTGACGACTAGCCCGTCTATTGTTTTTCGACACCTATATATGGAACCAGATTGGCAAAATTGCAAGATCCGGACGGCCCGCAACTCGATGACGCTGCACCGCTCGGGCCGCTGGCTCGAACTGCGCAGCCGCGACGGCGCGCTGCAAAGCCGCATCGACGTCGACGCGCCCCATCGGCTGGCGTTGAAAAACCTCGAATACATGCTCGGCGCGTTGCTGTTCATCCCGCCGCCGCGGCGCGTGCTGATGCTCGGCACCGGCGCCGGATCGCTGCTCCACCACCTGCGCCACCACCTCGACATCGAGCTCACCGCGGTCGATGTCGACGCCGAACTGATCGAGCGCCTGATCGATCACGGCGTGCTGCCGGCGGCGGAGCCGGGCCTGAGCTACGTCTATGCCGACGCCGCGCATTTCGTCGCGCAATGCGACGCGCGATACGACCTGGTGCTGGTCGACCTCTTCAGCGGCGCGCATTCGCCGCGCTGGCTGCTCGACAAACCGATGCTGGCCCGGCTGGGCGGATTGCTCGACGCGCGCGGCGCGCTGGCGTTCAATCTGCTGATCGCGAGCGAATCCGATTTCAGGCGTTTTTATCGCGACCTGCGGCTGGTCTTCGAGCGCCGCACGCTGTGCCTGCCGGTGGCCGGTTTCGACAATACTATCGCGCTGGCGTTCGCGACGACGCCGGAATCCCGCAACCTGGAATCGCAGCGCGAGCACGCCCGGGCGCTGGGCGCGTCGCTCGGTATCGACATGACGGCGGTTCTCGGCGCGATCTACAATACCAACCCGGTCGGCGGCGGCGTGCTCTGAGGTTCAGTGTTTCTCGGCGGGCTGGCGGCTACTGATTCTTGCCGCCACCGCGACATTTCGGCGAGTCGGCGACGGCGCCGCCGCGCGCTTGCCATTCGGCCGGCGTCAGCGTATGCAGCGCGAGCGCGTGGATTTGCCCGAGTTCTTCCGCCAGCGCCGCGTTGACCAGCCGATGGCGCTGAATCAGCATCTGGTCGTCGAAATCGACGCTGACGATCGTGACCTTGAAATGCGACTCGGCGCCGGGCGCGACATTGTGCCGGTGGCTCTCGTTTTCGACCGCGAGATACTCGGCATCGAAGCGGCTCGCGAGCTTGCGCTCGATCGCCGCCTGCATCGAATGGTTTGCGCTCACGATTTCTCCGCGGCGAGAATCTCGCCGATTGCCGAGGCCACCTCGTCCATCGTCTGAAATCGGTCTTCGAGTTCGACCGCCATCATTTTATGCACCAGCTCGCTGATCCGCGGCGGAATATCGGCGTTGACCTCGTGCACCGGGACCGCCTTGCCCTCGAGATGCTGGAACAGCAGCGACATCGGTTCGCCCGAATAAGGCAGTTTGCCGGCTAACATGCCGTAGGCGATGATACCGAGCGCGTAGATATCGCTGCGATGATCGGCTTCCTGGCCCTTGGCGCGCTCCGGCGACAGGTACGCCGGGGTGCCGATGATCGAGCCGGTCTTGGTCAGCGTCGCATCGGACTGGGACGTCGCCGAGGCGATGCCGAAATCGACGATCTTGACCAGCCCCTTGTCGTTCATCAGGATATTGCTCGGTTTCAGGTCGCGGTGGATGACGTCCTGCGCGTGCGCCGCGGCCATGCCGCCGGCGACCTGCAGCAGGATTTCGAGACCTTCGACCGGTACGAAGGATTTTCGTTCGCGCAGAATCTCGTCGATGCCGCGGCTTTCGAAATATTCCATCGAGATCGCACTCAGCAAATTCTGGCTGAGCAAATCGTGGATCCGGATGACGTTCGGGTGGCTGACCCGCCGCGAGTACTTCACCTCGCGCAGAAAACGTTCATGGGACCCCGGTTCCGCGGTCAGTTCGGGATGCATGAACTTGAGAATCAGCGGTTCGCCGACCATCTTGTCCTCGGCCAGCATGACCCGGCCCATTGCGCCGCGGCCGATTTCGCGGCCGATCAGGTAGCGCTCCATCCAGACGTCGCCATCCTTGAATTCCTCGATTCGCTGGTAGAGCTGGGTGGCGTCGGCCGGCGCTGCCGGCGCTGCCGGCTGGCCGGTCTCCGAGTCGATCAGTTGCGTTGCCTCGGCAATCTTGGTCAGGCGCGTCTCGAAGAAGGTTTCCTGGTCGACATGGAGGGCGGGCAGATCGTACTCCTCGGTCAGGCGGTTGACGACTTCACCGGCGGTGTCGCGCACGGTGGCCTGCAGCTTCGGCACCTTTTCGATCAGCTTGTCGCGCACCGCGCGCGCGTATTGCGGCGTCACCAGCTTGCCGATGGTTTCGAGCGCCTCGCGCTGCACCAGCGCCTCGGGCATGCGCAGCACGCCGAAGGCGATCTCGAGACCCTTGCCGAAGCCGAGTTCGGCGAGCGCTTTCAGCACCGCGACCGCGGATTCGGGGTACTGCTTGACGGTCTTGCGCAAGACCTTCACCGACTCGCGGTTGGCGGAGCGACCGAGCGCCTCGATTGCGGTTTCGCGCACCTGCCAGTTTTCGTGCATGGCGTTGTCCCACAGCGCCTGCAGGTCGGCCGGATCGCTGCTGCGCGCGGCCAGCTGCTGGGCCTGGTCGCGGATGAACTCGTTGTCGTGGTCGGTCAGGCTGCCGGCCGCGGCGAAAACCTTGTCGGTGGCAAAGCGCTGCAGGGTCTTCATCGCCTGCTCCTTGCCGTACCATTCCTGCTGCTCGAGCCGCTGGAGGAATTTTTCCAGCGCTTCGGGGGTAGCGTAGCGAATCAGCAGCTTGATGAAGATTTCCCGCACCTGGTCGTCCTTGCCACAGGTCCAGGGCGCGAGCTTCGCCACCAGCTCGCCGTCGGCCCGCGCTTTGATGATCTCGAGCGCGATTTCGCGCTCGACCTCGGACAGGGTCTCGACGTGCGGCAGCAGCACCGACGCATCGAATCCGACCGGCAGGTTTTTCAGCGATTTGAGCGCCTCGATGACGACGGTGCGGTTGGTGTCGGTGAGGAAGCGGGCTATCAACTGCGCAACCTCGGGCTGCTCGACGGTGGCGAGGTATCGCAGCAGTATGATCTTGAGCGTCGGGCTTTCTATCGAGTCGGGCTCGAGGCGGAGCATGTCGAGGTTGAGCGGCTTTTTCGATTCCTGCGCCAGTTTCAGCAGCTTCTCGGCATGGGCCTTGTCGAGCTTGACCGCGTTGGTGATGATCTGCTCGGGATTCAGGTTCTCGCGCTGAAACGCGAGGATATCGATGATCTCGGTGCGCGAAGCCTCGGATTCGTGCAGTTTCTTGAACAGCTTGCTCGGGTTGATCTGCGCCGACTTGCCCAGGATATCCGCCGCGGTCGCGCGTATCGTCGTCGCGGTATTGTCGAGGCTGTCGAGGAACAGCTCCTCGGTACCGATGCCGACGTTCTCGAGGCAGATCTCGTTGAGCACCGCGCGGTGCATGCCGTCGGTGTCGGGAATGACCTCGATCAGGTCCGACAGCGAATCCTTAGACGACTCGCGCAACTTTTCGATCAGCGCGATGCCCTTCTCGCCTTCGAGGTCGTCGCAGGCGAGAAATTTCTTCAGCGTTCGCTTGAACAGGATCGAGCCTAGAACCGCCATATTTTTGTCGAATTGCCAGATTCCCGCGAGGCTTCCGCGGCTAGCCTTGAATTATAGTCGTAAAACCGCGAAATAGTGCCAGCCCGGCCTCAATTTGTGAGGCCGGGCACGGGTTTATCCGGTTTTTCTCGACTCAGTGTACGCTTTGCTTGGCGAAACTGAAGTGGTGCCCGTCGTCGATGTCGACCGCGATCAGGTCGCCCGGCTCGAATTCGCCCGACAGGATCGAGCGCGCCAGCGGGTTTTCGATCGCATGCTGGATTTCGCGCTTGAGCGGCCGCGCGCCGTAAACCGGGTCGAAACCGAGTTCGCCGAGCGTGTCCAGCGCGGCTTCGCTGATCGAGATGCCGATGTCCTTGTCCTTGAGGCGCGACATCAGGCCGCGCAGCTGGATTTGCGCGATCGCGCGGATCTGCTCTTGCGTCAGCGGGTGGAAGACGACGATTTCGTCGATCCGGTTGACGAACTCGGGGCGGAAATGCTGCCCCACCTGCGCCATCGCCGCCTGCTTGATCTGGTCGTAATTGTGCTCGCCGGCCAGCGCCTGGATCTCGCTCGAGCCGAGGTTCGATGTCATCACGATCACGCAGTTGCGAAAATCGACCGTGCGGCCCTGGCCGTCGGTCAGGCGACCGTCGTCGAGCACCTGCAGCAGGATGTTGAAAACTTCCGGATGCGCCTTCTCGATTTCGTCGAGCAGGATCACCGAGTACGGCCGCCGGCGCACGGCCTCGGTCAGGTAGCCGCCTTCCTCGTAACCGACGTATCCCGGCGGCGCGCCGACCAGGCGCGCGACGCTGTGTTTCTCCATGAACTCGGACATGTCGATACGCACCATCGCGTCCTCGGTATCGAACAGGAACTGCGCCAGCGCCTTGGTCAACTCGGTCTTGCCGACCCCGGTGGGGCCGAGGAACAGGAACGAGCCGTTGGGCCGCGCCGGGTCGGCGAGGCCGGCGCGCGAGCGCCGGATCGCGTCGGACACGGCCCTGACCGCCTCTTGCTGGCCGACCACGCGCTCGGCAAGGCGATCTTCCATTTGCAGCAGTTTTTCCTTTTCCGACTCGAGCATCTTCGACACCGGGATCCCGGTCCAGCGCGAGACCACCGCGGCGACCTCTTCCTCGCCGACCTTGTTGATCAGCAGGCGCATGTCCTGCTCGACATCGGCCGCCTGCTCGAGCTGCTTCTCGAGCTCGGGAATGCGGCCGTACTGCAGCTCGGACATGCGCGCGAGGTCGCCCGCGCGCTGCGCCGTCTCGAGATCGAGGCGCGCGCGTTCGAGGGCTTCCTTGATGTGCGTCGTTCCCTGCAGCGAGGCTTTTTCCGACTTCCAGATCTCCTCGAGATCGGAATACTCGCGCTCGAGCTTGTCGATTTCTTCTTCGAGCGATTGCTTGCGCTTCTTGCTCGCCGCGTCGCTTTCCTTCTTCAGCGCTTCCTGCTCGATCTTGAGCTGGATCAGGCGGCGCTCGAGCCGGTCCATTTCCTCGGGCTTGGAATCGATTTCCATGCGAATCCGGCTGCCGGCCTCGTCGATCAGGTCGATCGCCTTGTCAGGCAGCTGGCGGTCGGTGATGTAGCGGTAGGACAGCGTCGCCGCGGCGACGATCGCCGGGTCGGTGATGTCGACGCCGTGATGCACCTCGTAACGCTCCTTCAGGCCGCGCAGGATCGCGATCGTGTCCTCGACGCTCGGCTCCTCCACCAGCACCTTCTGGAAGCGGCGCTCGAGCGCGGCGTCCTTTTCGACGTATTTGCGGTACTCGTCGAGCGTGGTCGCGCCGATACAGTGCAGTTCGCCGCGCGCAAGCGCGGGCTTGAGCATGTTACCCGCATCCATAGAGCCCTCGGCCTTGCCGGCGCCGACCATCGTGTGCATCTCGTCGATGAACAGGACGATCTGCCCTTCCTGCTTGGCCAGATCGTGCAGCACGGCCTTCAGGCGTTCCTCGAATTCGCCGCGAAACTTGGCGCCGGCGATCAGCGCGCCCATGTCGAGCGCGAGCACGCGCTTGTTCTTGAGACCTTCGGGGACCTCGCCGTTGATGATGCGCTGGGCGAGGCCCTCGACGATTGCGGTCTTGCCGACACCGGGTTCGCCGATCAGCACCGGGTTGTTCTTGGTGCGCCGCTGCAGAACCTGAATCGCGCGGCGGATTTCCTCGTCGCGGCCGATGACCGGGTCGAGCTTGCCCTGCTCGGCGCGCTCGGTCAGGTCAATCGTGTATTTCTCCAGCGCCATACGCTGGTCCTCGGCGCCGGCGCTGTCGACCGACTGGCCGCCGCGAATCGCATCCACGGCCTCGGCGATCGCCTGCTTGTCGGCGCCGGCCGCGGTCAGGGCGTCCTTCAGAGGGCCCTTGTCGTCGAGCGCGGCGAGCACGAACAGCTCGCTCGAGATGAACTGGTCCTTGCGCTCCTGTGCGAGCTTGTCGGTCACGTTGAGCAACTTGCCGAGCGAATTCGAGATGTGCAGCTCGCCGCCGGCGCCTTCGACCTGCGGCAACTTGTCGAGCAGTTCGCCGAGCTGCGAGCGCAGCCGATTGAAATTGACCCCGGCGCGCGACAACAGCGGGCGCACCGAACCGCCCTGCTGGTCGAGCAAGGCGATCATCAGATGCACCGGCTCGATGAACTGGTGATCGCGCCCGACCGCGAGCGATTGCGCGTCGGCAAGGGCCTCCTGAAATTTGCTGGTCAATCGATCCATTCGCATGGATGCCATCCTCTAAACATTAAAAATTACAGGGTTATGTGGGTGTAGCCGGGGCGTTTTCAAGCCCGCGCCGCGGCCGCCGGTTCGATCCAGATCAGCGCCGCCATGCGCCCGGTCGCGCGCTCCCGCCGGTAGGAAAAAAAATGCTCGCGGTCGCGGTAGGTGCAATGCGAATCGCGCGCGACCTCGCCGACGCCGGCGCGCGCGAGCACGTGCGCGGCGAGACCGGGCAGATCGCAGAGCCAGCGTCCCGGCCCGTGCGCCTCGAAATATCCGGGCGTCTCATCGAGACGCCTGGCGAAGGCGTCGCGCACGTCGTCGCCGACCTCGAAATGCGCGCGCGTGATGCCGGGGCCGATCCACGCCAGCAATTCGCCGCGCGGCGATTCGATGCGTTCGAGCGCTGCCTCGACGACGCCCGCGGCGAGACCACGCCAGCCGGCGTGGATCGCGGCGATTTCGCGGCCGTCACGGCTGGCGACGAGAATCGGCAGGCAATCGGCGATCATGACGACCGCGACCCTGCCCGGTTCGCGCGTGACCGCGGCGTCGGCGTCGCGATCGCGGTCGCGCTCCAGCCGGACGACCCGCGTGCCGTGCGTTTGCCGGATCCAGTCGGGCTCGCCGGGCAAGCCGAGATCCGCGACCAGGCGATCGCGATTGCGGCGCACGTCGGCGTCATCGTCGCCGACGTGCAGGCCGAGATTGAAATCGTCGAAAGGCGGCCGGCTGACGCCGCCGCGACGGGTGGTGCAGAGCGCGCGCACCTGCGGCGGCGCATTCCAGCGCGGCGCGACGGTCTCAATCATGGGTTTCGAGGGCCTCGAGCAGGGCCGCGAAATCGGCCGGCGGCGGCGCCGTGAACTCGACCGCTTCGCGGCTGGCCGGGTGGACGAAGCTCAGGCGCTCGGCGTGCAACGCCTGGCGACCGAAACCTTCGATTCGCGACGCCAGTTCCGGCACCACGCCGGCGGCGACGCGGCCGCGGCCGCCATAGACCGGGTCGCCGATCAGCGGATAGCGTATGTGCGCGAGATGCACCCGGATCTGGTGAGTGCGACCGGTTTCGAGCCTGAGTCGCAACAGGCTGTGATGGCGGAACCGGCTCAGGACTTCGAGTTGCGTGATCGCCGGCTTGCCGCGCGCCTGCACCGACATTTTCTTGCGCTCGCGCGGATGGCGTGCGATGCCGGTCTCGATTCGACGCCCGGCGGTGACCACGCCACGGCAAATCGCGAGATATTCGCGCGTGACTTCGCGTGCCTGCAAGCGAGCGACCAGCCACGCGTGCGCGGTGAGCGTGCGCGCGACGACCATGACCCCGGTGGTGTCCTTGTCGAGGCGATGGACGATGCCGGCGCGCGGCAGCCGGGCGAGGCCCGGGTCAAGCGCGAGCAGACCGTTGACCAGCGTGCCGTCGCGATGTCCGGCCGCCGGATGAACGACCAGTCCGGCGGGTTTGTTGACAACGAAAAGCGCCGCGTCGCGGTGCAGGACCTCGAACTCCAGCGTCTCGGGCCGATCGCCGGTTTCGATCCGTTCGGGCACGTCGAGATCGACGACGTCGCCGTCGAAGACCTTTTGCCGGGGCTTGCAATCGGCCTGGTTGAGGTAAACGAATCCCTGCCGGATCCAGCCCTGGATGCGGCTGCGCGAATAGTCCGGCAACAGCCGATGCAACACCTGGTCGAGACGGTCGCCGGCATGTTCGCGATCGATCTCGAAACGTTGCTGAATTAATTTCATGCGCTGGTTATACTGCATGCCCTTCAGACCAGCAACCGGGAGCCGCCGGTCATTCGTCCGATGCGTTACCTGCTTTTCGCCCTCATCGCTTGCGTCGCGGTCGGCTGCGGCCCGGCCAAGGAAATCGACGTCACCGCCGACTGGACCGCCGAACAGTTCTACCAGCGCGCGCGCAACGAGCTCGACAAGGGCAATTATCTGACCGCGATCGAGTACTACGAGACGCTCGAGTCCCGCTTTCCGTTCGGCAAACATGCAACCCAGGCGCAAATCGACGTCGCCTACGCCTATTTCAAGTTCAACGAGCCCGACTCGGCGATCAGCGCGATCGACCGGTTCATCAAGCTGCACCCGCGCCATCCGACGGTCGATTACGCCTACTATTTGAAGGGGTTGGTCAACTTCGAGCGTGGCGGCACAATCCTGGACGTCTTCAGCGAACGCGACCTTTCGGCTTACGACAAGAATCTGTTGCTGACCGCCTACAACGATTTTCGCCTGCTCGTGCAACGCTATCCCGAGAGCCGCTACGTCACCGATGCGCGCAAACGCATGATTTACCTGCGCAATCAGCTTGCGCGAGCGGATCTGAGCACCGCCGAGTACTACGCCTCGCGCGAAGCCTGGGTCGCGGTCGTCAACCGCACCCACTACATCCTGCAAAACTTTCAGGGCACCCCGACGATCCGGCGTGCGCTCGAATTGCAGCTGCGCGCCTACCGCGCGCTCGAGCTCGACGTGCTGGCGCGCGACACCGAACGTATCATCGAGTTGAATTACGGTAATCCGTCCTGATCCGGCATCCCGCCAGATATCTTACAAACCGATACAAAATCACGATTAATCAGTTTGCCTGATATCCTGATCGCGGCACAATCCGGTCATGTCGCGGGCAACAACCCGCTCGCCAGACCGCGAGGATCGCCGTGAATTCAAAACCAAGCACACCGCCCCCGTCCGGCGACGACGAGTTCGCGCTGCTGCGCGCCAACCCCACGCTCGAGAAAATGCCGGCCGAGGCGCGCGTCTGCTGGACGCTCGACTACCTGCCGGGCGAGCATGCGCTGGCGTCGAGTTTCGGCATCCAGAGCGCGGTCATGCTGCATCTCGTTACCCGCTATCGGCCCGACATCCCGGTCATCCTGATCGATACCGGCTATCTGTTCGCCGAAACCTATCACTACGTCGACGCGCTCAGCGAACGCCTCCGGCTCAACCTCGAGGTTTACCGTCCAACGCTGTCGCCGGCCTGGCTCGAAGCGCGCCACGGCCGCTTGTGGACCGATGGCAAGCGCGGCATCGACCGCTATAACGCGCTGCAAAAGGTCGAACCGATGCGACGCGCGCTCGGCGAACTCGGGGTCGGCAGCTGGTACTCGGGTCTGCGGCGCGAGCAGGCCGGCAGCCGCCGCGACCTGCCGGTCCTGCGCGTGCAGCAGGGCCGTTACAAGATCCATCCGATCATCGACTGGCGGCGGCGCGATGTGCACCGCTACCTGACGCGCCACAAGCTGCCCGTTCACCCGCTGTGGGAACAGGGTTACCAGTCGGTCGGCGACCGCCACCTGAGCCGGCCGCTCGAACCCGGCATGAGCGAAGAACAGACGCGTTTTCTCGGCCTGACGCGCGAGTGCGGGTTGCACAACTGAGCGGTCGCTGAAGCGCACCGCATTGGGGCGCTCGGCCGGTTGGCCGGGATCGCGCCGACTGGTAGTATTCGCCCTGTTTTTCCGAGCCCGCGAGCGGACGATGAAATTCAATACGCTCGGCACGAGCGAAATCAGGGTCAGCGAAATCTGCCTCGGTTCGATGAACTGGGGCACCCAGAACAGCGAGGCCGAGGGTCACGCGCAAATCGATTGCGCGCTCGATCACGGCGTCAACTTCATCGACACCGCCGAACTCTACCCGTCGAACCCGATGTCCGCCGAAACTCTCGGTCGTACCGAAGAAATCATCGGCACCTGGATCGGCAAGTCGGGTCGCCGCGGCGACGTAATCCTCGCGAGCAAGGTCGCCGGCAAGGGCCAGGAGTACCTGCACGACGGCATGGAAATCGGCCCGAAGAAAATCCGCCTCGCCCTCGAGGGCAGCCTGCGCCGCCTGCAAACCGACACGATCGACCTTTACCAGCTGCACTGGCCGAACCGCGGCTCTTACCATTTTCGCCAAAACTGGAAGTACGACCCGAGTTCGCAGGATACGGCGGCGACGCTCGAGCACGTCGGCGAGACCCTGTCCTGCCTCGCCGAACTCGTCACCGAGGGCAAGATCCGCACGATCGGCCTGTCGAACGAAACCTGCTGGGGCACGATGCAATTCCTGCGCATTGCCGACGCCAACGGCTTGCCGCGCGTGGTCTCGGTGCAAAACGAGTACAACCTGCTCTACCGCACGCACGATCTCGATTTCGCCGAGCTGTCGCACCACGAGCGGGTCGGCCTGTTGCCCTATTCGCCGCTCGGCGCGGGCCTGTTGACCGGCAAGTACCAGGATGGCAAGCTCCCGGCCGGCTCGCGCAAGACCATCACCCCCGACCTGTTCGGTCGCGCCAATGAGCTGGTCTGGCCGGTGATCGACGCCTATCTCGAGGTTGCGCGCAAGCATGGCCTCGACCCGGCGCAGATGGCCATCGCGTTTTGCAACCAGCGCCCGTTCGTGACCTCGAGCATCATCGGCGCGACCAGCATCGAACAGCTCGAAAACGACCTCGGGGCGGCCCGGATCGAGCTGACGGGCGAGGTGCTCGACGACATCAACGCCGTCTATCGCCGCCATCCGATTGCCTACTGAGCGCTACCATGAAACAGTCCGAAATCGTCGCTGCAATGAAAGTGCAGCCCGAAATCAAGGTCGGCTTCGAGATTCGCCGCCGGGTCGACTTCATCAAGTATCAGCTCGAGTTGAGCGGCATGCGGACCCTGGTGCTCGGCATCAGCGGCGGCGTCGACTCGTGCACCTGCGGGCGCCTCGCGCAGCTCGCGGTCGAGGAGCTCAACCAGGAGGACGGCGACTATCGCTTCGTCGCGGTGCGCCTGCCCTACGGCACCCAGGCCGACGAGGACGATGCGCAAGCCGCGCTCGACTTCATCCAGCCGACGCATCGCGTCGCGGTCGACGTGCGGCCCGGCAGCGACGCAATTCACGAATCGACCCTCGCCGGACTCGCCGAAGCGAGCCTCGACGAGCACGACGATGCCGCCCTCGACTTCGCCCGCGGCAACGTCAAGGCGCGCATGCGCATGATCGCGCAATACGAGATCGCCGGCCTGCTCGGCGGGCTCGTGCTCGGCACCGACCATTCCGCGGAAAACGTCACCGGCTTCTACACCAAGTACGGCGACGGCGCGGTCGACATCATTCCGCTGTTCGGCCTGAACAAGCGCCAGATCCGGCAGGTCGCGGCGCACCTGGGCGCGCCGAAGAAGATCATATCGAAGGCGCCGACGGCCGACCTCGAGACTCTCACGCCGGGCAAACCCGACGAGGAGGCGCTCGGTCTGACCTACGAGCAGATCGACGATTTCCTCGAGGGCCGCAAGGTCGACGCCGCGGTCGAAAAGCGCATCGTCGAAATCTACCTCGCGACCGCGCACAAGCGCGAACCCATCGCCACCGTCTACGACCAGTGATCGCCAGTATGCGGCTCGGGTACTCGTTGCGATAATCGAGCCATCCGGAACAAACTCCGGCGACTGGCCCCGCCCGCTGTGGAGACGAAGGCAAGACCGGCCTTGAAAGTAAGCGAAGATCAAACCACGTAGGCGCCTCGCGTCGGAGAGCCATCCGAGGTTCTTTCCCGGGTCGTTAGGGCGGTTGCCGAGCGGGCCACGAATTTCGTGGGCCGCGAGGGTAGCCGAAGGCCAACCGCCCGGTCCCGGGAAAGAACCTCGGATGGCTCGGGTTGATGCGATTGGCCGCGACCCCTCGCGAGACAAGCCAGGATCAGAGGACGGCTTCGGCCTGCAGGTCGGCGTGATAGGACGAGCGCACCATCGGCCCGCTCGCAACCTGGTCGAAGCCGAGCGATTCGGCGTAGGCGCCGAGTTCGTCGAATTCTTCCGGCGTCACGAAGCGCTCGACCGCGAGGTGGTCGAGGCTCGGCTGCAGGTACTGCCCCAGCGTCAGCATGTTGATGTCATGCGCGCGCATGTCGCGCAGCACCTGCCGGACCTCGTCGAGATCCTCGCCGAGACCGAGCATCAGCCCGGACTTGGTCGGCACGCCGGGATGCATCGCCTTGAAGCGGCGCAACAGGTCGAGCGACCACTGGTAGTCCGATCCGGGGCGAATCTTCCTGTACAGCGACGGCACCGACTCAAGGTTGTGGTTGAAGACATCGGGCGGCGCGGCGGTCATGATCTCGAGCGCGACGTCCATGCGCCCGCGAAAATCCGGGGTCAGGATTTCGATCTTGATCTCGGGATTGAGTCGACGCGTCTCGAGGATGCAGTCGACGAAATGCCGCGCGCCGCCGTCGCGCAGATCGTCGCGGTCGACCGACGTGATGACGACGTAGCGCAGGCCCATGTCGCGAATGGTTTCGGCGAGATGGCGCGGCTCGTCGGCATCGAGCGGGTTCGGGCGGCCGTGGCCGACATCGCAAAACGGGCAGCGCCGCGTGCAGATATCGCCCATGATCATGAAGGTCGCGGTGCCCTTGGAAAAGCATTCGCCAAGATTCGGGCACGAGGCTTCCTCGCAGACCGTGTGCAGATGATTTTCCCGCAATCGCGCCTTCAGCTCCTGTACTCGCTTACCCGTCGGCGCCTTGGCGCGAATCCACGACGGCTTGCGCTTGACCTGCGTCGACGGCACGACCTTGATCGGGATGCGCGCGACCTTGTCGGCGCCCTTGAGTTTAACGCCCTGTTCGACCTGATGCTTTTTCAACGAGATTTCCTGTCAGTTGCGCCGCGAGCCCGGCGCCCGCCTGTTCGACCGCGAGGCTGACGCCGAGATCCCGCAGCTGGGTTACCGCGAGCCCCGCGTAGCCGCACGGATTGATCCGGCTGAACGGTTCGAGATCCATGTCGACGTTCAGGCTCAGGCCATGATAGCAACATCCTTTTCGAATGCGCAATCCGAGCGCCGCGATCTTGGCCGCGCCGACGTAGACCCCCGGCGCGCCGCTGCGCGTTTGCGCGTCGATGCCATAACCGGCGAGCCATTCGACGATCGAACGCTCGATCAGCGCGACCAGGCCCTTGACGCCGAGGCCGAGCCGCGGCAGGTCGAGCAGGCAATAGAGCACGAGCTGGCCCGGGCCGTGGTAGGTGACCTGGCCGCCGCGATCGATCTGCACGACGGGAATATCGCCCGGCGCCAGCAGGTGTTCCGCACGACCGTTCAGGCCCTGGGTGAAAACCGGCGGATGCTCGGTGATCCACAGCTCGTCGGCGGTCGCGGCATCACGGTTTGCGGTGAAAGCCTTCATCGCGTCCCAGGTTTCGACATAGTCGGTTGCCCCGACTCGGCGCACGCGCAGCGGCGCCAGAGCGGCGGGCGGGGCAAGGTCGGCGAGGTTCGGGGCGCTCATGACCCGGAGTTTACACCAGTCCGGCGAAGTTGCCTGTTGCGCTTACAGCGACATGACGACCTGCTCGCAGGCGTACAGGTCGTGGTAGATTTCTTCGAGTTGGCGCTGGCTGTAGACCGTGAAGGTCAGCGTCAGCGCGAGGTACTTGCCGCCGCTGCTCAGGCGCCGGCCGATTTCGATGTGCTCGGCCTGGGGACAACGCGCGCGCACCAGCTCGAGCACCGCGCGTTCGAACTCGGCGCCCGGAACGCCGAACACCTTGAGCGCGTAACGGCTCGGGTAATCGAGCAGCGCGAGCGCCGACTGACCGGGTTCCAGCTCGGCGACCATCAGCGAAACATCAGCTTGATACTGTCCAGCGCGCGCGTGAACAGGCTGCCTTCGGCGACCGTCTGCATCGCGACGATTTGTTCGCTGACGATCAGCTCGTCGTCCAGGCGGATATTGACCTGCCCCAGCTGCTGGCCGCGCTCGACCGGCGCCGCGATTTCGGTGTCGATCTCCATCGACGCATCGAGATCGCGGTAGCGACCGCGCGGAATCGTGATATAGATATCCTTGCCGACGCCCATCGACACCTGCTCCTGGTCGCCGTACCAGATGCGCGCGGTCTTGAGTATGTCCTCGGCGCGGTAGAGCCGGTGCGTCTCGAAAAATCGGTAACCGTAGTTCAGCAAGGCCTGGCTGGCCTGGGTGCGCGCCTTGTCCGAGTCGGTGCCGATGACGACCGATATCAGGCGCATGTCGCCGCGTTGCGCCGACGCGACCAGACACCAGCCGGCCGATTCGGTATGCCCGGTCTTGACCCCGTCGACGGTCGGGTCGCGCCACAGCAACCGATTGCGGTTGAACTGGCGGATATCGTTAAAGGTGTACTCCTTCTCGCGATACAGGCGATAGGTTTCCGGGAAATCGCGAATCACCGCGCGCGTCAGCAACGCGATGTCGCGCGCGCTGCTGTAATGATTTTCGTCCGGCCAGCCGGTGGCGTTGGTGAAATTCGTGTTGCGCATGCCCAGCAGGTTCGCCTGGTGGTTCATGTAGCCGACGAAGGCATCCTCGGAGCCGGCGACGTGCTCGGCCAGTGCGACGCTGGCGTCGTTGCCCGACTGGATGACCAGGCCCTTGATCAGGTCCTCGACCGATACCTGCTTGCCGACCTCGACGAACATCTTCGAGCCCTGCATGCGCCAGGCTTTCTCGCTGATCGTGACCCGCTCGTCGAGCGCGATGTCGCCGTCGGCGATCGCCTTGTCGACGAGGTAAGCGGTCATCAGCTTGGTGATGCTCGCCGGCTCGATCGACTTGTCCGGATCCTTTTCCGCGAGCACGCGGCCGGAATCGAAATCGATCAGGAAGTAACTGCTGGCGTCGATCGCCGGCGGATCCGGGATCGGTTTGGCCGCGGCCTGCCCGGCGCCGGCGGCCAGCGTCATCAAGAGGCCGAGAATCGGCAAGAACGGTTTCATCGGGATCATGGCAGCGGCTATCGAAAGGTCGCGATTGTAGCGGTCAGCTCATTCGCTCTCAAGGTCTGGCGCGTTCCTCGGCGACGACGATGCGCGCGGTCTGAAATCCCTTGTCCCTGAGTCGCTGCAGGATCGCATTGGCTTCGTCCATGTCGTAGAGCGGCCCGACGCGAACCCGGTAGAGTGCGCCCGCATCGGTCTCGAGGCGCGAGATCTTGACCGCCGACTCGTCGAGCGCGAGCAGCGAGCGGACCATGTTGGTGGCATTGACGTAGTTCGAAAAGGAACCGGTCTGCACGAATAGCGGCACGTCCTGCGCCGCCGCGTCGGCCAGCGCAATCGTGCGCACCTCGTCATCGGGCTCGACCTGGCCGGCTTCGAGTACGCTGATTTCGACGTTGGCGGTGCCGGGGCCGTCGATGCCGAGCTTGCGCGCGGCGGCCCACGACAAATCGATGATGCGACCTTCGATGAACGGGCCGCGGTCGTTGACCTTGACGACCGTCGAGCGGCCGTTGTCGAGATTGTGCACGTGCACGTAGATCGGAATCGGCAGCGTCTTGTGCGCGGCGGTCATCGCGTACATGTCGTAGACCTCGCCGCTCGACGTGCGCCGGCCGTGAAACTTGGTGCCGTACCACGAGGCCAGCCCGCGCTGGCGAAAGCCGTCCGCATCGTCGAGCACGAAGTAGCGCCGACCGTAGACGACGTACGAGGAAGGATTGCCCTGCTCGGAACGGTTGACCGACGGGACTCCCACGCGCGGGACCGCGCCACGCTCGCCGATCGGCACGCCGAAGGTGCAGGCAGCGAGCGTGCTCGCCGCGAACAGGACGATTCCGCCGCGCGCGATCATATCGATTTCTTGTACTGGTGGCTGATCAATTTGGCCAGCTGATAAACCGCCATCGCGTAGAGCTCGCTGTGATTGTAACGCGTGATGACGTAAAAATTCTGGAACCCGACCCAGTACTCGGCTCGCTCGCGCTGTTGCAGGCGGATCAGCGACACCGACGCGTCGTCCTCGATCTGGAACTGCGACCGCAGCCCGCGTTGCTTCAGGTCGGCCCAGCGATACGCCGGCCTGACCCCGGGTTCGAGCCCTTCGAGCGCATGATCCTCGGCCAGCGACAAGGGTCGCGCGACGCGGCCGTCGCGCCGCCAGCCGTGCTTGACGAAGTAATTGGCGACGCTCGCGGCGATATCCGGAATGCTGTCGAACAAGTTGACCTGGCCGTCCTGGTCGAAATCGACCGCGTAGTTGCGGTAGCTCGACGAAATGAATTGCGGCACGCCCATCGCGCCGGCATAGGAGCCGCGCAGCGCGCGCGGATCGAATCCCTGCTCCCTGGCGAGCAACAGGAACTGCTCCAGCTCGCGCATGAAAAATTTTGCCCGGCGAGGATAGTCGAAGGCGAGCGTGACGAGGCTGTCGAACACCGGCTCCTTGCCCTTGTAGATGCCGTAGAAGGTTTCGACGCCGATGATCGCGACGATGATCTCGGCCGGCACGCCGGTCTTTTCGCTGACTTCCATAAGCAACTCGCGGTGTCGCCGCCAGAATTCGACGCCGCGCGCAATACGCTTGTCCTTGACGAAGATTGCGCGATACTGATACCAGTCGAGTTCCTTTTCGGCCGGCCGATCGAGCTGCGCGAACAGGTGTTCCTGTTTCTCGACCCGCGCGAAAAGGTCGACGAGTTCCGTTTCGGTGTAACCCGTCTCGCCCGCCATCCGCGTGATGAAGGCGGCCACGTCGGCGCGACCCTGGTAGGCGCCGGCAACGAGTTCCAGCGCCTGCGCCTTCAGCGGCAGCAGCAGGCTCAATCCCAAAACAATTTTTTTCATCAAATCAGAAATCGCCTCGACGAGCGAATCGCCATGATTAATCCGAATCCCACCATCAACGTGACCATCGACGTGCCGCCGTAGCTGATCAACGGCAGGGGCACGCCGACCACCGGCAGAATACCGGCGACCATGCCGGTATTGACGAAGAGGTAGACAAAGAACGTCAGGCTCAACGCACCGGCCAGCAGCCGGCCGAAATTGTCGTTGGCGTGCGCCGCGATGTACAGGCCGCGGAAAATAATCGTGAGATAGATCAAGATCAAGACCACGCTGCCGAAAAACCCGAATTCCTCGCCGAAAACCGAGAAGATGAAATCGGTCGAGCGCTCCGGAATGAAGTCGAGTTGCGACTGGGTGCCGTTGAGCCAACCCTTGCCGTAGACGCCGCCCGAACCGATCGCGATCTTCGACTGGATGATGTGATAACCCGAACCGAGCGGATCGCTCTCGGGGTTGAGCAGCGTCAGGATACGATTGCGCTGGTAATCGTGCAGCGCGAACTTCCACAGCAGCGGCGCCATCAGTGACAGGAACACGCCGAAGCTGATCATGACGCGCCAACGGACGCCGGCGAGAAACAGCACGAAGAAGCCAGCGCTGCCGACCAGGATCGCGGTGCCGAGATCGGGTTGGCGGGCAATCATCAAAACCGGGATCATGACCAGCACGAGCGACACCAGCAATTCTTTCCAGCCGACCGGCAAAACCCGGTCGGCGAGATAGGCGGCGACGATCATCGGCACCGCGAGCTTGAGAATCTCGGACGGCTGGAAGCGGACAATGCCGAGATCGAGCCAGCGCTGCGCGCCCTTGCCGATCTCGCCGAAATACATCACCGCGAGCAGTAGCAGCAGGCCGCCGAGGTAGAGCCACCAGGACATCTTGCGCAACACGCGCAGCGGCAGGTTGGCGGCCGCGACCAGCAGCAACAGCGCGACCACCAGGCGCGTTGCCTGGCGCACCACCAGCGCGTCGCTCGAGCCGCTCGCGCTGTAGAGCACCATGCAACCGAACAGCGCCAGCACGACTACGAGGAATAACAGCACCGGGTCGAGCCTGAGCGCGTCGAGCACGCGCCGCGTCAGCGAGGCCGATTCGACGTCGATCCCGTGGCTCATGTCTCGTCCAGCAGGTAAGCGTCCATGATTCGGCGCGCGATCGGCGCCGCCACGGAACTGCCGTGGCCGCCGTTCTCGACGATGACCGCGACCGCGATGCGGGGCGCGTCGGCCGGCGCGTAACTGATGAACAACGCGTGATCGCGCAGTTTCTCGGCAACCTCCTCCTCGTCGTACTCCTCGTCCTGGGCGACCTCGAAGACCTGCGCGGTGCCGGTCTTGCCGGCAACCTGGTACTGGATGCCCTGGCTGATGCGGTGGGCGGTGCCGCGAATGTTATGGACGACGTCGACCATGGCCCGGTGCACGTGGTTCCA
Organism: Gammaproteobacteria bacterium; assembly: GCA_024638385.1. Classification (GTDB taxonomy): domain Bacteria; phylum Pseudomonadota; class Gammaproteobacteria. Next base: position 2,483 of record JAHEKJ010000032.1, on the reverse strand, counting down.
GTTGGCTTCGCGCTGGATCCGGTAATGTCCGGCCTCGGCGATCTCGTACTCGACGTGGCTCTGGTCGGTGATTTGCTGGACCGAGCGCACGAGATGCGGCCGGAAGCGCTTGCCGCGCTTCGCCAATGCCGCGGTCGAGTTGGCGAGCTGCAGCGGCGTCGTCAGCAGCGCGCCCTGGCCGATGCCGGTGATCAGCGTCTCGCCCGGAAACCACGGCATGTTCTCGGTGCGCCGTTTCCATTCGCGTGACGGCAACAGGCCGTCGCGCTCGCCGGTGCTGTCGATGCCGGTCTTGACGCCGAAACCGAAGTGCGCGAGAAACGCCGACATGCGGTCGATGCCCATGCGGTAGGCGAGATCGTAAAAGTAAACGTCGCAGGACTGCACGATCGCGTCGTTCAGATTCATCAGGCCGTGGCCCTCCTTCTTCCAGTCGCGGTACCTGCGCTCTTCGTTCGGCAACTGGTAATAACCGCCGCACCAGGTGTGCCGGTCCTTCTGCGCGACCGCTCCCTCGAGGCCGCCGAGGCCAAAAAACGGCTTGGTCGTCGAACCCGGCGGGTACTGACCCGACAACGCGCGATTGAACAGCGGGCGGTCCGGCGAATCGCGCAGCTGGCTGTAATCTTCGACGCTGATGCCGTTGACGAACTCGTTGGGATCGAAAACCGGCATCGATACCAGCGCCAGGATCTCGCCGCTGTTCGGATCGATCGCGACCGCGGCGCCGTTCTGGCCGACGAAGGCTTCCTCGGCGACCCGCTGCAGTCGGCTGTCGATCGTCAAATGAAGATTATTGCCCTGGATCGGCGGGGTCTCGGTCAGCACCCGCAGGGTCCGGCCGCGGGCGTTGACCTCGACCTGCTGCACGCCGACCGTTCCGTGCAGCTCGTCCTCGTAGAATTTCTCCAGCCCGAGCTTGCCGATGTGCGTGCTGCCGGCGTAGTCGACCTCGTCGACCTCGTTGAGATCCCGCTCGTCGATCCGGCCGACGTAACCGAGCGCGTGCACTGCGTGCGCGCCCTGCGGATAGTGGCGGGTCAGGCGGGCATTGATTTCGACCCCCTCGAACTGGTGCAGGTTGACGGCCAGTCGCGCGACTTCCTCGTCATCGAGATTGAGCCGCAGCGGCACGCTCTCGAACGGCCGCCGGCGCCGCGCCGCCTGCTCGAAACGATTCAGATCCAGGTCACTGTAGTCGACGAAGTCCTTCAGCCGCACCAGCGTCGCGTCGAGGTCGTCGACCTGCTCGAGAACCAGCTCGAGGCGATAGGCCGGCAGGTTGTTCGCCATGACGACGCCGTTGCGGTCGAATATCAGCCCGCGGGTCGGCGGCAGCGCCTTGATCCGCACGCGGTTGCTGTCGGACAGGGTCTGGAAATACTCGTGCTCGACGACCTGCAGCTGGTAGAGCCGCCCGAGCACGGTGCCGAGCAGCAATACGATAAATATCGCGGACAGGACAAGACGGCGTCGAATCAGCCTATTTTCCAGATAATCGTCTTTTAACTGCTCGCGCTTCGACATGGAAACGGATTGTAACCCTGGGGTCTCCCGGCACGCCCGCGTATCTGGCGACAATACCAGAAAAATAGTTCAAAAAGGTTCGAAATAATGCAAAGAAGTTTCATTCCGGATACGAAAACCGTTATTATTCGCGCGGTTTTTCGAACCCCGCGCTTCAGCGGGGCAAATATCCAACCGCCTCCGGCTTTATTTTTGGGGAATAAATATGGAAATAATCAACCTGTTGCCGCCCATTATCGGTGCCTTCGGGCTGTTCGCGGCCTACAAGGTGTACGCGGCGGTCAAGGCTTATCCCAGCGGCGAAGGCAAGGTCGTCGCGATCGGCGACCAGATCCATCTCGGCGCGATGGTTTTCATGAAGCGCGAATACAAGATGCTGGCGATTTTCGCCACTATCTTGCTGATTCTGCTATTCATTTTTCTCGACGGTGCCACCGCCTTTTGCTTCCTGCTCGGCGCGCTCGCTTCCGGTACCGCCGGTTACATCGGCATGAATACCGCCACCCGCGCCAATGTGCGGACCACGACCGCGGCGCACAAGGAAGGCGCGGCGGCGGCGTTGACCGTGGCTTTCTTCGGCGGCTCGATCATGGGGCTGGCGGTGGCGTCGCTCGGCCTGCTCGGCCTCGGAATCGTGTTCTTCATTTTCTCCGGCAACGTCGAATCGCTGCACGCGATCCACGGCTTCGCGATGGGCGCATCGGTGGTCGCGCTGTTCTCGCGCGTCGGCGGCGGCATCTTCACCAAGAGCGCCGACGTCGGCGCCGACCTGGTCGGCAAGATCGAGGCCGGGATCCCGGAAGACGACCCGCGCAATCCGGGCGTCATCGCCGACAACGTCGGCGACAACGTCGGCGACGTCGCCGGCATGGGCTCCGACATCTTCGAGTCCTACTGCAACTCGATGATCGCGTCGATCGCGATCGCGTCGACGATGACGCTGGTCGCGACCGAAG
>JAHEKJ010000130.1 GCA_024638385.1 Gammaproteobacteria bacterium | reverse complement strand
TCGTCGTAGTCATAGAACACGATGCGCCCCTGGCCCTGGCCGGTCACGCCGAAGTTTTTCATCAGCAGGTCGCCGGGAAAGATGTTGGCGCCGGCGAGTTCCTTGATCGCTTCGCCGTAGCCGCTCATCAGTTTCGACAGGTAGGCGTCGTCGGCCTCGGCGACGGCGATGTTGAGCGGCGTCATGCGGCGCTCGATGTAGACGTGTTTGAGCACGATCTGCCTGCCTTCCTCGCTGATGCTGTTGGCGCAGGTTTCGTAGAGTTCCTCGAGCAGATCCTGGGCGAAGCGGTCGCGCGGCAGCGCGACGTGCGAGTATTCGAGGACGTCCGACATGCGGCCGACGCGGTCGTGCATCTTGACCAGCCGGTAGGTATTCTGGACCGCTTCGCGCGTGGTTTTCTTCGGCGGCGGAAAACGGTCGCGGATGACCTTGAACACGTACGGGTAGGACGGCAACGTGAATACCGCCATGACCATGCCGCGGATTCCCGGCGCGCTCACGAGTTGATCCTCGGAATGCTTCAGGTGATGCAGGAACTCGCGGTAGAACACGGTCTTGCCCTGTTTGTGGAACCCGATCGCGGAATAGAACGACTCCTTGTTGCGGCCCGGGATCAGGCGCTGCAAGAAGCCGACGATCGACGACGGCACCGGGTGGTCGACCATGAAATAGACGTAGGAAAACTCGAACAGGCGCGACAGGCCGCGGGTGCCGATGATGATCGCGTCGCAGTAGACCGAGCGGTTGCCGCTGTGCAGGACCGGCACCGCGAACGGAATTTCGCGGTCCGAGTTGATCGCGCGGCCGACGATGTAGGCCGCCTTGTTGCGGTAGAACAGCGCGCTGATGACCTGGAACTGGAAATTGAGATGCGCCCGCCGCGGGCGCGGAAATTTCTGCCGCACGAGTGCGCGGATGATGTTGCGCAGGTCGCGGTTGATGTCCTCGAACGGCAGGTCGAAGCCGGCGTCGAGCAGCACCTGGCGTATCGCCGCGCGGAAGCCGCGTTTGGCCGGGTAGTAGACGTGATAGGACGGCTTGTCCGAGTCGATGAACTCGGTCGAAACCGCGCTGCGCACGAAGATGTAGTCGTTGCCGAAATAGTCGCGATGGAACAACGCGCAAAATACCGAGTTGTAAAAGGTCTCGGCGAGCTCGGGCTGCAGGTGGTTGCTGATCAGGCGCACGTACTCGCGCTTGACTTCGAACCACAGCTGGCTGTCGAACGGCTCGAGCGTGAACAGCTTTTGCAGATCCCGGATCGCGTCGTTGACGCGGGTGTCGTAGAACTTGATGCGCTCGCGTGACGCGTCGCGCTCGGCTTGCCAGTCGGCGCTCTCGAAGCGCTCCTTGGCGCCCTTGGTGATCTTGCTGAAGATCGTGAAGTGGCGGTTGAAGCCGGCGAGGATAGTCGACGCGATCTGCGTCGACAGGCCTTTGACCGGAGTGTCCATCATTGCGCCGGCCGCCGGCAGGACTTGCGCGACGGGATATCGAGGCGCTGCCTTTTCTCCCAAAGATTCTTGCGGCTGATACCGAGCATGCGTGCGAGCTCGGTTTCGTTGTATTGCCGCTGGTACTTCTTGACGAAACTGACGAAGTAATCGTCGAGCGACAGCCGCGCCTCGAGTTCGTATTGCGGCAACTGGGTCGCGGTCTGCGCGGTGTTGAGCGCGAGATCATCGGCTTCGATCTGCTCGCCGTCGGCGAGGATCACCGCGCGTTCGATCACGTTCTCGAGCTCGCGCACGTTACCGGGCCAGGTGTATTGTTCGAGCTGCCGATAGGCCTCGTCGCTGAACTGCATCTGCTGGCGATGAATGCGTTGCGCCACCCGCGCGAGGATTGCGTCGGCCAGCGCGCGCAGATCGGAGCCGCGCTCGCGCAGCGGCGGCAGGTTGATCTCGAAAACGTTGAGGCGAAAGTAAAGGTCTTCGCGAAAATTTCCGTCGGCGACCATTTGCCGCAGGTTCATGCGGGTCGCGGCGAGCACGCGCACGTCGACCCTGATGACCTTGTTGGCGCCGACCCGGCGAATTTCACTGTCCTGCAGGACGCGCAACAGCCGCGCCTGCGCGTCGACCGACAGCTCGCCGATCTCGTCGAGAAACAAGGTCGCGCCGTTGGCTTCCTCGATCAGGCCTTTCTTCATTTGCAGCGCGCCGGTAAAAGCGCCGCGCTCGTGGCCGAAGAGTTCGGATTCGACCTGGTTGTCGGCAAACGCGGCGCAGTTGACGCTGACCAGCGCCTGCTTGCGGCGCGCGCTGCGCGCGTGGATCGCGCGCGCGATCAATTCCTTGCCGGTGCCGGTTTCCCCCTGGACCAGCACCGTCGTGTCGGTCGGCGCGACCTTGCTCGCGCGCTCGAGCGCTTCGAGCATCGGCGCGCAATGGGCGACCAGGCCGTCGACCGGGTAATGCCGCGCGATCTCGTTTTTGAGCAGGGTGTTCTGCTTCTCGACGCTCGAACGCTCCAGGATCCGCTTGACCGTCAGGATCATCTCGTCGTGGTTGAAGGGCTTCGCGATGTAATCCACCGCGCCCTGTTTCATCGCCTCGACCGCCGACTGCACGGTCGAGTAGCTGGTCATGATCAGCACCGGCGTCGGCGCCGCGCGGCCGATCAGCTCGGTGCCGGGCTCGCCCGGCAGGCGCAGATCGGAAATGATCAGGTCGTACATGTTGATCGAGTTTTCCTCGGCCTCGGCGACCGACGCGACCCCGGTGACCTCGTGGCCCTGGCGGTGCAGCAGGCGGACGAGGCTTTCCTGGATGATCGGTTCGTCCTCGACGACGAGAATGTTGCTCATGCCTGCGCCTCCGCGATCGCGGCTTCCTCGATCCCGGCCAGCAGTACGTCGAAGCGACAACCCTTGCCCGGCTTACTCGACACCGCGATCGAGCCGCCGTGCTCCTGGACGATGTTGTAGGCCAGCGACAGGCCGAGTCCGGTGCCCTCGCCGACGGTTTTGGTGGTGAAGAACGGCTCGAAGATTCGCGACAGGTGTTCCTCGGCGATTCCCTTGCCTTGATCCTGCACCGAGACCTGGACCTGGCCGCCGAGCAGCGTCGAGCTGATCGTAATCGTCTGCCCGGGCGCCGACGCGTCGGTCGCGTTGCTCAGCAGGTTGACGAAAACCTGGATCAGTTTCTGCGGGAAGCCGGCGACCCTGAGGCCCGGATCGACGCGATTGACGTAGCGCATCTGCTTGCCCGCGTGCGACAGCGACACCAGGCCGACCGCCTCGTCGATGACCTGGTCGATTGCCAGCGCTTCGGCCGGCGCTTCGTCGGGCGTGCCGGCATGGCTGAAGTTCGACAGCGAACCGACGATGCGCGCGATGCGGTCGGTCTGCGTCAAAATCTGTTCGAGTCCCTCGCTGGCGTGCGGTGCGTCGGCGAAATCGGCGCGCAGGTCCTGGGCCAGGCACGCGATACCGGTGACCGGGTTGCCGATTTCATGGGCGACGCCGGTCGCGAGCTGGCCGATCGATGCGAGGCGCTCGCTGTGGGTGAGCTTTTGTTCGAGCCAGTAGCGTTCGCTGTGATCCTCGATCAGGATCGCGATCCCGCCGCGGCCCTCGGGCTCGCGTTCGACCTCGGCCTTGAACAGGTTGAGCACGCGGACCCGGTCGCCGAACGGCACCTTGAGTTCGCGCAACATGTACTCGTCGCTGGCGACGAAGGTGGCGAGGATGCGGTCCCACGGGGCATCGATCTCGTCGATACGCCGGCCGACGATAGCGGTCTGGGCGATGCCGGTGAGCGCGCCGATCTGTTTGTTCCAGCTTGCGATCACGCCGGCCTCGTCGATCGAGACCACGCCGAGCGGCAAGTCCTGCAGCACCTGGAAATGGAAGCGGCGCAGGGCGTCGAGCTCGCTCGACACGCCGCGCAGTTCGCTGCGCGACTTTTCCTGGCTCGACTCGACGAACTGGATCGTGTTGGCCAGCGCCGATTGCGCGGCGCGGTCGATCTGCAGGTGCTCGTTGACGATCATGCGCGCGAGCACCGGCCCGACCAGCGCCGACAGGTTGCGATCGATCTGCGCGCGCAGCCGGGTCAGGTCGGCCTGGGTGATTTCGCCGGGGGCCAGGCCGAGGTCGGCGAGCGCGCGACTGACCTCGTTGCGGGCGATGTCCTGGCCGACGATGTGGCCGAGCTGCTGCTCGAATTCGGCGACCGACGCGGCCTTGACCTCGCCGGTCGGAATCAGAAAACTCTCGCGGCCGCAGGCTTCGGCGACCTCGCGCTCGTCGTGCGACTGCCGCGACAGCAGCGAGACGATAACGAACACGAGCCCGTTCAGCGTCAGCGACCAGAGCGCGGCGTCGGTCGTGCTCATCGCGAGCCCCGGGATCGTGAAAAACAGCGTCTCGATCACGCCGGCGCGCTCGAACAGCGGGATGAACAGCGTCAGCGCCCAGATCGACGCGCCGACGACCAGGCCGGCGATGAAGCCCTTCTTGTTGGCGCGCGGCCAGTAGAGCAATCCGACGATGCCGGGCAGGCACTGCGCGACTGCGACGAACGAGATCAGGCCGAGGCCGGCGAGACCTGGATTGGTTTCCTGCACGAGATAAAACGCGTAACCGATGCCGACGATCGCCATGATTGCGACGCGCCGGCCCCACAGCAGCCACTCGTAAATGTTGGTGTGCTGTTTAAGCTTGGGCGGAAAACTCGCCGGCAGCACGAGGTGGTTCATACACATCGACGCCAGCGCGATCGTAGTGACGATGATCATCGCGCTGGCCGCCGACAGGCCGCCCATGAAGGTCACGATCGGCAGCAGCGACGAACCGCTCTCGAGCGTAATGCCGAGCACGTAGAAGTCGGCCGGAATCCCGATCGCGAGCGACTGCCCGGCCCACAGTATCGGCGGGATCGACAGGTTCAGCAGCAGCAGGAACAGCGGGAAGGCCCAGCTCGCGGTTTCGATGTTCTTGTGGCGGATACTCTCGACAAAAATCATGTGGAATTGCCGCGGCAGCAGGAAGGCCGCGGCGAACGACAACAGCATCAGCGTCGCCCAGGGACCCTCGCGCACCGGCTCGAACAGCGCGCGGCTGGCTTCCGGGTGCTCGGCAAGGTAGCGATTGAGACCGCCGAAGCCGCCGAATACGCCGAACACCGCGAAAGCGCCGACGATCAGCAACGCCATGAGCTTGACCAGCGATTCGAACGCGATCGCGACGACCAGGCCCCGGTGTTTCTCCCGCAGCGAGATATGGCGCGCGCCGAACAGGATCGAGAACAGCCCGACCGTGATGCAGAACATCAACGCGATCAATTGCTGCTCGGTCTCGCCGGTCAGGATCTGCAGCGTGTTCGTCACCGCCTGGATTTGCAGCGAGATGTAAGGCAGAGTGCCGGCCATCATCAGCAGGGTTACGAGAATGCCGGCGGCCTGGCTGTGAAAGCGGAACGCGAACAGGTCGGCGAGCGACGCGAGCCGGTAGGTTTCGGTCAGTTTCAGGATCGGTCGCAGCAGGATCGGCGTGGCGAGAAAGGCGAGCGTCGTGCCGAGATAAATCGTCAGGAAATTGAAACCCTCTTTCTCGGCGAAGCCGACGCTGCCGTAGTAGGTCCACGAGGTCGCGTAAACGCCGATCGACAGCGTGTACACCAGCGGATGGCTCGCGATCGAGTGCGGGATCCAATCGCGGTCGGTCGCGGTCGCGACCAGGAACAGCAGGCCGAGGTAGAGCACCCCGACGAGAAACAGCTGCCAGAGCTCAAATTGCATGCTTGCCGAGCAGGCGCTGCAGCCAGAAGGCCAGGCCGATGATGCCGAGCCAGACGAGGTAGGGCAGGAACCAGGGTGCGTCGGGCGAAAGCCACAGCCGCAGCAGCGGCGGCAGCAGCGCGAGCAGGGCGACGATCAGCACGACGACGGTGATTTCCGTTGGCCGGATTTCGGTCGTGAACAAAGACACGGTGTTACCCCTGGTTACCGCTGACCCGTCGAAGTGTTACCGATAGTGACGGTCGGGTCAATCGATTTGCCACGCAGGATGATCGAGATCAATTAAGCCCGCGGCCCGCCGCGTATGGCCCGGAGGACGCTTGTCGCTCGCGATCGATTGTGTAAGCATTGCCGGACGACATCAATCGACAACTCCTATTCCCGAGGAAGGCATCATGTCCGAGATCAAAACCTATCCCGTGCCGGAAGCTTTCGCCGCGCAGGCCAATATTACCGCCGAGCAGTATAAAAGCATGTACCAGCAATCGGTCGACGACCCCGAGGGCTTTTGGTCGGAACAGGCGGAAAAATACTTAAGCTGGTTCAAGCCGTGGAACAGCGTGCTCGACTGGAGTTTCGACGCCGACGACCTGCACATCAAGTGGTTCGACGGCGGCGAGTTGAACGTCTCCTACAACTGCCTCGACCGCCATCTCGACGCCCGCGGCGACCAGGTCGCGATCATCTGGGAAGGTGACAATCCCGAGCGTGATCGCAAGATCACCTATCGCGAGCTGCACGAGGAAGTCTGCAAGTTCGCCAACGTACTCAAGGCCCAGGGCGTCGCGCGCGGCGACCGGGTTTCGATCTACATGCCGATGATTCCCGAAGCCGCGGTCGCGATGCTCGCCTGCACGCGCATCGGCGCGGTCCACTCGATCGTGTTCGGCGGCTTCTCGCCCGACGCGCTCGCCGACCGGATCAACGACTCGGACTGCCAGGTCGTGATCACCGCCGACCAGTCGGTGCGCGGCGGCAAGCGCGTGCCGCTCAAGGCCAACGCCGACAAGGCGGTCAGCGAGTGCCCGGGCGTGACCAGCGTGATCGTCGTCCAGCGCGGCGGCGAACCGGTCGACTGGACCGACGGCCGCGACGTCTGGTACCACGAGGCGATGAAAGAAGCATCGGCCGAGTGCGAGCCGGAGATGATGAGCGCCGAGGACCCGCTGTTCATTCTTTACACCTCGGGTTCGACCGGCAAGCCCAAGGGCGTGCTGCACACGACCGGCGGGTATCTCCTGCAGGCGGCGATGACACACAAGCTCGTGTTCGACTACAAGGACGGCGAGGTTTACTGGTGCACCGCCGACGTCGGCTGGGTGACCGGGCATACCTACATCGTCTACGGGCCGCTCGCCAACGGCGCGACCACGCTGATGTTCGAGGGCATCCCGACCTACCCGGACATTTCCCGCTTCTGGCAGGTCTGCGACAAGCACGACGTATCGATCTTCTACACCGCGCCGACCGCGATTCGCTCGCTGATGGGCGCCGGCGACGAGCCGGTCAAGAAGACCGAGCGCAGGTCGCTTCGCCTGCTCGGCACGGTCGGCGAACCGATCAACCCCGAGGCCTGGGAATGGTATTACCATGTCGTCGGCAACGGCCGCTGCCCGATCGTCGATACCTGGTGGCAGACCGAAACCGGCGCGCACATGTTGACGCCGCTGGCGGGCGCGATCCCGACCAAGCCGGGCTCGGCGACGCTGCCGTTCTTCGGCGCGCAGCCGGTACTGCTCGACGACGAGGGCAAGGAGATCGACGGCAACCCGGCCGCCGGCAACCTCGCGATGCGCGCGCCCTGGCCGTCGATGATGCGCACCGTCTACGGCGATCACAAGCGCTTCTACGAAACCTATTTCGCGATGTTCAAGGGTTACTACTTCACCGGTGACGGCGCGCGCCGCGACGAGGACGGCTATTACTGGATCACAGGCCGCGTCGATGACGTCTTGAACGTGTCGGGCCACCGCCTCGGCACCGCCGAGATCGAGTCTGCGCTGGTGTTGCACGAGAAAGTCGCCGAGGCCGCGGTGGTCGGCTATCCGCACGAACTGACCGGGCAGGGCATCTACGCCTACGTCACGCTGATGGCCGGCGAGGAGGGCAGCGACGAGCTCAAGGCCGAACTGGTCAAGCTCGTGCGCTCGGAAATCGGCCCGATCGCCAAGGTCAACATCATCCAGTGGGCCCCGGGTTTACCGAAGACGCGCTCGGGCAAGATCATGCGGCGAATCCTGCGCAAGGTCGCGGCCAACGAACTCGACAATCTCGGCGACACGTCGACGCTGGCCGACCCGGCGGTGGTCGACAACCTGATCGAGAATCGCGAAAACCGCTGACGCCATCGGTCGGGGATCGCCGCCCGCGTCACCCGCAATCAATCGACTGGGCCACCTATCGGTGGCCTTTTTTTTAACCGGGGCTTGCGTGTTCTCGTTTTCTTCTCTAAACTGCGAGCAGAATCATTCGAGAAAAACGACCTAACATGTTGACATCACAGGAACAAAAGACCCTGCAGTTCATTCGCAACTATATCGCGCAGCACGGTTACGCGCCGAAGTTCAAGGAAATCGGTACCGCGATCGGCGTGCAGTCGCAGGGCACCATCCACCGCTACGTGCAGTCGCTCGAGGACAAGGGCTATATCAACCGGGTCAAGAACAATTCGCGCGGCATGAGCCTCGTCGACCTGCCGCTGGTCGCGCCGCCGTCGATCCCGCTGGCCGGCCGCATCGCCGCCGGCCACCCGATCGAGGCGATCGAGGACCAGCAGGAACTCAACCTCGCCGAGATGTTCATGGGACCGGACCTGTTCGCGCTGCGCGTAACCGGCGACTCGATGATCGACGCCGGCATTCTCGACGAGGATTACGTGATCATCAAAAAGCAACCGGTCGCCAACGACGGCGATATCGTCGTCGCGATGATCGACAACACCGAGGCGACGCTGAAGCGATTCAAGCGCAGGGGCGAGGACCAGGTCGCGTTGATCCCGGAAAATCCCGACATGGAACCGATGATCTACCCGGCCGAGCGCGTCCGCATCCACGGCATCCTCGTCGGCCAGCTTCGCCACTACCGCTGATCTCGGCCCGAGATGGAGTCGTTAGCAGGGTGACTGGCGGCAGTACGAGGGGACAGAGCAAATTTTCCGCCTATGTTAGTGCAGCGTTTGTGATCGCGATGCGGAAATTTTGGCCTGACCCCGACTTGCGATCTCGACGAGGCACGCTCAGCAGTTCGTGCAAGATCGGGGACAGACCAAAAATTGCCTGACTTCCCCGTATCCGGCCCGATCGAGAAGCAATTTTTGCTCTGTCCCCTTGTACCGCCGCCAGCCATCTTGTCAACAGCATCTTTGCAA
>JAHEKJ010000031.1 GCA_024638385.1 Gammaproteobacteria bacterium | reverse complement strand
ATCGAACCGGTCGCGATCGAACCGGTCGCGCCGATCGACGAAGCGGCCGGCGTCGCGCGGATCGCCGAAGAGGCCGGGGTGACGCCGGTGCAGCCGGCGCCGATCGCCGACGAACCGGCGCCGGCGATTACCGAACCGATCGCGCTCACCGACACGGCCCCGGCACCGGAGCCGATCAGCGAACCCACGTTTACCACGTCGTCGCAAAACATCATCCGGGATGATGTTTTGGTCGTTAGGGGCGATACCCTCTGGAGTATCGCGTCGCGCGTTCGCGGCCCCGGCCAGTCGATGTCGCAGGTCATGCTCGCGTTTCAGCGCGCCAACCCGCGCGCTTTCAACGACGGCAATATCAACAACATGAAGCTCGGCGCCGTCTTGCGCGTGCCCGATACGTCCGAGATCGAGTCGCTCGGGCAGCGCGAAGCCTATGCCGAGGTACTGGTACAAAACGGCCTGTGGGAAGAGTACGTTGCCCGCGTAACCGGTCGCAGTACAGCGGTGGCGGCGGAATCCGATGCCGGCACCGGGCCCGACGCAACCGCAGCCGAAACCGCAGCCGAGGCCGATAGCGGCAGCGAACTCAGCCTGCTGGTGCCGGGTGACGGCAGCAGCGACAGCGCCGGCACCGGCGACCCGGCCGAAATCGAGGAACTGCAAACCAAGCTCGCGCTGGCCGAGGAAGAACTCGACGCCGCGCGGATCGAGAACGTCGAACTCGAGTCGCGCATCGCCGAGTTGCAGGCGCGCCTGTCGAAGCTCGAAGAATTGCAGAAGATGATCCAGATCGAGGACGACAGCCTCGCGCAGCTGCAGTCCGAGCAGGCGCAGGCCGAGGAGCCGGCACCGCTGCCGGTCGACGAGATTCCCGACGGCGAGAGCGAGGAGGCGGTTTCCGAGGAAGCCGTGGACGACGAAGCTCCGCTGGCGGAGACCACCGAAGCGGCGGTCAACGAACAGCTGCAAAGCGAGGAAGAAGCCCTGCTCGAGGAACTACTCGCCGAGGAAGCCGCCGCGCAGGCCGAGGAATCGGCCGCCGCCGCCGGCAGCGACATTCCGGACGGCGAGAGCGAGGAAGCGCTAACGGAGCAGCCCGACGAGGCCCCGGCCGGCGAAATGGTTGCCGACGCGGGTCAGAACGAAACCCTGACGCCGGCGGCGCCGGTCATCGTGGCCGAGCCCGTGTCGCAGTCGCCATCGGTATTCGACGGAATCCTGCCGCCCGATATCATCGATATGATTCCGTCGATGCCCGATCTCGGCGGCATCGGCGACCTCGGCGGCATCGGCGGCATCGGCGGCATGTTTGCCGACCCGATCATCCTCGCCGCGCTCGGTGGCGTGGTCGTGTTGCTGCTGGTGTTGTTGCTGGTCAAGCGCCGTCGCGCCGGTGCCGACGAGGAGTCCGGCATCATGGTCAGCGACGATGGCGCGGCCGCGTTGATCGACGACGACGACGAGCTGACGCCGGTTCATCTGGTCGAGGCCGAAACGCTGCAAGAAACCGATATCGGGATTCCTGGCGACGTCGAGCCCGAATCGGCGCCGGAGCCGCGATTCGAAGAGCCGGTCGACGACATGGTCAAGACCGCGGTGATCTCGGCCGTCGAAATGCCCGAACCGGAGACGCCGGCGCCGGCGCCGGAAGCGGCGGGGGGCGAAGGCGAACAGGACGACGTGCTCAACGAGGTCGACGTCTACCTCGCCTATGGCCTTTACGACAATGCCGAGGAATTGCTCAGCAATAGCATCGCCGAGCATCCCGAACGCGCCGATTACCGCTCCAAGCTGCTGGACACCTATTTCGCGACCAAGAATGTCGACGCATTCGTCAACGAAGCCGAAAATCTCAAGTCGATGGGCGACGCCGGCGCGCGCTACTGGGATCGCGTCCAGGTCATGGGGTATGAACTTGCGCCCGACAACGCGTTGTTTTCGGATGCCAAGGACAGCGGCCTGTCGGCTGCGGATCTCGAAATCGCCAAGCCGCAGGAAGCCGATTTCGACCTGGGTGCGGCGGACGAGGACGAAACCAATTTCTCGACCACCGATTTCCAACTCGGCGAGGAAGACACCAACGGAGATTTCAACGACACCGCCAACCTCGGCGAGGCCGGCAATATTTCGGCGACCCAGCAAATCGACAGCATTTCCGACCTGCCACAGCTCGATGACGACGAGGATACTGCCATCCGTGCCGAGGAACAGGTCGATACCGGTCTCGACCTGCCGGACGAAATCGGCGAGGAGCTCGAATTCTCGATGGACGACGCCGCGGCGCCCGATGCCGCGGCGCCCGAAACCGATCTATCGTTGCCCGAGGACCTCGAACTCGACGACGTGTCCGCCGTTGATGAACTCGACATCGACGACGAAACCGGCATTCTCGATCTCGACGGCACCGCGGAGTTCGATCTGGATGCGGAGCTGGAGACCATGACCGACGACGACGCGCTCGAAATCGCGCCGCCGGACGAAGAAGATACCGCGACCGCGATCATCACGCCGAACTACGAGGATACCGAGATCGTAACGTCGGCGTCGTTGGAGGACTTGATCGACGACGATGAAAGCGAGATTGACCTGGGCATGGACGAGACCGCTTCGCTGCTGGCGTCGGCACCCGACGAGACCGGCGAGCTCAATCTCGATACCGGCGAGCTCACGCTCGGCATCGGCGACGAGGACGAAGACGAGGACGAGGATATCTCGATCATCGATTTCGGCGGTGACGATTTCATCGAACCGACCGACGTGGTCGAATCGGTCGACGACGAATCGATGGCTTTCGACATCGATCTGGAAGACGACGAGGAAGTCAAGACTGGAACCTTCGCCCCCGGCGATTTCGAAGAGCCGACTGCGGCCACGCCGTCGATCGCCGATATCGACGATATCGGCGATCTGATGCTGCCCGACGACGTCGACGAAGTTTCGACCAAGCTCGATCTGGCGCGCGCCTTCATCGACATGGGCGATACCGAGGGCGCCCGCGGCAGTCTCGAGGAAGTGATCTCCGAGGGCAACGAGGAGCAGAAGGCCGAGGCCAAGACGCTGCTCGAGCAAATCTAGCCCTTTCGGCGAACTCATCGCCGGCGAACCGGGCCTCCGCGACGAGACGGAACCGGTCCGGGCGCGGGCGATATATAATGGCGCCTGCCATCATCAGGACAACTCACAGTGATCCGATACGCCCTGGGCGTCGAGTATGCAGGCTCGGCCTATTGCGGCTGGCAACGCCAGCCGCATTGCCCGTCGGTACAGCAGCAGCTGGAGTCGGCGCTCGCCTTCGTCGCCGATCATCCGGTCGAACTCGTCTGCGCGGGACGCACCGATGCCGGCGTGCACGCGATCGGGCAGGTTGCTCACTTCGACTCCGGCGCCGAGCGTGACGAACGCGCCTGGGTCCTGGGAGCCAATTGTCGCCTGCCGCGCGACATCCGGATTCAATGGGTACGCCCGGTGGATTCGGATTTCCACGCACGTTTCAGCGCGCTCGCGCGGGCCTATCGATACATCATTTTGAACACGCCGGTCGCCAGCGGGCTGTTCCACGATCGCTGTTGCTGGGAGTTCCGGCCGCTCGACCAGGCGGCGATGCACGAGTGCGCGCAGCTATTGCTCGGCGAACACGATTTTTCCAGCTTCCGCGCGGTCGGCTGTCAGGCGCGCTCGAGCCGGCGCAACGTGCAGGCGATCGCGGTTTCGCGCGACGCCGACCGGGTCTATCTCGATATCAAGGCCAACGCGTTTCTCTATCACATGGTGCGTAACATCGCCGGCAGCCTGATGGCGGTGGGCAAGGGCGAGCAGAGCGGGCAATGGTTCGCCGACGTCTTCGCCGCGCGCGATCGCGGGCGGGCCGATGTCACCGCGCCCGCCCAGGGGCTATACTTCGTGCAAACCCGGTATCCCGGACGATTCGAGCTGCCCGAAGTGTCGCGAAAACCCGTATTATTCTGAAATGACCCGTCGAACCCGAATCAAGATTTGCGGTATCACCCGCCCCGAGGATGCCGATGTCGCGGCGCGCGCCGGTGCGGATGCTATCGGCCTGATGTTTTATCCGCCGAGTTCGCGTTTTGTCGACATCGACCCGGCGCTGGAGATCCGGCGGGGACTGCCGCCGTTCGTCACCGTTACCGCGGTATTTCTCGACGATGACGAAGACTGGATCGCACAGGTCGTGCATCGCGTGCGGCCCGATTGCCTGCAATTTCACGGCAGCGAGACCGACGAGTTCTGCGCCGCCTGGACCTTGCCGTACATCAAGTCGATCCCGATGGCGAGCGTCGACGACATCGGCGACTACGCAAGCGCCTACCCGTCGGCGCAGGGATTTCTGCTCGACAGCAATGCGGCTGGACGCATGGGCGGCTCGGGTGATACATTTGACTGGTCCGATATCCCTGATTCCTTCGACTTTCCACTCGTCCTGGCCGGTGGTATCAACCCGTCGAACGTGGCCGCCGCCGTATCCCGGATCAGGCCCTGGGGAGTCGACGTAAGCAGCGGCGTGGAGGTCTCCAGGGGGATCAAGAGCGCCGAATTGATCGAAGCCTTCATTCGCGAGGTAAAACGTGGCGACGAAATCGACAACTAGGCCCGACCGCCGGAGCGACGCATGAACTGGTTCGAAATGTTGCTGCCATCGAAAATTCGCACGTCGGGCGGCAACGACAAGAAGAACGTTCCCGAGGGCCTGTGGGCCAAGTGCGACCGCTGCGACGCGATCATTTACCGCGCCGAGCTCGAGCGCAATCAGGAAGTCTGCACCAAGTGCGATTTCCACATGCGGATCACGGCGCGCAACCGGCTCGATTTCTTCTTCGACGAGGACGGGCGCAGCGAAATCGCGGCCAATCTGGAAGCCGAGGACGTGCTCAAGTTTCGTGACGACAAGCGCTATCGGGATCGGCTTGCGCAGGCGCAGAAACAGACCGGCGAAAAGGATGCGCTGATCGCGATGCGGGGCACGGTCATGGGCGTCGAAATGGTCGCCACGGCCTTCGAATTCCAGTTCATGGGCGGGTCGATGGGCTCGGTCGTCGGCGAAAAGTTCGTCCGTGCGGTCAATGTCGCGATCGAGCACGACGCGCCGCTGATCTGCTTCACCGCCAGCGGCGGCGCGCGCATGCAGGAAGCCCTTTTCTCGCTGCTGCAGATGGCCAAGACCAGCGCCGCGCTGACCCGCCTGTCGCGTCGCGGCCTGCCGTACATCTGCGTGCTGACCGACCCGACGATGGGCGGGGTCTCCGCCAGCTTCGCCATGCTCGGCGATATTCACATCGGCGAGCCCGACGCGCTGGTCGGATTTGCCGGCCCCCGGGTCATCGAGCAAACCGTGCGCGAAACCCTGCCCGAGGGTTTCCAGCGCAGCGAATTCCTGCTCGAGCACGGCGCGCTCGATATGATCGTCGATCGCCGCCAGATGCGCGAAAAAATCAGCTCGCTGTGCACGATGTTGACGGGGCAGGCGGCACCCTGAATCCTGCCGGCGCGAAGATTTCATGCGCTTCGACACCCTCGAACAGTGGCTGGACTGGCAGACGGCGCTGCACGACAAGACGATCGATCTCGGCCTCGAGCGCGTCGCCGAGGTCGGCCGCCGGCTCGGCCTCGGCCGGATTGCCGGCCGGGTGGTCACGATCGCCGGCACCAACGGCAAGGGATCGAGCGTCGCCGCCTACGAAACCTGGCTGCGGCACGCCGGCTTCTCGGTCGCCAGCTATACCTCGCCGCATATCCTGCGCTACAACGAGCGCCTGAAACGCAACCTCGAACCCGTGACCGATGACGACCTGTGCGCGGCCTTCGCCGCGGTCGAGGCGGCGCGCGGCGAGACCGCGCTGACCTATTTCGAATTCGGCACCCTCGCCGCGCTCAGGCTCATCGACGACTGGCAACCCGATTACGCGATCCTCGAGGTCGGACTCGGCGGTCGCCTCGACGCGGTCAATATCGTCGATCCCGACCTCGCCCACCTGACGCCGATCGGGCTCGATCACCAGGCCTGGCTGGGCGATAGCCGGGAACTCATCGGCTTCGAAAAGGCGGGCATCCTGCGCGATGCGGTTGCGGTCGTCGTCAACGATCCCGACCCGCCGCGCTCGGTCAGCGACGAAATCGAGCGCCGTGGCTGTCGCGAACTACGCCTCGGACGCGACTACGATTTCGCCGTGCTCGACGAAAACCGGATTCGCTGGCGCGGGCAGGGGCTGGAATTCGAGCTCGCGCGGGTGCTCGGCGGCCGCCACCAGGCGCAAAACCTGGCCGGGGTCGTCGCGGGCCTGACCCGGCTGTTGCCGCTCGGCGAGTATCCGCCGCGCCAGGTCGCCGACTTTTTCGCCGGCACCCGTATTGCCGGTCGTTTCGAGACGGTCGCAAGCCCGCTGCCTTGCCCGCTGATTCTCGACGTCGGCCACAACCCGGACGCCGCCCGGGTGCTCGCCGAATGCCTGGCCGAGCGGCGTCCGCCCGCGGGCCGCATCGTCGTGCTGCTCGGCATGCTCGAGGACAAGCAGGCGGACGAGTTCGTGCGCGCGCTCGCGCCCGAGGTCGACGCCTGGTGGCTGCTGTCGCTGGACTGCCCGCGCGGGCAGTCCGCGGCGCGGCTGCGCGAACGCATCGAGTCCCAGGTCGACGTCGAGCGCCTGTTCGAGCGGCCCGACGATGCGTTGCGTCACGCGCTGTCATCTTTGAGCAATCGAGATATAATGCTCGCCACCGGCTCCTTCGTAACCGTTGAATTGATCCAGCGCGCAATCTCCGCCCCGGGTGGGCAGGCAAATCATGGAAGCTAGCATTAAAAACCGACTGGTCGGGATTGCGGTCGTATTTTCGCTCGCGGTCATCTTCCTGCCGATGATTCTCGACGGCGCCGGCGTGCGCAAGGAGACGCTCGAGGTCGTCATTCCGCCGCAGCCGCTGGTTACCGCGAACCCCGAGTTCGAATCCAAGCTGATCGAACTGCAGACCGGCGTCAAGGACTTGCCCGACCTCGAGCCTCGCTTCGTCGACGAAGACAGCAAAGCCGCCCCGGCCGCAACCGAATCCTCCGCCGCAACCGCGCCGAAATCCGCGCGCGACGCGACGCCGCCGACCGCGACCGAGAACAAGATCGCGCGCAGCGAGCCCGCCGCGCGCAGCGGTGGCGACAGCTGGGTGTTGCAGGTCGGCAGCTTCCAGGACCGCGACAAGGCGTTCAGGCAGCGCGACCGCCTGCGCCAGTCGAACATTGCCGCGGTCTTCATCGAGCAGTTCACGCTCGACGACAAGGCGAGCTACCGGGTCAGGCTCGGTCCCTTCATCTCTCGCGACCAGACCCGGGTCGCGCAAAACAAGGTCAAGGCCAAGTACGACATCGATGGCATTATCATGAAGTATGAAAGATAATCGGCCGCTGCCGTCGGGATTCGACCGCGGGTCGAAAGGCAGCAGCGAGCACAGCCCGCCCGAGGTGGCATCCGTGCGAGGAGTTTTATGAGTTGGCTAGACCTGGTAATCCTGGTGATCATCGTGCTGTCGGCATTGATCAGCCTGGTTCGCGGCTTCGTCAAGGAATCGATCTCGCTACTGACCTGGATCGTCGCCGGGGTGCTGGCCTTCCGCTACTTTTCGCCATTGGCCGTCATGCTCGAGCCGTTCATCAGCGCGCCGACGATTCGCAATGTCGTCGCCTTCGCGATCCTCTTCGTCAGCACGCTGGTCGTCGGTGCGATCGTCAATTTCATCTTTACCCAGCTGGTTTCGAAGACGGGCCTGAGCGGTACCGACCGGGCGCTGGGCGTGGTCTTCGGTGCGGCTCGCGGCGTCCTGATCGTGATTATGGTCGTGCTGCTCGCGAGCCTGACGCCGATGCCGGAGGCCGAGTGGTGGCGGGATTCGGCATCGGTCGGATTTTTTCAACAGCTGGCCGAATGGGTCAGGGGCGTGATCCCTGCCGACGCGGTCGGCAGCTTCGATTTCTGAGACCTGGCGCGTTGCGGACGGACGAGATATGTGTGGAATAGTCGGAATCGTGAGCCACCATCCGGTGGCGCAAACCATCTACGATGCGTTGCTGGTGTTACAGCATCGCGGCCAGGACTCCGCGGGAATCGTCGTCTGCGACGGTAACAAGCTGAATCTGCGCAAGGACAACGGCCAGGTCAGGGACGTGTTTCACACCCGCCACATGCTCAAGCTGACCGGCAACATGGGCATCGGCCACGTGCGCTACCCGACCGCCGGCTGTTCGTCGTCGGCCGAAGCGCAACCGTTTTACGTCAATTCGCCCTACGGCATCACCCTGGCGCACAACGGTAACCTGACCAACGTCGACAAGCTCAAGGCCGAACTCTATGAGTCGGATCTGCGGCATATCAATACCGAATCCGATTCCGAAGCACTGCTCAACGTGTTCGCCCACGAGCTGCACAAGTGCGGCAGCCTGAACCTGACGCCCGACGAGATATTCACCGCGATCAGCGCGACGCACCGTCGCATCGAGGGCGCCTACGCCGTCGTCATGATGCTCACCGGCAAGGGCATCATCGGCTTCCGCGACCCGCGCGGCATTCGTCCGCTGGTCTACGGTCGCCGTCAGGGCGATGCGGGCAGCGAGTACATGGTCGCCTCGGAGAGCGTCGCTTTGCAGGCCGCGGGATTCGAGCTCGTTGCCGATCTCAAGCCGGGCGAAGCAATCTTCATCGACGCCTCGGGCCAGCTGCACAAGCGCCAGTGCGCCGCGTCGAGCCGGCTCAGTCCGTGCATCTTCGAATACGTCTACTTCGCGCGGCCGGACTCGATCATAGACGATATCTACGTCTACAAGGCTCGGCTGCGCATGGGTGTCAAGCTCGCGCGCAAGATCCTGCGGCAAATGCCGAAGCACGACATCGACGTCGTGATCCCGATTCCGGACACAAGCCGGCCGTCGGCGATGGAGCTGGCCTTTCATCTCGGCGTGAAGTTTCGTGAAGGCTTCATCAAGAATCGCTACATCGGACGCACCTTCATCATGCCCGGGCAGAAGCTGCGCAAGCAGTCGGTGCGGCGCAAGCTCAGCCCGATCGACATCGAGTTCAAGGGCAAGACCGTGCTGCTGGTCGACGACTCGATCGTGCGTGGCACGACCTCGCAGCAAATCATTCAGATGGCGCGCGAGGCCGGCGCGAAGAAGGTTTACATGGCCTCGGCCGCGCCCCCGGTACGTTATCCGAATGTCTATGGCATCGACATGCCGGCCGCGCAAGAACTCGTCGCGCACGACCGCGACGAGGCGCAGATCGCCGAATACATCGGTGCCGACTGGCTGATCTACCAGGATCTCGAGGATCTGGTCGACGCGGTGCAAAAGGGCAATCGCTCGATCAAGCGCTTCGACTGTTCGTGTTTCGACGGGCATTACGTCACCAAAACGATCGACGACGACTACCTGAGCAAGATCAGCGATCAGCGCAACGACTCGGCCAAGGAAAAGGTCGACGAACAGGTCAACGTCGTCGGCATGGAATTGCATAACAACGCCTGATGCGCTGGCAGGACCTGCATCGCGAAATCTCTCCGAGGCTGCCGGGTAACGCTGCGCTCGCCGAAGAACGGCCGATTATTTTCGTCGACTCGGCACAGCAGGAACTGCACCGGATCGACATCGATCCCGCGCGGCGACGCAGTTACCGGATATCGACCGCGGCAAGGGGTATGGGTAACCGCATCGATTCCTACCAGACACCGATGGGTATCCACCGCGTTCGCCGGAAAATCGGCGGCGGCCAGCCGCGCGGCACGATCTTCGAAGCGCGCGAACCCTGCGGCCGGATCGCCGCGGTCTTCGACAACCGCGACGCCGATGAAATCACGTCACGCATTCTGTGGCTCGACGGCATGGAGGACGGGATCAACCGCGGCGGTTCCTGCGATACCTATTCGCGCTATATTTACATTCACGGCACTACCGACGAGCAGCGCATCGGGCGGCCGGTTTCGGCCGGCTGCATTCGCATGTGCAACGATGACGTCATCGAGCTGTTCGACGAGGTGCTGGTCAACGATCTGGTCCTGATTCGATGAGCACGAGAGTACCGAACAACATGGAGAAATTCGCCGAAACCCTGCTTTACGCGAGCCGCTGGATCCTGGCGCCGATCTATATCGGTCTGTCGCTGGCGCTGGTGTTGCTGGCGATCAAGTTCTTCCAGGAAGTGATACATTATTTCCCGCAGGTGCTGGCGGCCCCCGAAGCCGACCTGATACTGGTCACGCTGTCGCTGATCGACATGGCGCTGGTCGGCGGGCTGCTGGTCATGGTCATGTTCAGCGGCTACGAAAACTTCGTGTCGCGCATCGATATCGACGAGGGCGCCGACAAGCTGGCGTGGCTCGGCAAGCTCGACTCGGGCAGCCTCAAGCAAAAGGTTGCCGCGTCGATCGTCGCGATCTCGTCGATCCATCTGCTCAAGGTGTTCATGAATGTCGAGAAAATCGCCGACAACGACAAGATCATGTGGTACGTCATCATCCACATCGTGTTCGTGCTTTCCGCGATCGGCATGTCGCTGACCGATCGGTTGAACCTCAAACCGTCGGCCTGACGCGGCTTGACAAGCCCCGACCGGGGGCATATCTTCTCCTATTCGGCGCCGATTTGTTACTCGGCTTGCAGGCGCCGGCGAACCGCGGGTTCGCGAAATAAATGTGCTAAAGAGGGTGTTTCCGCAAAGCTTCTGCCCCGACATCCCTGCCGAGTTTTTTCCAGCGGAGAAACTCAGTGACCCAAGACAAACCCGGCTTCGACACTCTGGCGATTCGCAGTGGCCACGAACGCAGTCGAGAGCAAGAACACAGCGAACCCATTTTCACTTCGTCGAGCTTCGTCTTCGACAGCGCGGCGCAGGCGGCGGCGCGCTTCGCCGGCGACGAGGACGGCAACGTCTACTCGCGCTTCACCAACCCGACCACGCGCATCTTCGAACAGCGCCTGGCCGCGCTCGAAGGCGGCGAGAGCTGCGTCGCGACGGCCTCGGGAATGGCCGCGATCCTGAGCCTGTGTTTGGCCGTGCTCAGGCAAGGCGACCACGTCGTCGCCTCGCGCGCGCTGTTCGGCGCGACCACTACGCTGTTCGACAAATACCTGACGCGCTTCGGCGTCGAGACCAGCTTCGTCGACCTGACGGACCTCGCCGCCTGGGAAGCGGCGATCCGGCCGAGCACCAGGCTCCTGTTCCTGGAAACTCCGTCCAACCCGTTGATGGAAATCTGCGATATCCGCGCACTGTCCGAAATTGCACACGCGCACGATTGCCTGCTCGCAGTGGACAACTGTTTTTGTACGCCCGTGCTGCAGCGACCACTCGAGCTCGGCGCCGACGTCATCATCCATTCGGCCACCAAGTATCTGGACGGGCAGGGGCGCATCGTCGGCGGCGCCGTGATCGGCGACGCCGACCTCGTTGGCGAGGAAGTCTTCGGCGTGATACGCACGACCGGACCGAGCATGAGCCCGTTCAATGCCTGGGTCGCGCTCAAGGGTCTCGAGACGCTAAGCCTGCGGATGCGCGCGCATTCGGAGCAGGCGCTGACGCTGGCGCGCTTGCTCGAATCGCATCCGGCGGTGGAGAAGGTCTACCATCCCGGACTCGAGTCGCATCCCCAGCATGCGCTCGCCAGGGACCAGCAAAGCCATTTCGGCGGCATCGTCTCGTTCGTCGTCAAGGGCGGCAAGGCCGCCGCCTGGCGGGTCATCGACGCGACGCGCATGCTGTCGATTACGGCCAATCTCGGCGACGTCAAGACCACGATCACGCATCCCGCTTCGACCACCCACGGCCGGGTCAGCGCCGAGGTGCGCGAGCGCGCCGGCATCGGCGACGGGCTCGTGCGTGTCGCCGTCGGCCTCGAAGCGATCGATGATATCGTCGCCGACCTCTGCCGCGGCCTCGATGGTTGAGCTATACCGGGAGGTCGAGGCGGCGATTCTGTGCCCCGATCCGGCGGCCAAGTGCGCCGCGACCGGGCGCATTCACGAGGCGTGGCGGGCCGGCGAGCTTGCGCTCGATCCGGCCGCGCCGATCCTCGCGATCGACGATCCCGGGCGGCCGGCGCGGCCCGAGCTGGTCGATCCGCGCCGACTCGAACGGCGCAGCAGCGCGACCGCCGAGGGCCGTATTCGACTATTGCACGCATTCGCGCACATCGAGTTCAGCGCAATCAACATCGCGCTCGACGCGGTGTATCGCTTTCGCCGATTACCGCGACGCTATGTCGACGACTGGCTCGGGGTTGCACGCGACGAGGCAAAGCATTTCCGACTGCTCGCCGACGAACTCGAGCGCCGCGGCAGCCGCTATGGCGCCTATAGCGCACATGCCGGATTATGGGACATGGTATGCCGGACCCGAGGCAGCGCGCTCGAGCGCATGGCGCTGGTGCCGCGCGTGCTCGAGGCGCGCGGTCTCGACGTGACGCCCGGCATGATCGCGAAGTTTCGCCAGGCCGGCGATACCGCCGCGGCCGAGCTCCTCGAGATCATCTACCGCGACGAAATCGGCCATGTACGCGTCGGCAGTCACTGGTTCCGCCACTTTTGCGACCAGCGTGGCGTCGATCCCGAAACGACCTTTCGTGACCTGGTCGCGACCTATGTCGACGGCAGACTGCGCGGCCCGTTCAACTGGCCGGCACGGCTCGCCGCCGGCTTCGACGCGGCCGAACTCGAGGCCCTCGAGCAGGGTAATTGACGAATACTGCGCCGGGCCGGGTCCGGCCCGGCACTGCGTGCGTCAGCGATTCAGATACTCGAGATCGCGCTTGTCCTCGACGTCGAGGCCCGGGAAGTCCTCGTTGAGCGTCCGCCACATGCCGTAAGCCATCAACAGCAGTATGATCGCAATCGGCAAACCGGCGACGATCGATGCCGTCTGCAGCGCGGCGAGGCCGCCGGCGAGCATCAGCACCCCGGCGACGACGCCGGCGGTGATGCCCCAGAACAGGCGGAACTTGATCGGCGGATGCTCGTCGCCCATCGACAGCATCGTGCACATGACCAGCGTACCGGAATCCGACGAGGTCACGAACCAGGAAGGAGACATCGGGAACTACGAAGGATTGCATGGCGATGTGACATCTTTGACCCCTCTGTTGTTGTTGTTGCCGCGACCGATGCAGCCCGATCGCTGCGGATGATTGTGCCACAGGCGTCGGCGTCCCTTCGATGGCATTGAGAACGGGCGCCGGATTGCCGGCGTCAGACCCGCGCGTCCACCAGTTCGAAACCGGCGCTGGCGCGCCAGCTCAGAAAGCTGGGTCCGGGATTCCAGTCACCGAGCACGTAGCGCGTCAACCCGGGGGCGGGCCGGTGCACCGCCGGTCGGTGGGTATGGCCGTGGACGATCGAGTCGACACCGAGCGCGGCGAAACAGCGGCCGACCGCGTCATCGTTGACATCCATGATTTCCATGGTTTTTTGTGCCATCGCCGCGGCACTGTCGCGGCGCAACCCGGCCGCGATCTGCTGGCGCTCCGGCAACGGTTTGGCGACGAAATCGGCCTGCCATGCCGGTTGCCGCACCTGCGCGCGAAACGCCTGGTAGTCGTGATCGTCGGTGCACAGGGTGTCGCCGTGAACCAGCGCGACGCGCGCATCGCCGAGCTCGAGCAACTCGGGTTCGTCGAGCAGCGTCAGGCCGACGCGATCGGCGAAGCCGCGGCCGAGCAGAAAGTCGCGATTGCCGGCGAGGAAGAAGGTCGGGCTGTCGGCGGCGCGCCGCGCGAGCGCATCGATCACCGGCTCGAGCCCGTCGGTCGGCATGTCGTCGCCGAGCCAGACCTCGAACAGGTCGCCGAGAATGAAAATGCGCGCGGCGCCCACCGCTCGCCGGTCGAGAAATTCGACCAGCGTCGCGCTCACCTCGGGCCGCGCAGGATCCAGGTGGCAGTCGGAGAAAAATAAAGTCTCGTCGCGCATTCCCGGGCGGTGTTACTGGCGACTGATCCCGGTAATTTCGATCGCCTCGAGCGGCACGTTCTGGTGGCCGCCTTTGTTGCCGGTCGGCACCTGCGCGATCGCGTCGACCACGTCCATGCCGTCGACGACGCGGGCGAAAACCGCGTAGCCCCAGCCCTGCATCGACTCGCTGGTGAAATTGAGGAAGTCGTTATCGACGTGATTGATGAAAAACTGCGAGGTCGCCGAGTGCGGGTCGCTGGTGCGCGCCATCGCCAGCGTGCCGCGTTCGTTCTTGAGACCGTTTTGCGCCTCGTTGTCGATCGGCGCGCGACCGCCGGGTTTGTCGCGCATGTCCTCGGTAATGCCGCCGCCCTGGATCATGAAGTTGGGGATAACGCGGTGAAAGATCGTGCCCGCGTAATAGCCGTCATCGACGTAGGCGAGAAAATTTTCGCTGCTGACCGGCGCGTTCTGCATGTCCAGTTCGATCGTGATGCTGCCCATACTGGTTTCGATCACGACGACCGGATTGCCGTTCGAGGTTTCGTTCATGGATGGCTTACCTTTGATGTGGGGAAAGAGGATCAGGGAAAGCAAGGCTGCGACCAGGATAGCTATCGGCAGTAACGTCTGTCTCATCGGCATTCCCGTTGCAACAAGCTGTCGGATTCTACTGATTTGTCGCCGCCGTGGGAAGCATGCACGCGGGGGGTTTCGCTGGTCGAGCGCTTCTTTTAAACTCTGCCGGTATTTTGTCGCGCGCAGATCGCAGCCGCCCATGCTCAAGATTTACAACAGCCTGACTCGCAGCAAGGAAACCTTCGAGCCGATCGTACCGGGTCGGGTGCGCATGTATGTCTGCGGCATGACGGTCTACGATTATTGCCACATCGGCCACGCGCGGGTGCTGGTCGTGTTCGACGTGGTCTATCGCGTGCTCAGGCACCTCGGCTACGACGTGACCTACGTGCGCAACATCACCGACATCGACGACAAGATCATCAATCGCGCGGCCGACAACGGTGAGACCGTCGATGCGCTGACCGAGCGCTTCATCGTCGCGATGCACGAGGACGCCGACGCCCTCGGCGTGTTGCGGCCGGACCTCGAGCCGCGCGCGACCGAAACCATCGGCCCGATCCTGGTGATGATCGAGAAGCTGGTCGCCGACGGCTACGCCTACCAGGCCGGCAACGGCGATGTCTACTTCGCGGTCGAAAAATTCGCCCCCTACGGCTGCCTGTCGGGCAAGAAGATCGACGAGCTGCGCGCCGGCGAGCGCGTCGAGGTCGACGCAAACAAGCGCGATCCGCTCGATTTCGTACTGTGGAAGGCGGCCAAGCCCGGCGAGCCGAGCTGGCCGTCGAGCTTCGGCGACGGCCGCCCGGGCTGGCACATCGAGTGCTCGGCGATGTCGACCAGCCTGCTCGGCGAACATTTCGACATCCACGGCGGCGGCCAGGACCTGCAGTTTCCGCACCACGAAAACGAAATCGCGCAAAGCGAGGCCGCCAGTGGCGGCAAGTTCGTCAATTACTGGATGCACAACGGCTTCGTGCGCGTCAACGAGGAAAAGATGTCGAAATCGCTCGGCAATTTCTTCGTCCTGCGCGAGGTCCTCGAAAGCTACCGCGCCGAGGAGATCCGCTATTTCATCGTCGGCAGCCACTATCGCAGCCAGCTGAACTACTCGGACGAGCAACTCGAGCATGCGCGTGCCGCCTTGCAGCGGCTGTACTCGGCGATGCTCGACGCGCGGCCGGTCGATGCGCCCGACGACAGCGAGTTTCAGCAGCGCTTCGAGCAGGCGCTCGCGGACGATTTCAATACACCCGAAGCGATCGCGGTGCTATTCGACCTGACGCGCGAAATCAACCGCCGGCGCGATGCCGACGATGCCGGATGGCACGCGCTGGCGGCGTTGCTGCGGCGCCTCGGCGGCGTCATCGGGCTGTTGCAGGCCGACCCGGCCGAGTACCTCAAGTCACGCGCCGGCCAGTCCTCGGGCCTCGTCGACGGCGCCATCGAGGCGCTGATCGCCGAGCGGCTCGAGGCGCGCAAGGCCGGGGATTACGCCCGCGCCGACCGCATTCGCGACGAATTGAGTGCCGCCGGTATCGTCATCGAGGATGGCGCCGACGGCACCCGCTGGCGCCGTGCCTGAGCGTGACGCGATTCTAAATGATTGAATTCTATCGGGTATTCGATTGACCCTCGACGGGTATCGGCGTATCATTCCGCGCCTTGTCGGGTCTGCCGGCGGGTACGACCGGTGTCGCTCCCGTTACGCGGCTCGCAGACGGATTTCGGGGTGTAGCGCAGCCTGGTAGCGCAACTGCTTTGGGAGCAGTGGGTCGGGAGTTCAAATCTCTCCACCCCGACCAAATTTGATCTCGGCGGGTCTGTCGCAAACCTCCCGAAACCGGTAAAATCCGATCCCGCGAAGCCCCAGGGACAAGGGTCTTGGCGAGCCTGATTTCAGGTTTGCGTAATGTCTTTCCTGGGGAGGATTTTTTTGCGAGGGCAAGGAGGCACCGCGCGCAGGACCGCAGCGTATATAGACATACGTGAGGTCCGAGCACGGTGCTGACGCGGCCATCGCAAAAAAATCCTCCCCAGGAAAGGTATTCCGAGCGCCCGTAGCTCATTCGGATAGAGCATCGGCCTTTGAGCGCATAACCCGGGGTTATGCTGTTAGGAGCCTCTGCGGGGAAACGGAACCCGTAGAGTGGATCGCACTGTATCGGGGAAACCTTAACGGCCGACCGGATCATGGTCGGGCCGATGGCAATCCCGAGGAAACCCGGCCACGGCGGGGGATCCGTAGAGACTATACGTGCGACACCTGAGACGGTGAAGAGATAGTCCAGACCACAAACCCGCGTGCGGGGCGTCGAAAGGCGTAGTGGTATGCTAAGCCGAGGGTAGCAGGTTCGAATCCTGCCGGGCGTGCCATTTCAATGGTGGATGTAGCTCAGTTGGTTAGAGTGCAAGATTGTGATTCTTGATGTCGTGGGTTCGAATCCCATCATCCACCCCATTTCCCGGGCGCCTGCATCGCAGGCGCCCTTATTTTACCGGCCGCGAAATGGCTGGTTAAACCAGGGCGAGTTCCTATAATGGGAATTCGGATTTTGTTGTCTGCGAAAGTGGCGGAATTGGTAGACGCGCCAGATTTAGGTTCTGGTATCTTTTGATGTGAGAGTTCGAGTCTCTCCTTTCGCACCATATCTCCCGCGCCCGATCCGGCGGCAGCCCGGCTGTCGACGGATCGCGGCCGGGTAGCGCGAGATTCAAACATGCAAGTATCGATAGAAACCCTCGAGGGCCTGGAGCGCCGGATGACGGTGCAGATCCCGTCGGACGAGGTCGACGCCGCGGTCGAACGGAAACTCAGGGACCTGAGCAAGACCGTTCGCATCGACGGCTTCCGCCCGGGCAAGGTGCCGCTCAAGGTCGTGCAACGGAAGTACGGCGGTCACGTGCGCCAGGAAGTCATTGGCGACGTCATCCAGTCGTCGTACCAGCAGGCGCTGATCCAGGAAAAGGTGCGGCCGGCAGGCGCGCCGAGCATCGACGAGATCAACGACGCCGAAAAGCAGGACGTTTCCTATACCGCGACCTTCGAGGTTTACCCCGAGCTCGACGCGCTCGATTTCGAGTCGATCGAGGTCGAGAAGCCGATGGTCGAGGTCACCGACGAGGATTTCGACAAGATGCTCGAGACGCTGCGCGAGCAGCGCAAGCAATGGAAAGAGGTCGATGCCGCCGCCGAGACCGGCTTCCAGGTACAGGTCGACTTCGAGGGCCGCATCGACGGCCAGCCGTTCGACGGCGGCGCGGGCAAGGACATGCCGGTCGAAATCGGCGCGGGGCAGATGCTCGACGAGTTCGAGCGCGGCCTCGAGGGCATCAGGGCCGGCGAGGAGCGGACCGTCGAGGTCAATTTTCCGGAGGACTACCACGGCAAGGACGTCGCCGGCAAGAAAGCCGAATTCAATCTGCGCGCGACGCGCGTGTCGGAACCCGAACTACCGGAGATCGACGCCGAATTCGCCAGGAGTTTCGGCATCCAGGACGGCGATCTCGACAAGCTCAGGCAGGACGTGCGCGCGAATATGGAGAAGGAGCGCAGCGACCGCGTCAAGCAGCACGTCAAGAATCAGGTCATGGCGGGCCTGCTCGAGCACAACGAGATCATCGCGCCGGGCGCGCTGGTCGCCGAGGAAATCAGGAGCCTGCGCGCGCAGGCCGCCCAGCGAATGGGACGCGATCTCGCCGAGATCGACGAGTCCGGTCTTCCCGACGAGCTGTTCCGCGACGAAGCGACCCGCAGGGTGCAGCTCGGGCTGCTGGTCAGCGAAGTGATCCGGAACGAAAAAATCGAGCTGGATCAATCGCTTGTCGATGCGACCATCGAGGAGATGGCGGTCGCCTACGAACAGCCGGAGCAGGTCCGCGACTATTACCGGCAAAATCGGCAGGCGCGTGCTTCGGTCGAGAGCATGGTGCTTGAAGACCAGGTCGTCGCCCATATCTTGGAGCGCGCCAGGGTGACGGAAAAGGAGGTCGGGTTTACCGACCTGATGAGCGGCAACCTGTAACGGAACGGATGGCAAACACATGACGAACAAAACTCGCGCCCCCGGCGATTTGATCTCGATGCACGAATCGGCGGCGGAGTTCCGGGCTAACCTCGTACCGATGGTGGTCGAGCAGTCGGCCCGGGGCGAACGCGCTTATGATATCTACTCGCGCCTGCTCAAGGAGCGGGTCATCTTCGTCGTCGGACCGATCGAGGATCACATGGCCAATCTGATCGTGGCCCAGTTGCTGTTTCTCGAATCGGAAAATCCGGACAAGGATATTTCCCTGTATATCAACAGCCCCGGTGGCTCGGTCACCGCGGGGCTCGCAATCTACGATACGATGCAATTCATCAAGCCGGACGTCAGTACCCTGTGCACCGGCCAGGCGGCCAGTATGGGCGCGATCCTGCTCGCCGGCGGCAGCCCCGGCAAGCGCTACGGCTTGCCGCACTCGCGGGTCATGATCCACCAGCCGCTCGGCGGCTTTCAGGGCCAGGCCAGCGATTTCGAGATCCACGCCAAGGAAATCCTCGCCGTGCGCGCGCGGCTCAACAAGCTGCTCGCCCACCACACCGGCAAGAAGGAAGAGGTCATCGACCGGGATACCGAGCGCGACAACTTCATGAGCGCCTCCGAATCGGTCGAGTACGGCATCATCGATCAAGTTTTGTCGTCGCGTGCCGACCCAGATGAGAAGGGCGCCACGGAATAGAGAATCTCTATCGATCGATGTGTGAATCGTTGATCAAAAAGCGGTTTTTCCGGTTGTGCTTGTCCCCGGCGTCTAATATTATCGAGTCAGTCGGGCATGAAATATCGGTAGTTGGGAAATGAGTGACGATAGATCGAAGAATAAGGACGAAAAGCTGCTCTACTGCTCGTTTTGCGGTAAGAGCCAGCACGAGGTCCGGAAGCTGATCGCCGGCCCCTCGGTGTTCATCTGCGACGAATGTGTCGACCTCTGCAACGACATCATCCGCGAGGAAATCCACGAAAACGGCGACGACGCCGACAGCAAGCTGCCGATCCCGCACGAAATCTACAAGGTGCTCGACGAGTACGTCATCGGCCAGAGCCGCGCCAAGAAAGTGCTGTCGGTCGCGGTCTACAACCATTACAAGCGCCTCGAAGTCGGCCACATCAAGGACGACATCGAACTGTCGAAGAGCAACATCCTGCTGATCGGTCCGACCGGTTCGGGCAAGACACTGCTCGCCGAGACCCTGGCGCGACTGCTCAACGTACCCTTCGCGATCGCCGATGCGACGACCCTGACCGAAGCCGGCTATGTCGGCGAAGACGTCGAAAACATCATCCAGAAACTGTTGCAGAAGTGTGACTATGACGTCGAAAAGGCGCAGACCGGCATCGTCTACATCGACGAAATCGACAAGATATCGCGCAAGTCGGACAACCCGTCGATCACCCGCGACGTGTCCGGCGAGGGCGTGCAGCAGGCGCTGCTGAAGCTGATCGAAGGCACGGTCGCGTCGGTCCCTCCGCAGGGCGGGCGCAAGCACCCGCAGCAGGAGTTCCTGCAGGTCGACACCGGCAAGATCCTGTTCATTTGCGGCGGTGCGTTCGCCGGGCTCGACAAGGTCATTCTGAACCGCTCGGAAAAGGGCGGCATCGGATTCGGCGCCGACGTCAAGAGCAAGGACAAGAAAGACCTGTTCGGCGAGATCATCGCCAAGGTCGAGCCCGAGGACCTGATCAAGTACGGGTTGATCCCGGAGTTCGTCGGCCGCCTGCCGGTGGTCGCGACGCTCGAGGAACTCGACGAGGATGCGCTGGTCAAGATCCTGACCGAGCCCAAAAACGCGATCACCAAGCAGTATCAGAAAATGTTCGAGATCGAGGGCTGCGAAATCGAGTTTCGTCCTGACTCGCTGACCGCGGTCGCGAAGAAGGCCATGGTGCGCAAGACCGGCGCCCGCGGCCTGCGCACGATCCTCGAGAATACCCTGCTCGAAATCATGTACGATCTCCCCGCGATGGAAAACGTCAGCAAGGTCGTCGTCGACGCCGCGGTCATCGAAGGTCATGCCCAGCCCTACGTTATTTACGAGGGCGGCGAAATGCAGCGCGTGGCTTCTGACGAATAGCCTTAAGCCAGGCAGTTGAGAGCCGGGTTGAAAACGGACGTTGGAAACCCATATACACTCGAGACCTACGCTTTGAGGCACCTATGTCCGACTATCAAGACAATCTCCTCGCCGAGCAGCAGGAACGCCAGCTGATCCCGGTTCTGCCGCTGCGCGATGTGGTGGTTTACCCCCACATGGTGATCCCGTTGTTTGTCGGCCGCGAAAAATCGATTCTCGCCCTCGAGGCGGCGATGGCCGACAACAAGAAGATCCTGCTGCTGGCGCAGAAGAACGCCGAGGTCGACGATCCGGCACAGGAAGATCTGTATCACATCGGCACCCTGTCGACGATCCTGCAGATGCTCAAGCTGCCCGACGGCACCATCAAGGTGCTGGTCGAGGGCGGCGAGCGGGTCGTCGTCGACAGCCTGCTCGAGACCAACGAATATTACTCGGCCGCGGTCCAGGTGCTCGAAAAATCGAGCCTGGTCGACGACCGTGAAGCCGAGGTCCTGCTGCGCTCGGTGCTGAACCTGTTCGATCAGTACGTCAAGCTGAATAAGAAGGTGCCGCCCGAAATCCTGACGTCGTTGTCCGGCATCGACGATCCGAGTCGGCTGGCCGACACGATCGCCGCGCACATGTCGCTCAAACTCGACGAAAAACAGGAAATTCTCGAAATTCAGGATCCGCGCGAGCGCATCGAACACATCATGAGCAAGATCGAGGGCGAGATCGACCTGATGCAGATCGAAAAGCGGATTCGCGGTCGGGTCAAGCAGCAAATGGAGAAGAGCCAGCGCGAGTACTATCTGAACGAGCAAATGAAGGCGATTCAGAAAGAGCTCGGCGACATGGACGATGCGCCCAACGAGGTCGAGGACCTGCAGCGCAAGATCGAAGAATCGGGCATGCCGAAAGAAGCGCGCGAAAAAGCCGATTCCGAGCTCAACAAGCTCAAGATGATGTCGCCGATGTCGGCCGAGGCCACCGTCGTGCGCAACTATATCGACTGGCTCGTCAGCGTGCCGTGGAAAAAGAAATCCAAGATCCGGCGCGACCTCGCGCAGGCCGAAAAGGTGCTCGAAGAAGACCACTACGGTCTCGAGAAGGTCAAGGAGCGGATTCTCGAATATCTCGCCGTGCAACAGCGCGTGCGCAAGCTCAAGGGCCCGATCCTGTGCCTGGTCGGCCCGCCCGGCGTCGGCAAGACGTCGATCGGCCGCTCGATCGCGCGCGCGACCAATCGCAAGTTCTCGCGCATGTCGCTCGGCGGCGTGCGCGACGAGGCCGAGATCCGCGGCCACCGCCGCACCTACATCGGCTCGATGCCCGGCAAGATCATCCAGAATCTTTCGCGGGTCGGCGTGCGCAACCCGCTGTTCCTGCTCGACGAGATCGACAAGATGGCGATGGATTTTCGTGGCGATCCGGCTTCGGCGTTGCTCGAGGTTCTCGATCCCGAGCAGAACAACACCTTCGCGGATCATTATCTCGAGGTCGAGTTCGACCTGTCCGACACGATGTTCGTCGCGACCTCCAACAGCATGAACATCCCGGGGCCGCTGCTCGACCGGATGGAAGTCATCCGCATCCCGGGTTACACCGAGGACGAGAAGCTCAACATCGCGCTCAAGTATCTGATTCCGAAGCAGATCAAGGAAAACGGACTCAAGGAAAAAGAGATCGACATCCAGCAAAGCGCGGTGCTCGAAATCATCCGCCGTTATACCCGCGAGGCCGGCGTGCGAAATCTCGAGCGCGAAATTTCGAAGCTCTGCCGCAAGGCGGTCAAGGAGATGCTGCTGAACGCCGAGACCAAACAGCTGACCTTCAGCGAGGAAAACGTCGAGAAGTATCTCGGCGTCAAGCGTTTCCGTTTCGGCTCGGTCGAGGAAAAAGACCAGGTCGGCCAGGTCACCGGTCTCGCCTGGACCGAGGTCGGCGGCGAATTACTGACGATCGAGGCCGCCGTCGTCGACGGCAAGGGCAAGTTCGTGCAGACCGGCCAGCTCGGCGACGTCATGAAGGAATCGATTCAGGCGGCGATGACGGTCGTGCGCAGCCGCGCCGATATTCTCGGCGTCAGTCGCGATTTCAACGAGACCAAGGACATTCACATTCACGTGCCCGAGGGCGCGACGCCGAAGGACGGTCCCAGCGCCGGCGTCGGCATGTGCACCGCGCTGGTATCGGCGCTGACCCAGATCCCGTGCAAGGCCGAGGTCGCGATGACCGGCGAGATCACGCTGCGCGGCGAGGTCTTGCCGATCGGCGGTCTCAAGGAAAAACTGCTGGCCGCGCATCGAGGAAATATTACCAAGGTCCTGATTCCCGAGGAGAACGAGAAAGATCTCGCCGAGATTCCGGACAACATCAAGGAGAAGCTCGAGATCATCCCGGTGCGCTGGATCGACCAGGTGCTCGAGGTCGCGCTCGCGCATCAGCCGACGCCTTTGCCGAAAGCCGGCGAGGGCGGCGAGGAGGCGCCCAAGGCGAAGGAGAAAGACAAGAAGTCCTCGGGTGTCAGGGCGCACTGATCCTTAGTGAAATAATGCGACTTATTTAAAGTTTTTGGGCTTAGATGGTTGACCCTCAAGCGTGCTGTTGGTTTAATTCAACGCTCTGGACGGGGGATATCAAAGAGCCTGAAAGCGGCTCGCCTGCAAAACGATCTGCATGGCAGTCGCACGTTTTTCCTGTCCGCCCATCGGGCTAAAAATACATCAACCTAACCAAGTGGAAATATCTAATGAATAAATCCGAATTGATCGATGCTGTCGCTAACGCTTCCGATTTGAACAAAGCCGACGCTTCGCGCGCGGTTGACGGCGTAATCGGAGCCGTGACCGAAGCTTTGAAGTCTGGAGATCAGGTGACCATCGTTGGTTTTGGAACTTTCCTCGTTCGTCACCGTGATGCGCGCACGGGACGCAACCCCCGCACCGGCGAAACCATCCAGATCAAGGCGTCCAAAGTTCCCGCGTTCAAGGCTGGCAAAGCGTTGAAAGACGCTGTAAACTAGCCCACCTTTTTGGGACCCGGGTGCTTAGCTCAGCTGGGAGAGCATCGCCCTTACAAGGCGAGGGTCGGCGGTTCGATCCCGTCAGCACCCACCACAAAATCAGGAGTGGTAGTTCAGTTGGTTAGAATACCGGCCTGTCACGCCGGGGGTCGCGGGTTCGAGTCCCGTCCACTCCGCCACTATCGATAGCGCTCGTACCGGGCGCTATTTCGTCTCGACCGCAGGATAAGGCCGACTCAGAATTCTATGCTGCAAGCCATTCGCGACAAGGTAACCGGCTGGATTGCCTACGGCATCATTTTCCTGATCAGCATTCCGTTCGCGCTGTGGGGCGTCAACTCCTATTTCGGCGGCGGCGAGCTGCCGCCGGCAGCGATCGTTAACGGCGAAGAGATCAGCGCCCGCGATCTCGACCAGGCCTACGCGAACTATCGCCAGCGTCTGTTGCAATTGTTCGGCGGCAATATTCCGGCCAGCTTCGGCAGTGAGGTCCAGCTGCGCTCGCAGGTGCGCGAACAAATCATCGAGGAAGTGGCCCTGCGGCAGTACATCGAAGACCGGGGATACCGCATTGGCGACACCGCGCTCGGCGGCATCATTCGCGGGATGGAGGCGTTTCAGACCGATGGGCGTTTCGATCCGGAGTTGTATCAGGCGCAGCTTCGATCGCTGGGCTACTCGCCGCTGATGTTCGAGGCCGATCTGCGACGCAGCCAGGCGCTCGAGCAGTTTCGCGACGGAATCGTCGCGACCGCCTTCACGCTGCCCGGGCAGCGTCGACTCTATGCCAGCCTGGCCAGTCAGAGTCGCAAGATCAGAACCCTGGGCTATGCCACGGATCCGGCGTCGATCGAAATCGGCGACGACGAGATCGAGCAGCACTACCTGGCCAACCCGGATCAATTCAAGACACCCGAGCAGGTGCGTATCGAGTACGTCGAGCTTAGCCTCGACAAGATCAAGCAGGCGATTCGGGTCGACCCGGCCGAGGTACAGGCGCGTTACGAAAGCAACCTCGCGGCCTATGCGAGTCCCGAGATTCGCGAGGCCAGCCATATACTGCTCAAGGCCGGCGACGACGACGCCGATGCGGTACGAGAGCGGATCGAAGCCTTGCGTCAGCGCATCGTCGACGGTGAAAGTTTTGCCGACATTGCCCGTGAATACTCGGAGGACCCGGGATCGGCCAGCGCCGGCGGCGATCTCGGCGAAATCGAGCGCGGCGTCATGGTCAAGGATTTCGAGGACGTACTGTTCGGTCTCGAGACGGGCGAGCTGAGCGAGCCGGTCAGGACCGGCTTCGGCTGGCACCTGATCCGGTTGCACGCCGTCAGCGGCGGCGAGCTTCAGCCGCTCGATGCGGTTCGCGCGACCCTCGAGGACGAGATCAGGAACGAACGCGCCGAGGGGCAGATTTACGACCTGGTCGAAAGTCTCGCCAACCTGGCATATGAACAACCGGACTCGCTTGCGCCGGCGGCCGAGCAACTGGGTCTTGCGCTCGAGCGTAGTGACTGGTTCAGCCGCTTCAATGGCGACGGCATTGCCGCCGAGACCCGCGTCAGGCAAGCCGCTTTTGCTCCCGAAATATTACAGCAGGGATTGAACAGCGAGGCGATCGAACTCGGCGACGACCGCGTCGTGTTTCTGCGCGTTCACGAACATCGGCCGCCGCAACAACAACCGCTGGACGCTGTCAGCGAACGTATCGAGCGGCAGTTGCGCCGGGCCCGCGCGCAAGAGCGTAACCTGAAGGCCGGCACCGAGGCCCTGGCACAACTGAAATCGGGCAAGTCCCTCGAGGCGATTGCCGCAGAATGGTCGGCGCCGATCCGCGATCTCGGCTTCATCGAACGCAACCAGGCGGGTGTCGATGCGGCACTGAGCGCACACACCTTCCAGATGCCGAAACCGGGCGCCGATCCGGAGTTCGCTGGCGTGACGCTCGCCGACGGCGAGTTTGCGATCATCGAACTGAGCGCGGTGCGGACGGATACCGCGAGCGATGAATCCGCCGCCGACGCGCTGGTCGAGGCAACGGCCGGCGCCGATTACCAGGCCTTGATCGATCACGTCACGCGGCAAGCCGAGATCGTGCGCACTCCGCTCGACGAACTCGAAGGATAGATCCGGCCCCGGTGCGGGCCCGCTACCGACCGCCGTGGCGGGTCGGCGTCAGTCGATGACCCCCATGCTGACGATGTTGTAACCCGAGTCGACGAAAATATTCTCCCCGGTAATGCCCGCGGCCAGGTCGGAACAGAGGAATGCGCCGACGTTGCCGACGTCCTCGGTGGTCACGTTGCGCCTGAGCGGCGCATTGGTTTCGACCTCGTCGAGTATTTTCTTGAAATCGCCGATGCCGGCCGCCGCGAGGGTCTTGATCGGCCCGGCCGAAATCGAGTTTACGCGGATACCTTCAGGTCCCAGCGCGGCGGCGAGATATCGCACGTTGGCCTCGAGGCTGGCCTTGGCAACACCCATGATGTTGTAGTTCGGCAGCGCGCGCTGCGATCCAAGATAAGTCATCGTGATGATCGCGCCGTTGGTATTCTGCATCATCGGGCGCGCGGCCTTGGCCATCCCGGCGAGGCTGTAGGAACTGACGTCGTGGGCGACGCGGAACCCCTCGCGATCGAGATTGGCGAGGTAATCGCCGGCCAGCGCCTCGCGCGGCGCGAAAGCAACCGAATGCACCAGCGCGTCGAGCGAATCCCAGCGCTTGCCGAGGTCGGCGAACAGGGCTTCGATCTCGTCGTCGCTGGTGACGTCGCAGGGCAGGGTGATGTCGGAATCGAACTCGGCGGCGAACTTTTCGACCCGGGGCTTGAGCTTCTCGTTGGCGTAGCTGAAAGCGAGTTCGGCGCCTTCGCGGTGCATGGCTTGCGCGATGCCGTAGGCGATCGAGCGATTGCTCGCGATGCCGATGATCAGCGCTTTTTTGCCGGCTAGAAATCCCATGTGTCCCCCAAAATGAAAACTATTGTGTCAGCCTCCAACGGTGCATGCAATCCCGCAACACGAGGTTGGCGGCTCGGGCCCGGCTTGCCGCTCGGTCGAATGCGATATCGGGTATGCAAATAATGTATCTTGATTTATCGTTTTTTGAGATATAGGCGCCGGGATATATTCGCCTGCCAGGATTAGCACGCCAGGTTGGAACATGTACGCCTACAGCCAGGTCGATCAGCAACTGGTCGAGCAACGCGTCGCGCAGTTTCGCGACCAGACCCATCGTTACCTCGCCGGTAAACTCGACGAGGAAGTCTACAAGCAGCTACGCCTGCGTAACGGCCTCTACGTTCAGCGGCACGCGCCGATGCTGCGGGTCGCGATTCCCTACGGCGTGCTGAATTCGGCGCAGATGAGGATGCTCGCGCACATCGCGCGAACTTACGACCGGGGCTACGCCCACGTCACGACGCGCCAGAATTTCCAGTTCAACTGGCCACCGCTCGAGACCGTGCCGGACATTCTGGCAGAACTCGCCCGCGTGCAGATGCACGCGATCCAGACCAGCGGCAACTGCATTCGCAACGTGACCTCCGACCCGCTTGCCGGCGTCGCGCCCGATGAAATCGAGGACCCGCGCATCTGGTGTGAACTGTTGCGCCAGTGGTCGACGCTGCACCCGGAGTTTTCGTTTCTGCCGCGCAAGTTCAAGATTGCGGTGACCGGCTCGGCCCAGGACCGGGTCGCCTCGCAGGTGCACGATATCGGACTGCAAATGGTGCGCGGCGAACGTGGCGAGCACGGATTTCGCGTGCTCGTCGGCGGCGGTCTCGGACGCACGCCGGTGATCGGCAAGGTGATTCGAGTCTTCCTCCCGCGCGAGGACTTGCTGAGCTACGTCGATGCGATACTGCGCGTTTACAATCTGCACGGTCGGCGCGACAACATTTACAAGGCGCGCATCAAGATACTGGTCAACGCGATCGGAATCGAGTCGTTTCGCGAACAGGTCGAGGCCGAGTGGCTCGAAATCCGCGATTCCGAGCTCAAGCTCGACGCGGAGCGAATCGACGCGGTTCGGGACGCTTTCAAGACCTTCGATTACCGCTGCCTCGACGACGACGAGGAGATTGCGGGACTGTGCGCGCGCAACCCGATGTTCGCGACCTGGTATCGGCAAAACACGCGCGCCCACCGGATGCCGGGCTACCGCGTCGTCTATCTGTCATTGAAGAGCCACGGCCAGGCGCCGGGCGATATCAGCGCCGAGCAAATGGACGCGGTCGCCGAACTCGCCGACAGCTTCAGCCTCGGCGAAATTCGCACGACCTACACGCAAAACCTGATTCTTGCGCAGGTCGAGCAAACCGATCTCGAGCCGCTATGGCAGGCGTTGACGCGTTTGCGCCTGGCCAACCCGAACATCGGCACGGTCAACGACATCATTTGCTGCCCCGGATTCGATTTCTGCGCGCTGGCGAACGCGACCTCGATCGACGTGGCCGACGACATTGCGCAACGTTTCGAGGCGCTCGACCGCGCCTTCGACGTGGGTCCGGTGCGGATCAACATATCCGGCTGCATGAACGCTTGCGGGCATCATCACGTCGGCAACATCGGCCTGCTCGGCGTCGACAAGAACGGCGAGGACTGGTATCAGATTACGCTCGGCGGCGCCGACGGCGACGATTGCGCGCTTGGCAAGGTGCTGGGTCCGTCGGTCGCCAAGGCCGGCATCGGCGAAGCCGTCGAGCGCATTATCGAAACCTACCTGGAATTTCGCGACCACGGCGAAAACTTCATCGACACCCTGCGCCGCATCGGCCGGGATCCGTTTC
The DNA here is from genome assembly GCA_024638385.1 of Gammaproteobacteria bacterium. Lineage (GTDB taxonomy): Bacteria > Pseudomonadota > Gammaproteobacteria. The sequence goes on along the minus strand of JAHEKJ010000031.1, from coordinate 5,450 downwards.
GGGAGCGCGTCTATGCCACAACTCATTGATCCGACCGGACCCCTGGTCGACGACTGGATTCGCCTCGACGACGCAAAGACGCCGAGCGGCGCGCGCGTCGTCGTCGGCCTCGAACGGCTCAAGCGGGAATGGCGCGAGATCAGCGCCAGCGACTTCGCGGTCGGCGTCGAACTGGATCCCGACGATGCGATCGACGAAATCCTGCCGTATCTGCCGCGCCTCGGGATCGTGGTTCTGAGCTTCGGCAAATTCGCCGATGGCAGGGCCTTCAGCCAGGCCAGCCTGCTGCGCAACCGGCATGGCTATCGTGGCACCATCCGCGCCCGCGGCGAGGTTTTGCGCGATCAGCTCGCGTTCATGCAGCGCTGTGGATTCGACGAGTTCGAACTGGTCGACGGCGAAGACCTGGCGTCGGCACTCGACGCGTTCGCCGAAATCAGCCTGAGTTACCAGCCGGCTCCGCGGCGCGTCGCTGGCGGCCTGGCGTAGGGTCTAGGCTTCGTCGAACAGCGCGGCCAGTTCGGCGGGCACCTGCGGCCGACCGCGCGCGTTGAGCGAGGTGCCGGTAATGCGCGCCGACAGCATCAGCCGTTCGTCGGGTAGCCGGTAAATATCCTGGCGGAACTCGAAGCGGACTCGCGACACCTGCTCGATCCGGCTCCTGACGACGAAACGGTCGCCGCTGCCGAGTGATTGCCGGTAGTCGAGCTCGGCCCGGACCACGACGAGGTCGATGCCGGCCCGCGACAATGCGGCGAAATCGATGCCGCGCGCCAGCAGCAGTTCGTGGCGCGCATGTTCGAGGTAATTCTGATAAACCGCGTTGTTGACGACGCCCTGCAGGTCGCATTCGTAGTCGCGTACCTTGAACTCGAGGCTGTGCGTGTATTCCATGGATCTTCCTGCCATACCCGCCGCATGGTGCCAGATCGATGCTCGGAGTCAACCGCGATTCCTGGGGTATAATCGCTTGCAATTTTCGCAAAACTTGTCAGTGTGCGCCTGATCGACAGCCTTGCCATATGCCAATGAAGTTTTCCGACCTGGGCGAACATTTTCGCGGATACTCGGGTATCACCCACCTGATGGACGATCTCAGCGAGGGCCTCGCGCAACCGGGGGTCGTCATGCTCGGTGGCGGCAATCCGGCGACGATTCCCGACGTCATGCCGGTCTTCGAGCAAGTCCTCGACAAGCTGCACGAGTCGGGCGAGTTACTGGCGACGCTCGCCAATTACGACAGCCCGCAGGGCAAGGCCGAGTTTCTCGAGAATCTGGCGGCGTTTTTTCGGGATCGTTACGGTTGGAGCGTCAGCTCGCGCAACATCGCCCTGACCCACGGCAGCCAGAGCGCGTTTTTCATTCTCTTCAACAGCTTTGCAGGGCGGCGCGGTCAATCCCGGCAGCGGGTACTGATTCCGCTGGTGCCCGAGTACATCGGTTATTGCGATCTCGGCATAGAGCCCGACCTGATTGTCAGTCAGCCGGCCCGAATCGAGCATCTCGACGACGGATTCTTCAAGTACCAGGTCGACTTCGACAATCTCGAGGTGGACGACACGACCGGCCTGATTTGCGTTTCGCGACCGACCAACCCCAGCGGCAACGTACTGACCGATGCCGAATGCGCCCAGCTCGACCGGATCGCGCGTGACCACGACGTGCCGCTGTTGATCGACAGCGCCTACGGTACGCCGTTTCCGAACATCATCTTCGGCGACGTCAATCCGCTGTGGAACGACAACACCATCGTCTGCATGAGCCTGTCCAAGCTCGGCCTGCCCGGCAGCCGCACCGGAATCGTCATCGCCAACGAGGAACTGATTCGCTACTTCGCCAACCTGACCGCGATCACGAGCCTGGCGCCGGCCGGCATCGGCGCGGCGATCGTCAACCGGCTGATCGTCGACGAAGCCTTGCTGCCGATGTGCGAGCAGATTATCCGGCCGTTCTATCAGCAGCGCTCGCGGCTTGCGGTCGATCTGCTGAAGGCGGCGGTGGACGATCGGCGACTGCATATTCACAAGCCCGAGGGCTCGATGTTCCTGTGGCTCTACTTCGAGGATCTCGGGATCACGACCAGCGAGCTCTACGAGCGCCTCAAGCAAAACGGCCTGCTGATCGTGCCCGGCAAGTATTTCTTCCCCGGGCAGAGCGCCGTGTCGGCGCACGGCGAATGCTGTATTCGAATGAATTTCGTGCAAAGCGAGGACGATCTGGCGCGCGGCATCGATATTCTCGCCGCCGAGCTGCGAGCTTGCTGGTAGGTCTTACTTGGTCGTGTGGGTGAAGACACCGTCCCAGTCGGCGCCGGGCGGATCCTTGCGATAGACGGCGATGCGATCGAGATAAACCTGGTACAGATGGCGGTCGGAATAGGCGCGGCCGAGATTGAAAAAGTCGAGCTCGGCCTTGTCCCAGTCCTGCGCGCGAAAATACATCAGGGCCTTGCGGTAAGCCGATAACTCGGATGTTATCGATTTGTCGAGATCGTTCTTGTGCCCGACCGGTTCGAAGATTGCGACCGGCTCGTGCTTGCCCTTGACCCGCACCAGGTCGAGATCACGGAACACGAATTCGGGGATGGCGGCCTTGGTGGTCTCGCTGACGATGATATTGACGCCGTAGTTCTTGGTCAGGCCCTCGAGCCGCGAGCCGAGATTGACCGCGTCGCCGAGCACCGTGTAGGCCATGCGAAACTCGGAGCCCATGTTGCCGACGTTCATGTCGCCGGTGTTGAGGCCGATGCCGATATTGACCTCTGGCCAGCCGCGTTGCCGGAAATCCTCCTGCATGATCCTGAGCTCGTCGATCATCTCCATCGACGCGTACAGCGCGTGCCGGGCGTGCTCCGAATCGGCCAGCGGCGCGCCCCAGAAGGCCATGATCGCGTCGCCCATGTACTTGTCGATGGTGCCGCGATTCTTGTGGATGACGCGCGTCATCGGCGTCAGCAGCGCGTTCATGAGCTGGGTCAGCTGTTTCGGATCCATGCCCTCGGAAATCGTCGTGAAGCCTCGCACGTCGGAGAATAGCACCGTCATTTCGCGATTCTCGCCGTCGAGCGAAAATTCCTCGGGCGACTCGCTCATCTCGTCGACCAGCTCGGGTGGAATGTAGTGACCGAACAGGTTGGCGAGCTGGCGCTTGCCGCGGGACTCGATGAAAAAACCGTAGGTCATGTGCAGCATGAACATCAGCACGAGCAGCAGCAACGGGCTCGCGAGCGGCAGTATCAGGTTGTTTTCCCAGGCGAAGAAGGTGCCGGCCAGCACCGTGGCCGTCAACGCCAGCGTGCCCGCGGCCGCGAGCAGCGGTGACATCAGCGGCAGTAACAGGGCCATGCTGACCGCGATGACGACCAGCAGGACGAATTCGTAGCCCACGGTCCAGGCGGGTTTGTGCTTGATGCGCTCGTCGAGAATGCCCGAGATGATGTTGGCGTGAACCTCGACCCCGGGATAGATGTTTTGCACCGGCGTCGAACGCAGATCGAGCAGGCCCGGCGCCGAGGTGCCGACGAGGACGATCTTGTCGCGCAACTTTTCGGACCGGGCCTCGCGCGACAGGACTTCGTGCGCCGAGACGTAGGTGAAGCTTCCCTGAGGCCCGCGGTAGGGAACGAAAACCGCGCCGTTGGCATCGACCGGTATCCGGTAATTCTTCAGATTGATCGTTTCCAGCGCATAGTATTCCTTGCCGCCCCTGGTGCCCTCGGACTCGACGACCAGCTCGATCCCGGTGGCATCGAGGTGCGCCTGCGCAGTGGCGAGCGCGAGCGATGCGAACAGGTAACCCTCGTAGGACTGAACCAGCGGCACGCGGCGAAACACGCCGTCGGGGTCGACGTAGGGGTTGTCGAAGTAACCCCCGCTGCGGGCCGACGCCTGCAGGATCTCGAGGTTGCCGCCGTAGCCGGCCGCCTTCTTGATCGGCAGGCGCTCGCTCCACTGTGCGTCCATTCGGGTCAGCGCCGGCGGCAACAGGCCGGTGACGCCGGTTTCGCCCTCCTGCAGCGAGGTCTTGAAGTAGTAGCCGAGGACGACGTTGCGCCCGACCAGGCTGTTGGCGAAGATTTCGTCGTGGCGCAGGCTCGGCCGAATGTCTGCCAGCGCTGCGAGGTAATCGGCATCGTTCTTGAGTTTGGTGCGCGCCAGCTCTTCGAACTTTTCGAGTCCCGAGCTCTCGTCTTTCTCGGCAAACACGATATCGAAGCTGACGACGTCGGCCCGATAATAGTCGAACAGGTTGTCGACCATGGTCGCGAGCTTGTCGCGGCTCCACGGCCAGCGGCCGACCTCGGCAAGCGAACTCTCGTCGATGTCGACGATGACGATGCGCTCGTCGACGTTTCGAGGCAGCGTGAAGTTCAGACGCGCGTCGTAGGTCCAGTTTTCGAGTTGTCGAACGAAGGGGTACTTGTACAGACCCGAGGTGTCGATGAGCAGCACGAGCAGGATCAGCGCGCTGAGCACCAGCCGAACAATGCGCTGTAGCTGCATGGCTTGCCCCCGGATACGTGGTCGGCGGAGCCGCCGCCGCGATTTACTTCAGGTAGAACTCCATTTTGACGCCGGCGATTTCGATAATATCGTGGCTTTTGAGTTCGTGCGCGTTCGAGCCGATCGGCGAGCCGCCGACCTTGGGAACGGCATTGCCGGGTCCGCCATCGACGTGGATCAGGAAGAATCCCTGCGGCCGGCGCGTGATGGCGGCAACCTGCACGCCCGGCTGGCCGATCGTCGTCAATGCCTTCGTCAGCACCAGCTCCTTGCCGGCGTTGGCACCGCTCAACAGTTGCAGGCAGGCTTCCCGGTTCGCCATCGGTGAGGCTGCGGTGCTGGCCGCCTCGGAGGCGATCGCCGCCGAAATCTTTTGCACCGACTTGTCGATCTCCTTGCCGCCGGCTTCCTCCGGCATGCCCGCCTCGCCGGGGCGGATGATCATGGTTTGCTCGAAATCCTGTTCGCCGCCGCTGGAGGCATTTTGGTAGGTGATCTGATACTTGCCGAGGGTGATGCTGTCGCCGTGTTCGAGTGCGTGTTTCTTGACCAGTTTGCCGTTGACGTAGGTGCCGTTGGTGCTGCCGAGATCTTCGAGGAAAGAGTCTTCGAGAATCGTGATGACCTGGGCGTGGCGGCCGCTGACTGACAGGTTGTCGATCTGAATATCGTTGCCCGGTTTGCGACCAATCGTGGTGGTCTCATTGACCAACTCGTATTCGGTTTTCTCGCCCGAGTTCGATGTCATTATCAGTTTTGCGACCATGTCGTGATTCAGCCTCTAGAGATATTTTGAAACCGGTCTAATCCGTTAATCGAACCACCCAACCAACTTTTTGAACCAGCCCTGTTTGGTCGAAAAATCCTCGTCGATTCGGCACAGCATTACCGAAATATTGTCCTTTCCGCCTTTCTGGTTTGCCTTTGTAATCAATTGCTTGGCAGCTT
>JAHEKJ010000030.1 GCA_024638385.1 Gammaproteobacteria bacterium | reverse complement strand
TGGCGGTCTTGACGTTGACCTTGCAGCCGGTCTGTTTTTCGTAGGTCGTGACCCAGTCGAATTTCGGGTCGGTCTCGCCGCGCTCGATATAGCCCGGCCAGGCGACGATGTCGACCCGGCCTTCGGGCTTGCCGATTTTTTTCAGCATGTCGGCCGAACTCGCCGGCGCGGCGTTGAAGACGAGCGCCGCGGTCGCGCTCGCGAGCAGTAACTTGTGCTGCAACATGGGATGCCTCCTGATCGTGTCGAGTATGCCGGCGGCCGGGCGAATGCGGGCAGGCGCGCCAGCTTGTTGTTGGTTCCGACTTCACCTCGTTCGCGGCTATGTTAGCAAGCGCCTTGGGGGTGGCAAGCTAATTTTATCGACGGTCCCCGCGGCGCGGATTATCATGCGGCAAACGCGGGAGGACTCCGATGAGCGAGCAAAAACTGACCGGTCACTGCTACTGCGGCGCGGTGACTTTCGAGATCGACGGCGCGTCGGACTGGGTCGGGCACTGCCACTGCGAATCCTGCCGCCGCCACAGCGGCTCGGTCATGACGACCTTCGCCGGCTTTCGCCCGGAGCAGGTGAAATTCACCGGTGACGCCCCGGCGTGCCATATGACCGGCGACGGCGTCAAGCGGAGCTTTTGCGGTCGTTGCGGTTCGCCAGTCGCTTACGAGGCGAACAACCGGCCGAATGAAATCCATCTGTATCTCGGCCTGTTCGACGACCTCGAGGAATTGCGGCCGACAACCCACAGCTTTCTCGACGAGAAAGTGAGCTGGCTGCGCGCCGACGAGCATTTACCGGCGGCGAAGTGGACGCCGGACGGCCCCACCTAGTCGCTGAGCAGGTAGTCGCCGCGGGTCTCGAGGATTTCGCGGCCGACGATCTTGGCGACGTTGGAGTTGCGCCATGCGTACTTGGTCGTCGCCCGCGAAATCACGACGCCGGAAGTGCCGGCCGTAATCGGCGTTCGCGCGATGAAGGCGCCGTCGCCGTCGAGCGCGAGCAGCTCGGCGACGACGTCGCCGCGTTGCACCTCGTCGCCCAGATCCACGCGATAAACCAGTAACCCCGCATTCGGCGCGCGCAGGTATTCGGTCGCGCGCAGGTCCGTCGGCGGCGGCGCGTGGCCGGGCTGGCCGATGGGCGTGCCGTCGATCAGGCCCTCCTGCTGGAAATAGCCGTACAGGTGCTCGGCGTCGGCGCGGTTGAGCGCATCGAAAGTATCGCCCTGGCCGCGAAACTCGAGCGTGCACGAAGTCACCGGCAACGGCAGCGGCTTGTCGGGATGATCCCGCGCGAGCTCGAGCCAGAGCCCCGGCCAGATTTCGTCGAACGACGCGCCACCGCTGTCCTCGGCCATCAGCGTCGCCGCCGCGCCGGTCCAGTTGGCGAGCCGCTGCATCGTGTCGGCGAGTTGCGGGATCGAGAAGATGTGGATCAGCGAGTCGTCGTCGCAGTGCACGTCGAAGACGTAGTCGGCGTCGCAGGCCTCGTTGAGCAAAACCCGGCGCCACTGGTCGAAGGCCGTGACCTGCGGCAGTTCGGCGACCCAGCCAGCCAGCGCCGCGCGCACGCGCGCGACGTTGGCGACGGCGTCGTCGCCGAGATCGTCGGCCACGCGCTCGCCGACCGCGGCGCACAGATCGGGCCAGTTGCGGTTGTGATTGACGCCGGTCGCACGGTTGTAGCGACCCTGGTGGCGAGCGAACTCGATGTCGCCCATGCCGAGCGGGTTGACCATCGGGAAAATGACGAAGCGCGCGCGTAACTCGCCGGCGGCGTCGGCCGCGGTCAACAGCTCGAACAGATGATGCAGGACGAGAATGCCGGGCTGCTCGTCGGAGTGCAGCGCGGCCTGCAGGTAGACTTTCCTGGCCGCGTCGGCGGGGCCGACGCGAAAATAGTTGAGCTCGGTCGAGCGCCCCGGCGAATCGCCCTCGAGGGCGTGGCGGACGCGTTCGAAACTCATGCGATGATCGCACCGCCGTCGACATCGACGATCGTGCCGGTGACGAATTCGTTCTCGAGCAGGAAAATGCCGCCGGCGGCAACCTCTTCGGGCGTGCCGGCGCGAGGAATCACGTGATCGGCGGTGCCCTTCTGGTAGTAGTTTTTGCGCTCGTCGCCCTCAAGCGGCGACAGCGGCGTGTCGATCAGGCCCGGGCAGACGCAATTGATGCGGACCGGCTTGATCTCGTGCGCGGCGAGTTTGACGAAGGCCTCGACCGCGCCGCCGACGCTGCCGATCGCGAGCACGCCCGGGCGCCACTTGCGCGCCGGGTAACCGCTGTAAAGCACGATTGCGCCGTCCTGCGCCATCAGCGGCGCGGCCAGGCGCACGCTGTTGACGTAGCCCCAGAGCTTGGCGAAGGAACCCTGGAAGCCGTCGAGGTCCATCTCGAGGAACGGGCCGATCGCGCGCTTGCCGCCGGTCGCGGCGTTGACGAGATAGTCGAAACCCTGGTGTTTTTCGAACAGCGCCTGCAGGCCGGCGCGATCCTGCACGTCGATCTGCACGGTCTCGATACCGCCCAGTTCGCACTCGCGACGGCTGCCGGCGATTACGCGCGCGCCGCCCTCGCGCAGCATCTCGGCGGTCGCGAGCCCGATCCCCGACGTGCCGCCGAGCACGATCGCCGTCTTGTCGTCGAATGCCCCCATGACGTTCCCCCGAATCGATACCGAGCCGGCATGGTACCCAATTCCCCGCCCCGCTCCCACCCCGACATACATTTAGGTCAGAGCAAAATTTTATTGCCGGGTCAAACTCACGCCTAACGCCTGCTCGATCCCCAAAATAGGGCTCGCAATAGACCTCGGTTTAAATTTGCTGTGACCTGAATTTAGTGGGAGTCAAGGCGGGAGGGGCGGGCGGTACGAGTAAAATCGAGGGACAGAACACTCGATTCACGACCCGTGATGTCGAGTCGAAATCGTTATATTGGCCCCGTACTTACCCGTGCGGATTCGTCAAGGCGGCCGAGCCGGCATCGCGGGAATCTGGTAAATCCGTTACCCGTGTGTTTATAATCGAGCGCGCCGGGCGGCGGGTTTGCTACCGGACTTTAGACAAGCTACGCAAAAATGAAGTCAACAGAAAGTCCGTTTTTACGGTTGCCGACCCCAGGTAAGACCGATAGACAGGGCCCCGCAAGCGTTCAGCGGATAACGACCGCGCACTGCCGTCTTCTGCAAATTAGTATAAGAAACCAGCATTTAAGTATAGGATTTGCACACAACTTTCTGACCATAATGGCTTTTATTAGATTGCACATACACATTTGGTTACCAGCGCCGAAGCCGGCGCGGTCGACCAGACTTCACAACCGAGGAGGCATTAAATGAAACTCAAATACATTATAGCCGCGACTTTGCTGACGGCAGGAGCCACGTTCGGCGCCAGCGCGGAAACCATCACGATCGCGACGGTGAACAACGGCGACATGATCCGCATGCAGGGTCTGACCAGCGACTTCACCGCCAAGACCGGTCACAAAGTCGAGTGGGTCACGCTCGAAGAAAACGTCCTGCGCCAACGCGTGACCACCGATATCGCGACCAAGGGCGGCGCTTTCGACGTCATGACCATTGGCATGTACGAGGCTCCGATCTGGGCCGCCAAGGACTGGCTGATGTCGCTCGAAGGGCTGCCGGCGTCCTACGACAAGGGCGACCTGCTGCCAGCCATGGCCGCGGGGCTGTCGCACGAGGGCAAGCTTTACGCGGCGCCGTTTTACGGCGAGTCGTCGATGGTCATGTACCGCACCGACCTGATGCAAAAGGCCGGCCTGAAAATGCCGGACGCGCCGGGCTGGGATTTCATCAAGAAAGCCGCCCTTGCGATGACCGACAAGTCGAACGAAATCTACGGCATCTGCCTGCGCGGCAAAGCCGGCTGGGGCGAAAACGCGGCTTTTATCACGACCCTGGCGAATTCCTTCGGCGCGCGCCTGTTCGACGAAAACTGGAAGCCGCAGTTCGATAGCCGGGAATGGGCCAATGCGCTCGAATTCTATCTCGACCTGATGAAGCAGGCCGGGCCTCCGGGCGCGTCGGGCAACGGTTTCAACGAAAACCTTGCGCTGTTTCAGCAGGGCAAATGCGGCATGTGGATCGATGCCACCGTGGCCGCGTCGTTCGTCACCAATCCCAAGGATTCGGTAGTTGCCGACAAGGTCGGTTTCGCGCTGGCGCCCGACGCTGGCCTCGGCAAGCGCGCCAACTGGCTGTGGGCCTGGGCGCTGGCGATTCCTGCCGGCACCCAGAAGCAGGATGCCGCGCTCGATTTCATCAACTGGGCGACTTCCAAGGAGTACCTGGAGCTGGTCGCGAGCAAGGAAGGCTGGGCTAACGTCCCGCCGGGCAGCCGCACGTCGCTGTACATGAATCCGAACTACAAGAAAGTGCCCTTTGCCAAGATGACGCTGGAAAGCATCAAGGCAGCGGATCCGCAAAATCCGACCGTCAAGCCGGTCCCCTACGTCGGCGTCCAGTTCGCGTCGATTCCCGAGTGGCAGTCGATCGGCACCGCGATCGGTCAGCGATTCTCGGCCGCGCTCGCGGGGCAGATTTCCGCCAAGGAAGCCTTGGCGAACGCGCAGTCGCTCACCGAACGGGAAATGCGCCGGGCTGGCTACTACTAGGCCGGACAGGATACTACCAGGCCAGTCCGGCTGCGACCCAGCCGGACTGGCTAGTAACCAGGATAAGGGAACATCGTTTCGCGGGGATTGCCCGGAATTATGCCGGGCAGCCCCCCGGTTGAAACCATAAGAAAATCAATGATATTGGTTTGAACACCAACTGAGGGCAACAGGCATGGCGACAAAAGCTTCCCGCGCCGCGGCGCGCATCATGATCTCTCCCTCCGTGTTGTTACTGCTCGGCTGGATGCTGATTCCGCTGATCATGACAATCTATTTCTCGACGCTGCGCTACAACCTGCTGTCGCCCGGGGATAATCCGTTCGTCGGCCTCGCCAACTACGAATTTTTCCTGACCGATCCGGCGTTTTTCGAGGCGATCGGCAACACCCTGCTGCTCGTCGGTGGCGTGCTGTTCATCACCGTGGTCGCCGGCGTTTTTCTCGCGCTCCTGCTCGATCAACCCATGTGGGGGCAAGGGGTGCTGCGTATTCTCGTGATCGCGCCGTTTTTCGTCATGCCGACCGTATCGGCGCTGGTCTGGAAGAATCTGTTCATGAACCCGGTGAACGGATTTTTCGGCCACCTGGCCAAGGGTATGGGTTTCGAGGCATTCGATTTCCTGGCGCATGCGCCGCTGGCGTCGATCATTCTGATTGTCAGCTGGCAGTGGCTGCCGTTCGCGACGCTGATCCTGTTGACCGCGGTCCAGTCGCTGGACAGCGAACAACTCGAGGCGGCCGACATGGACGGCGCCGGCCCGGTCAGCCGCTTCATATATATCGTCCTGCCGCATTTGTCGCGTGCCATCGCCGTCGTCATCCTGATCCAGACGATATTTCTGCTGTCGATATTTGCCGAGATCTACGTGACCACTTCGGGCGGACCCGGCAACGCATCGACCAACCTGACCTACCTGATCTTCAAGGAAAGCCTGCTCAGTTTCGACGTCGGCACCGGCAGCGCGGGCGGCGTGGTTGCCATCATCCTCGCCAATATCGTCGCGATCTTCCTGATGCGGATGATCGGCAAGAATCTGGAGTCCTGACCCATGTCCCGAACCGTCACGCCGACACGCAAGGCGATCAATACCGCCGTCGCGGGAACGATTGCGTTCCTGATCTTTTTCCCGATCCTGTGGATCATCATCCTGTCGTTCAAGGCCGAGCCCGATGCGATCCTGACGCCGCTGGAAACCCTCGCCGCCGACTGGACGACCGAAAATTACTCCACCGTGCAGGAGCGCTCGAACTATGCCCGGCATTTCTGGAATTCGGTGGTCATTTCGGTCGGCTCCACGCTGCTCGGATTGCTGATCGCCGTGCCGTCGGCCTGGGCGATGGCCTTCGTGCCGGGAAAACAAACCAAGAACGTATTGATGTGGATGCTGTCGACCAAGATGCTGCCGCCGGTGGGCGTACTGATGCCGATTTACCTGATGGCGCAGTGGATGGGGCTGCTAGATACCCGGACGGCGCTGGTCATCATCCTGATGCTGATGAACCTGCCAATCATCATCTGGATGCTGTACACCTATTTCAAGGAAATACCCGGCGAGATCCTCGAGGCCTGTCGCATGGACGGCGCCGGCATGCGCGAGGAAATCCTGTACGTATTGACGCCGATGGCGCTACCCGGCATCGCCTCGACGCTGTTGCTCAACATCATCCTGGCCTGGAACGAAGCTTTCTGGACGCTGAACCTGACGGCGGCCAACGCGGCGCCACTGACTGCCTTCATCGCCAGCTATTCGAGTCCCGAGGGTCTCTTTTACGCCAAGCTGAGCGCCGCGTCGACCATGGCGATCGCGCCGATCCTGATCATGGGCTGGTTCAGTCAGAAACAACTGGTGCGCGGACTCACGTTCGGCGCGGTGAAATAATTCGCAGAGGAATACAGGCATGGGGCACATTACTCTCAAACAAGTACGCAAAGCCTTCGGCGACGTCGAAGTCATCCCGCCGCTCGACCTGGAAATCAACGACGGCGAATTCGTCGTCTTCGTCGGCCCTTCGGGTTGCGGTAAATCGACCCTGTTGCGCCTGATCGCCGGGCTCGAAGACGTGACCGAGGGGCAAATCGATATCGACGGCCAGGATGCGACCTGGATCCCGCCGTCCAAGCGCGGCCTGGCCATGGTGTTCCAGTCCTATGCGCTCTACCCCCACATGACCGTGCGCAAGAATATTGCGTTCCCGCTGCGCATGGCGGGAGTCGACGAGGCGGAGCAAAATCGCCGCATCGAAGAGGCGGCGCGGGTTTTGAACCTGACCGATTACCTTGACCGTCGCCCCGGGCAGCTATCGGGCGGACAGCGCCAACGCGTCGCCATCGGCCGCGCCATCGTGCGGGAGCCCGCCGCGTTCCTGTTCGACGAGCCGCTGTCGAATCTCGACGCCGCGCTGCGCGTCGGCATGCGGCTCGAAATCTCGGAAATGCACGAGCGCCTGGATACCACGATGATCTACGTGACCCACGACCAGGTGGAAGCCATGACCATGGCCGACAAGATCGTCGTGCTGCAGGCCGGCGTCATCGAACAGTTCGGCTCCCCGCTGGAGCTTTACCGCACCCCGCGTAACCTGTTCGTGGCCGGGTTTATCGGTTCGCCCAAAATGAATCTCATTCACGGCGAGGAGGCGGCGAAGCATGGCGCGGCGACCATCGGAATCCGTCCGGAACATATTTCGACCTCGACCGAGGGTGGACCCTGGCATGGCAAGGTCGGTGTGTCCGAGCATCTCGGCTCGGATACGTTTTTCTACGTGGATTGCGACGCCTTCGACACGCCGATTACCGTCAGGGAGGGTGGCGAAATCGATGTGCACTATGGCGACGAAGTCTTCCTGCAGCCGAACATGGATCACTTGCACAAATTCGGCGCCGACGGCCTCCGTATCGCCTGATTCACCCGGGCGCGGCCGGTAGCGCCCGGACTCGCGCATTTATCGCTACGCCGCTTTTCTGGCTCGCCCCTGCGTCTGCCTGACCGCAATTTTGCCGGCCGGGCCGGTTTTTCCGATCGTCGAACCCGGTAGATTCCGGCGTCCTGTTGCAGCTTCGAAACATTCCATGCAGTATCGGGCGCCGAATTTACAAAAATTGCGCAAAAAAGTATAAACATTTGCCTTTCTTGTACAGGCATCGTTCATTCCGGACCGGTATCGTTGCCTGACTGAAAATCCGTCGTCGAAGCCGATCGACCGACATGGCGACGGGTATTCGCGATCACCCGCCGGATTGCTGTCCGGACCGACGGGGAAAACGATGAACGGAGCCCGAGCAAAGCAAGACAAATGTTTCTCGAAGATAAAATTGCTGTTGTTACCGGTGCCGCGTCGGGCATCGGCCTGGCCACCGCGAAGGCGATGATCGGCGCGGGCGCAAAGGTGATCCTGGTCGACCGGGACGCGCGCGCGATGGACGCAATCGCCGAGCAACACGAAGGCGCGGCCATTCCGCTGGTTGTCGATTTGCTCGATCCCGATGCCTGCGCCGGCCTGATGCCGCGTCTGCTGGAAATCGAGGGACGGCTCGATATCTTTCACGCCAATGCCGGACTTTACCTCGGCGGCGACCTGGTCGACGCCGATGCGGGCGCCATCGACCGCATGCTCAACCTCAATGTCAACGTGGTCATGAAGAACGTTCGCGACCTGTTGCCGCACATGATCGAACGAGGCTGCGGTGACATCATCGTGACCAGTTCCCTCGCGGCACACTTTCCGACACCCTGGGAGCCGGTCTACGCCGCGTCGAAATGGGCGATCAACTGCTTCGTGCAAACCGTGCGCCGGCAGGTATTCAGGCACGGCATTCGGGTCGGATCGATTTCGCCGGGCCCGGTGAACAGCGCGTTAATCGCCGACTGGCCGGCGGAGAAACTCGAGCAGGCCCGCGCCGAGGGCAGCCTGATCGAGGCCGGCGACGTGGCCGAGGCCATTCTGTTCATTTTGAGTCGGCCGCGAAACGTCACGATACGCGACCTGGTTATTCTGCCGAGTAACTTTGATCTTTGACCAATCTGGCCAGAGAAAACTAACGATGCTCGATACCAGCAGCAAACAGCCACTCCCCGAATTCGAATCGATGGACCGCCCGTGCAATGCGGTGCGCTATCTCGAGCAAGCCGTGCCCGAAAAACAGGACTGCTGGCACTATCACGACGAGTACGAGTTGCACTACATCGTCGCGTCTTCGGGTAAGGCGTTCATCGGCGACTATATCGGTGGGTTCACTCCCGGCCAGCTTTACCTGACCGGGCCGCTGCTGCCGCACAGCTGGGTCGGCAAGCAAGCCAACGGCAACGGTCATTCGACGCGTGACAAGCTGCTGCATTTCAGCCACGAATTCGTTGCCGGGATTTCGGATATGGTGCCGGAACTGGCCGAAATAATGCCATTGCTGGCACGCGCGCGCTTTGGCCTCCTGTTTCACGGAGAGAACAAGCAGGCCGCGCGGATGCTCGACCAGATTCGCGATGCGGACGGCGCGGCACGTTTCGGGTACTTTTGCCAGTTGATGCACGAACTGGCGCAACGCGACGATTACAGCCTGTTGTCGACCTTGCAGATCGAATCCCGTTCGCGCCTGAACGGTCGCCGCCATGAGCAGTTGAACAAGGTCGTCGACTATCTGATGTCGAATTACCAGGACGCCGTCCCGATGGGCCGGGTAGCGGGTATGCTGGGGATGAGCGAAAGTGGTTTCTCGCGATTTTTTCAACGCTCGACCGGACGTCGTTACCGCGACTTCGTTATCGGCCTGCGCATCAGCAAGGCCTGCGAACTGCTGCTCGAAACCGATCGGCAAATCACCGCTATCTGCTTCGAGGTGGGCTTTCGCAATGTCGCCAATTTTTACCGCCGTTTCCACGAGCGCAAGGGATTGTCACCGAGAGAATATCGTCGCCAGGCCTGGGAAAAGGGCTTGCTGCCTTAAACCCGGGGAGTTCATCCCGTTGCCGGAACCTGGGGCCCGAGCGCCGAATTGTCGGCGCGCCCGGTGGACGGTCCCTGTTTTTCCGGCATTTTCGGTGCTATGGTTAGCCGCATCGTCTTTGATCGAGCGGCGCTATGTCCATCGTCCCGGAGACCGCTTTTCGCACTGCCGAGTCGTCCCAGGCTGACGAAATTCGCGAAACCGGAGTCAGTTACAACGAGCACGGCAGTCCCAGTGAGCTGATTCGCTGGCACGCGCACGAAGCCTGCGAATTACACCTGATCACGGCTACCCGCGGCAAGGTGTTCGTCGGCGACTATATCGGCCGTTTCGAACCCGGGCAAATCGTGTTGACCGGCCCCTATGTTCCGCACAACTGGGTCAGCGATCGGCAGCAGGTCGAAGAAGTCGCTTTACGCGACATGGTGGTCTGGATTCGCGCGGCGGATATTGAAAAGTTCAGTCAGGTTTACCCGCAGGCGGCGGAACTCGGCTCGCTGATCGATATGGCCGCGGCCGGCGTCGAGTTCATCGATTTCGACCTGGATCGGGCAATGACGATGATGGCGGCGGTACGTGACTCGACCGGTTTCGAACGCTTGCTGGCGGTGCTGGAATTTCTGCATACCCTCAATCGCTGGCCGAAACGCCAGCTGTTGTCGACCATGCGCATCACCGCGCCACCCAATCTCGCGACCGAAAAGCAGATCGATCGCGTGGTCGAATACGTGATCGAAAATTACGACAGCGGGGTCTCGCTGCGCGACGCCGCGGAAATCGCGGGCATGAGCGAAAGCAGTTTTTCGCGCAAGTTTCAAAAGGCGACGGGCAATCGCTTCGTCGATTTCGTCAACCGGGTGCGCATCGGCCGGGCCTGCGTGCTGCTGGCCGAGACCGACCAGCAGATTTCGACCATTTGTTACGAGGTCGGCTTCAACAACGTCGCCAATTTCAACCGGCAGTTTTCCCGCCTCAAGCAGTGCACTCCCGGGAAATACCGGCGGCAGATGCATCTAAACCAGGCCGAGGTCACAGTCCAGTCGACGGCGGGCCTGGCTCAGGGCTGATCCTGGATCGCGACGATTGCCGGGTAGAGGGCGCGATAGCGCCGGTATGCCCGTTCGAACGCCTCGGCGAGCCGGGGCGAGGGTTCGACGGTCGCGGCGATTCGCGGCGGTGTGCAGACAGCCAGCGGATCGACACCGCTGGCGGCGATCAGTCCGAGCCGCGCCGCGCCGAAGGCGGCGCCGAAATCGCCCTCCGCCGGCACCGACAGCGGCAGTTCCAGCGCGTTGGCGATAATCGCCAGCCAGCAACTCGCCCGCGACCCGCCACCGACGGCGATGAGTCCGGCCGGTTCGGTGCCGGTGCTGCGCAGCGCCTCGAGGTTATCGCGCAACGCGAAGGCCACGCCCTCGAGCACGGCGCGGGTCAGCGTCTCCCGGTCGCTGCCGTGATCCAGGCCCGCGAACAGGCCGCGCACTGCCGCGTCGTTGTGCGGCGTGCGCTCGCCCGACAGGTAGGGCAGAAATGCGACCTCTCCCGGTGGCAACGGGTCGTTGCCCAACGCCGCGATCAACTCGGCCGGGGTCGAGCCGACCAGCTTCGCGTACCAGTCCAGCGCCGACGCCGCCGACAGGATGACGCCCATCTGGTGCCAGGTCTCGGGTAACGCATGGCAAAACGCGTGAACCGCGCTGTCGGGATTTGGCCGGTATTGCGTCGTGGCGGCAAACAGCACGCCGGAGGTGCCGAGCGAAACGAAGGCCGCGCCGGCCGCGACGGTGCCGGTGCCAACCGCCGAGGCGGCGTTATCGCCGGCGCCGCCGGCCACGACGACGCCCTCGCGCATACCCCAGCGTTCGGCCAGGACCTTGCGCAGCGTGCCGGAAACCGCGCTGCCCTCGACCAGCGCCGGCATTTGCTCGATGCCGAGCCCGGTCGCGGCGAGCAGGTCGGCCGACCAGCACCGCTTACCGGTATCCAGCCAGCTGGTGCCGGCGGCGTCGGACATGTCACCGACGTACTCGCCGGTCAACCACAGGCGCAGGTAATCCTTGGGCAACAATACTTTCGCCACGCGGCCGAACGACTCGGGTTCATGAGTTGCGACCCAGGCCAGCTTGGGCGCGGTAAAACCGGGAAACACGATGTTGCCGGTGATCGCGCGGAAACGCGGGTCGGCGTCGAGTCGCGCCGCTTCGGCGTGACTGCGGGTATCGTTCCACAGGATACAGGGACGCAAGACCCTGTCCGCGGCGTCGAGCAGCGTGGCGCCGTGCATCTGGCCGGACAAGCCAATGCCGCGCACCGCCGTAAGCTCCGCGCCATGCCGCGATTTGAGCGCGTCGAGCGCCATTTCGGCGGCCGCGATCCAGTCGGCCGGATCCTGTTCGGAGAAGCCCGGACCGGGTCGCGAGACCGTGAGCGCGAGGGTCACCGAATCGACGACGGTTTGCCGCTCGTCGATCAGCAGCGCCTTGAGGCCGGAGGTTCCGAGGTCGAGTCCCAGGTACATGGGGGTGACGCCGGTTCGCCTGCCGCCGTGCGAGACCGCTAGTCGGTGTTATCGATATAGCGTTGCAGCACGGCCTCGACGCCGTCCGCCCACAATGCGCTCAACGCCGCGGCGAAGGCGTCGCGAAAGATTTCCGCGCCGGCGACGTCGCCGTAGATGTCGTCCATCGCGAGCCACGCCGTCGGCTCGTCCTTCGCGGCGCGCGCGATTTCCTGCAGCCGGTCCCAGCTCGGATCGTTGGCTTCGATCTCGGCGCCGCCCTCGGTGACGCCGTAGCAGTAACGGCACCACAGCGCCGATTCGAGCGCCAGCCCGGCGACGCCGGCGCCCGCCTCGAGGCGATCGGCGATCGACGGCACGATAAATTTGGGCTGGCGGTTGGAACCGTCGAAGCACAGCCGACGCACGGTGTCCGCGATCTTCGGATTGGCGATGCGCTCCCGCACCTTGAGGTAGTAGGCATGCAGGTCGGTATTCGGCACCGGCGGCAGGATGGGCAGGATTTCCTGCTGCTCGATCTTGTCGAAAAAAGCGGCGATCAGCGGATGGCCGAGGGTTTCGTGGACGAACTGAATATCGAGCAGCCCCGCCGGGTAGGCGATGATCGCGTGGCCGCCGTTCAGGATCCGGATCTTCATGTGCTCGAACGGCGTTACGTCGGACACGAATTCGACCCCGACCCGTTCGAGTTCCGGGCGGCCGGTCGGAAAGTTGTCCTCGATCACCCACTGGGCGAAATCCTCGCAAAACACCGGCCAGGCATCGTCGATGCCGAATTCATCGGCGAGCAGCTTGCGTTCCCGGTCGCTGGTCGCCGGCGTGATCCGGTCCACCATGCCGTTGGGAAAGGCGACGTTATCCTCAATCCAGTCGGCGAATGCCGGGTCGGACAGCCGCGCCAGGCCGGCGAGCGTATTGCGGGTGACTACGCCGTTATGCGGCACATTGTCGCAGGACATCACGGTGAAGGCCTCGGTACCGGCGGCGCGGCGCCGTTCGAGCCCGGCGCAGATCAGCCCGAAAGTAGTTTTCGGCTGCGCCGGAGCGGCGGCGTCGGCCATGATTTGTGGATGCTCCGGATTGAAAGCCTGGGTGGCCGGATCGATGAAATAGCCGCCCTCGGTCACCGTCAGCGAGACGATGCGTATCGCCGGATCGGCGAGTTTTTCTATGATCGCGTCGCTGTCGCCGGGCGCGATGAAATCGATCATGCTACCGGTTACACGCGCGCTGCTGGCGTCCGCCGATTGCTCGACCACGGTGCTGAGGAAATCCTGTCCGACGAGCGCCTCACGCACCCTGGTGTCGAATGGCATCACGCCGGTGCCGACGATCGCCCAGTCGTGGCCGGTGCCGGTATCGAATAACTGGTCGAGGAACCAGGCCTGGTGTGCGCGATGAAAATTGCCGAGCCCGAAATGCATGATACCGGCACTCAACTGCTCGCGGCGGTAGGAAGGGACGGCAGCGCGAGAGGCGATAGCCTCCAGGTTGTCAAGCTTCAGTTTCATCGTCAATGGACTGTTTTATGCGCGTTGGACGACCGCGGGACTTCGGTCCGTGCATCCTCCTGTATCGTCGTTCTGGATGGCCCTGGCGAGACCCCGGATTTTATCACACGAGGCGCGCTGAAAATTCTACTTAGTTGCCCGGCAGGCGCCAAAATCGGGAAAAAAAGACGGATCGCGATCGGTCTTGCCGCTTCGGACCGGGTTGCTCGCCAACCCGGAAGCTTGCCCGGGCGGGGGATGCGTAAAATTAGTCGGTTACGCTGTCACCTGAACTAGATGATGCCGGCTTCGAGGGAGGCGGCCATCAGCGTGCCGAGTTCCTCGCACCGATCCTCGAATTCGTCGCGGTATTCGCCGTGCAGGATGATCGTCTCCTGCACCGGCTTCCACTTGAGCCCGGTCGTGATCTTGTCGATCGCGATCTTCGTGCCGGTGCCGTCGAGCCCGGCGCGAATCCACGCGGCGAACGGCAAAGCCTCGGTGTGCTCGAGACACGGGTAGTAGATACGGTCGAAGAAATCCTTAAGCGCGCCGCTCATGTAGCCGAAGTTTTCGGTCGTGCCGAGAATGATCGCGTCGGCCCAAAGCACGTCATCGGGCCCGGCCTCGAGCGGCGGGATGTGTTTTGCTTCCACGCCATCGATGTCGGGGTGGCGTGCGCCGCGCAGCGTTGCTTCGCAGAGTTTTCGTGTATTCGGCGACGGGTTGTGGGCGACGATCAACAGGTGTTTCGACTCGGCCATGGCGCGGATTATATCGGTATGTCGCCACCGCCGGGTATCGCGCCGCTGAAATCGTCACGACCGCCTGACCGTGGCGCGCCGCGAGATCGGACACGTTTCCGTAACCGATTTCCGTTAGAATATCGGCTTTCGTGCAAATCTATCCCGACAATCGCATGACAGAATTGACCAAGATCGTCATTCCGGTCGCCGGCCTCGGCACCCGCGTGCTGCCGGCCTCGAAGGTCATCCCGAAGGAAATGCTGACGGTCGTCGACCGACCGGTGATCCAGTACGTCGTCGAGGAAGCGGTCGACGCCGGCTTCAGGCAGATCATCCTGGTCACCAGCGACCACAAATCGGCGATCGAGGATCACTTCGACGCACACTTCGAACTCGAGGTCACGCTGGAGCGCAAGGGCAAGCGGCAATTGATCGAGTCGATCCGCGACATCGTGCCGCCCGAGGTCACGATTTCCAGCGTGCGCCAGCATTACCCGCTCGGCCTCGGCCACGCGGTTTTGTGCGCGGCGCCGCTGATCGGCGACGAAGCTTTCGCCGTCAGCCTGCCCGACGTGCTGCTGTATCACCCGAGCGGCGACCACGGCAAAGACCTGAAAGCACTGGTGCGCGAATATCACGCGACCGGCGCCGCGCTGTTCATGGTCGAGCCGGTGCCGCGCGAGCGCGTCGACCAGTACGGTATCGTCGACTGCAACGGCGAGAAGGCCGAACCCGGCAAAACGATGGACATCGTCGGCATGGTCGAAAAACCGAAGGTCACCGAGGCACCGTCGAACCTGTCGATCATCGGCCGCTACATTCTGCCGGCGCGCACGCTCGAGTTGCTGCGCGAGACCGAACCCGGCGCCGGCGGCGAAATCCAGCTCACCGACGCGATGCAGCAGCTGCTCGCCGAATCGCCGATGAAGGCGTACAGCCTGCAGGGCAAGACCTACGACTGCGGCGACAAGCTCGGTTTTTTACGCGCCAACGTCCGCTTCGGCCTGAGCCACCCCGAGCTCGGCAAGGACTTTCGCGAAATCTTCGAGGAATTCGTCCGCGAGACGCGCTGACGCGGCGTCTATTTTCGCCAGGTTTTCAGCTGCGCGAGCAGGCCCGCGCTCGACGCGTCGAGCGACGCATCCGGCGCCGCGCCCCGGATCTGCGGCAACAGCCGGCCGGCCAGCTGCTTGCCGAGTTCGACGCCCCACTGATCGAAGGAACAGACCTGCCAGACGATGCCCTGGCAGAAAATCTTATGCTCGTAGAGCGCGATCAGGCCGCCGAGCGCACGGGCGTCGAGCACTTCGAACAGCAGGGTATTGCTCGGCTGGTTGCCGCGGTAAGTCTTGTGCGGCGCGAGCCGCTCGATCTCGTCGGCGGCGAGCCCCTGCGCCTGCATTTCGGCACGCGCCTCGTCGGTGGTCTTGCCGCGCATCAGCGCGGCGCTTTGCGCGAGGCAGTTTGCGAGCAGTAGTTCGTGATGCTCGCCCGAATAAGGCGTCCGCGCGGCGACGATGAAGTCCACCGGAATCAACCGCGTGCCCTGGTGCAGCAACTGGAAGAACGCGTGCTGGCCGTTGGTGCCCGGCTCGCCCCAGATCACCGGGCCCGTGTCCCAGGCGACGAACCCGCCGTCGCGCGTCGCGGTCTTGCCATTGCTTTCCATGTCGGCCTGTTGCAGGTAGGCCGGCAGCCGGTGCAGGTTTTGCGCGTAGGGCACGATCGCCTGCGTCTCGGCGCCGAGGAAATTGTGGTACCAGATGCCGAGCAGCGCGAGCGTGACCGGCAGATTCGATTCGAACGGCGTTTCGCGGAAATGCGCATCCATCGCCGCGGCGCCTTCGAGCAGGCGCTCGAATTCATCCATGCCGAGCGCGAGCGCGATCGACAGGCCGATCGCCGACCACAGCGAGTAACGCCCGCCAACCCAGTCCCAGAACTCGAACATGTTGGCGGGATCGATGCCGAAAGACTCGACCGCGCCCTGGTTGGTCGACAGCGCAACGAAATGCCGCGCGACCGCGGACTCGTCGCCGAGCGCCGCCAGCAGCCAGTGGCGCGCGCTGTGCGCGTTGGTCATGGTTTCCTGGGTCGTGAAGGTCTTGCTCGCGACGATGAACAGCGTCGTCGCCGGGTCGAGCCCGGCGAGCGTCTCGTCGATATGTGCGCCGTCGACGTTGGAAACGAAGTGCACGCGAATTTCGCGATGGCGGTAGGCCTTGAGCGCCTCGCTGACCATGACCGGGCCGAGATCCGAGCCGCCGATGCCGATGTTGACGACGTCGGTGATCGGCTGGCCGCCGTGGCCGCGCCACTCGCCCGAGTGCACCGCGGCGACGAACGCGCGCATCTTGTCGAGTACCTCGCGCACCGCCGGCATGACGTCGACGCCGTCGACCATGACCGGGGTGTCCCCGCGGTGGCGCAATGCCGTGTGCAGCACCGCGCGGCCCTCGGTCGTATTGATCGGCTCGCCGGCAAACATGCGCTCGATCCAGGTCTCGAGGTCGCAGGCGCGGGCGAGATTGCGCAGCAGTTCCAGCGTGCGCGCCTCGATCCGGTTTTTCGAGAAATCGAGCAGCAACCCCTCGTGGCGCAACGTGAGGCGTTCGAACCGCTCGGGGTCGGCGGCGAACAGCTCGCGCAAATGCCGCTCGCCGATCTCGTCGCGATGCTCGCCGAGCGCCTGCCATTCGGGTAATTGATTCAATTGCATGATCGCGTCACTCCGCGCCGATTCGCGCGTACAGGTCGACGTAAGCGCGGGCCGCCCGCTCCCAGCCGAAATCCTGGCGCATGCCGTTTTGCGCCAGCTTTCGCCACAGCGCCGGTTCGGCGTAGGCCTTGATTGCACGGCCGAGCGTGCGGCGCAGCGCGGTCGCGCTCGCGGCGCCGAATATGAAACCGGTCGCGGCGGCGCGATTCTTGCCGTTGTAGTCGGTCACGGTATCGGCGAGTCCGCCGGTGCGGCGCACGATCGGCAGCGTGCCGTAGCGCAGGCCGTACATCTGCGTCAGCCCGCAGGGCTCGAAGCGCGACGGCACCAGGATCGCATCGGCGCCGCCGAAAATCCGGTGCGCCTGCAGCTCGTCGTAACCGATTTGCACCGCGCAGCGGCCCGGGAAACGCCGCGCCAGATCGCTGAAGGCCGCCTCGAGATCGCCGGCGCCGCTGCCGAGCAGCACGAGCTGCAGCGCGTCGTCGGCGAGCAGCGCCTCGAGCGGCTCGAGCGCGAGATCGAAGCCCTTTTGCACGGTCAATCGGCTGACCACGCCGACCAGCAGGCGATCGGGGACCGGGTCGAGGCCGACGGCGGTTTGCAACGCGGCCTTGCTCACGGCCTTGCGCTTGAGCGTTTTGGCGTCGTAGGTCTGTTCGAGCGCCGCGTCGCTGGCGGGATCCCAGACCGTGTAGTCGACGCCGTTCAGGATGCCGTGCAAATCGCGGCGGCGGTAATTCAACAGGCCATCGAGGCCGAAGCCGAATTCCGGCGTCAGGATCTCGCGCGCGTAGGTCGGACTCACGGTCGTGATCGCGTCGCTGTAGACCAGCCCGGCTTTCAGAAACGACCAGTCGCCATGGAACTCGATCCCGTCGTAACCATAGAACTCGCCCGGCAGGCCGACCTCGGCGTACTCGGCCACGCTGTAGCGGCCCTGGTAGGCGATATTGTGGATAGTGAAACAGCTCGCGCGGTCGGCGAGCGCCGCGCGCAGGTAGGCCGGTGCGAGGCCGGCGTGCCAGTCGTGCGCGTGCAGCACGCCGCCGCGATCGTCGAGCTGGCTGAGCCGCGCGCCGACATATCCGAAATGCGCAAATCGGCGGTAATTGTCGGGCCATCCGTTTCCCTGCTCGTCGGTGTAGGGTGAGCCGGGACGTTCGAAATAATATGGCTGGTCGAGCACCAGCAGCTCGACGCCGCCGGCGAGTTCGCCGCGCAGCAGCCGGGCCGGCGGTTCCCCCGGATTCGAAATATCGTATTGAAACTCGAACGGACCGGCGGCCATGACCGCCGGGTAGCCCGGCACCAGCACCGAGACCTCGTGGCCGAGCGCGACCTGCGCCGCCGGCAGGCTGCCGACGACGTCGGCCAGGCCGCCGGTCTTGATCAGCGGGTGAACTTCCGCGGCAACGTGCAGGATACGCATCGGCTTCAGGTAATCACGGTCGGCGCGTCGCGGCCGGTGTGGTGTTCGATCCGCGCGAGCTCGGCGGCCAGCGCGATCTGCGCGGCGAGCGCCTGCTGCGGATCCCGCGCGTGCCGCGCCGGATCCGGCTCGTGCGACTCGAGGTAGACCCGCAAGGTCGCGCCCTCGGTGCCGGTGCCGGACAATCGCATGACGACGCGGCCGCCGCCGGCGAGCCCGATGCGAATGCCCTGGTTTTCGGCGACGCTGCCGTCGATCGGATCGGTATAGGCGAAGTCGTCGGCGCTGACGATCTCGAGATCACCGACGCGACGACCGGGGAGCGACGGCAGGGCATCGCGCAGCGCCGTGATCATCGCGCTGGCGCCGTCGCTGTCGACACCCTCGTAATCGTGGCGCGAGTAGAAGGTGCGGCCGAATTCGCGCCAGTGATCGGTGACGAGTTCGCTCACCGAGCGGCCGCTCGCGGCGAGCAGGTTCAACCAGAACAGCACCGCCCACAGGCCGTCTTTCTCGCGCACGTGGTTCGAGCTGGTGCCGAAACTCTCCTCGCCGCACAGCGTGATCTTGCCGGCGTCGAGCAGATTTCCGAAAAACTTCCAGCCGGTCGGCGTTTCGTAGCAGTCGATACCGAGCTTTTCCGCGACCCGGTCGACGGCGCCGCTGGTCGGCATCGAGCGCGCAACCCCGGCGATGCCGTCGGCATAACCCGGCACGAGGTGCGCGTTGGCCGCGAGCACGGCGAGGCTGTCGCTCGGGGTCACGAAGAACTCGCGCCCGAGAATCATGTTGCGGTCGCCGTCGCCGTCGGTCGCCGCGCCGAAATTCGGCCCTGCCGGGTCGAACAGCTCGTCGACCAGCGCCTTTGCGTATTTCAGGTTCGGGTCCGGGTGCAGGCCGCCGAAGTCCGGTCGCGGATCGCAGCGCAGCAGGCTCGCCGCCGGCGCGCCAAGCCGCGCGCCGAAGATTTCGGCCGCGTAAGGACCGTTGACGGCGTGCATCGCATCGAAACGCATCGCGAAGTCGGCGCCCGTAAGCATTTCACGCAGGCGCTCGAAGTCGAACAGCTTTTCCATCAACGACGTGTAATCGGCCACCGGATCGATGATTTCGACCCGCGTCTCGCCGAGCATGAACGGCCCGGCGCCGTCGAGATCGACGTCGTCGCCCTCGAGAATGCGATAGCCGTCGATCTCGCGGCTGCGCGCGTAGATCCGCTCGGTCACGTCGGCCGGCGCGGGCCCGCCGTTGCCGATATTGTACTTGACGCCGAAATCGGCGTCCGGCCCGCCCGGGTTGTGGCTTGCCGATAAAATGATGCCGCCGAACGCGCCGTGCTCGCGAATCACGCAGGAAGCGGCCGGCGTCGACAGGATGCCGCCGCGGCCGGCGAGCACGCGGGCGACGCCGTTGGCCGCGGCGATCCTGAGGATGACCTGGATCGCCTCGCGGTTGTAGTAGCGGCCGTCGCCGCCGAGCACCAGCGTACCGCCGGCGGTCGCGTCGACGACGTCGAATATCGACTGGATGAAGTTCTCGAGGTAATGAGGCTGCTCGAAGACCCTGACCTTCTTGCGCAGGCCCGAGGTTCCCGGGCGTTGATCGTCGAACGGCCGCGTTTCGATCGGTTTAATCGTCATGGTCGTTTCTCAGCGCATGAAATGGATGTCCTGACCGAGCATCGCCGGCGTGACCAGCACGATGCCGCCGTCGCTGACGCGAAAACCGCGCTCGCGATCGGCCTCGGGATCGATGCCGATTTCCATCTTCTCGGGCACCTGGCAGCCGCGGTCGATGATCGCGCGCCGGATCTTCGCGCCGCGGCCGATATCGGCTTCCGGCATGACCACGGTATCCTCGATCTCGGCGTAGGAATGGACGTGGACGTTGGAGAACAGCAGCGTGCGTTTGAGCCTCGCCCCCGAGATCAGGCAGCCGCCGGATACCATCGAATCGACGGCGATGCCGCGCCGATCGTCGTCGTTGAAGACGAACTTGGCCGGCGGCAGCTGCGCCTGGTCGGTCAGGATCGGCCAGTCGTCGTCGTACAGGTTCAGCTCCGGCGTGATGTCAAGCAATTCCATGTTGGCCGCCCAGAACGCGTCGAGGTGACCGACGTCGCGCCAGTAGGCGCGCTCGTTGGTTTTCGGATCGCGAAACGGGTACGCGTAGACCGTGGATTTGCCGATGATCGACGGAATGATGTTCTTGCCGAAATCGTGGTCCGACGACGCCGCGTCGGCATCCCGAATCAGCGCCTCGTAGAGAAAATCGGTGTTGAATACGTAGTTGCCCATCGACGCGAGGCACAGCCCGGGCTCGCCGGGTATCGGCTTCGGCGCGGCCGGTTTTTCCTCGAAACCGATGATCCGCATGTCCTCGTCGACTTGCATCACGCCGAAGTCACCGGCCGCCTCCTCGAGCGGCACTTCGAGGCACGAAATCGTCATGTCGGCGCCGCGCGCGACGTGCGCCGCGATCATCGGGCCGTAGTCCATCTTGTAGATGTGGTCGCCGGACAGGATCAGCACGTAGTCGGGCTTGTGGGTGCGAATGATGTCGAGATTCTGGTAGATCGCGTCGGCGGTGCCCTGGTACCATTCCCCGCCGGCGCGCTGCGATGCCGGCAGCACCTCCATGAACTCGCCGAGCTCGTACTTGAAATAACTCCAGCCCTGGACCAGGTGGCGAATCAGCGAATGCGCCTTGTACTGGGTCAGCACGCCGATCCGACGGATTCCCGAGTTGACGCAGTTGGACAGCGGGAAATCGATGATGCGGAACTTGCCGCCGAACGGCACCGCCGGCTTGGCCCGCCATTCGGTCAGCTCGCGCAGCCGCGACCCCTGTCCGCCGGCGAGGATCAGCGCGAGCGTCTTGCGCGTGAACTGGCTGATGTGTCTATCGGTAATTTTTTGACTCATGTCCTGCCTCCCCCTGAGGTGCCGTGGTTGTGCCTTGCCGGCCGCCGCTGGCGGCAATTGTTATCAATCCGGTCGACGTTCGACCGATGCCGTTCGACGGCGCCGGATCCGGATGCAGCGGGCGCCATCGTTTGGGTCGGAACCGGCGGCCGGCGATGGCCGCTGATCACGGCCTACTGCGCGACCGCAGTATAACAAATCCGACTCTGCCGCATGCACCGCTCGGCTCACGAATCGGCCAGCCAGATCCGGTCGCGGTAATCCCGGATCGAGCGGTCGCTCGAAAACCGGCCGCTGCTGGCGGTGTTGAGCACGCTCATGCGCGCCCAGCGAGCCGCGTCGGCAAAGGTCGCGTCGGCGCGCCGCTGCGCGTCGATATAGCCGCGAAAATCGGCCGCCGTCATCCACGGGTCCCCCGGGCTTCTGATCGACTCGATGATCGAATCGAAGATGCCGGTTTCGAAACGGCTGAAGTGCCCGCTTTGCAACAGCGCGACGACGCGGCGCAGATCGTCGTCGTCCTCGATGATCGCGGCCGGGTCGTAGTGCTCACGCCGCGCGGCGACCTCTTCGGCGGTCAGACCGAAGAGAAAGAAATTTTCGGCACCGACCGCGTCGCGGATTTCGATGTTGGCGCCGTCGAGCGTGCCGATCGTGACCGCGCCGTTCATCATGAACTTCATGTTGCCGGTACCCGATGCCTCCTTGCCGGCGGTCGAGATCTGTTCCGACAGGTCGGTACCCGGGCAGATGCGCTCCATCGCGCTGACGCCGTAGTCCGGCAGGAACGCGACCCTGAGCCACGGCCGCATACGCTCGTCGCCGTTGATCACGGCGGCGACGTTGTTGACCAGCTTGATGATGCGCTTGGCCATCTCGTAGCCGGGCGCGGCCTTGCCGCCGATCAGCACGCAGCGCGGCTGCAGGCCGTCGGTATCGTCGCGGCCGATGCGATCGTAGAGATGAATGACGTGCAGCACGTTGAGCAGCTGGCGTTTGTATTCGTGAATGCGCTTGACCTGCACGTCGAACAGCATGTCCGGGTCGAAGTCGACGCGGCAGCGCTCGGCGACGAACGCCGCGAGCCTTTCCTTGTTACCACGCTTGACCGCCATGAAACGCTCGCGGAAATTCGCGTCGTCGGCCAGCGGGCGCAGCTGTTCCAGCGCGTCCAGGTCGCGGATCCAGTCGTCGCCGAGAACTTCGTCGATGAGTTGACGCAGGCCCGGGTTGCAGTGCGCGAGCCAGCGCCGCGGCGTCACGCCGTTGGTCACGTTGGTGAATTTTTTAGGCCATAACTCGTAAAAATCCCGAAACAGGCCTTGCGTCAGCAGCGACGTGTGCAGCTCCGCGACGCCGTTGACCGCGCGGCTGCCGACGATCCCGAGGTACGCCATGCGCACGACCGGATGCTCGCCGCCGGTAACGATCGCCATGCGTTCGCGCCGCGCGGCGTCGCCCGGCCAGCGCTGCTCGACCTGGGCGAGGAACCACGCGTTGATCTCGCGGATGATTTCGAGCGGTCGCGGCAGCAGGTTGCCGAGCAGCGCCTGCGACCATTGCTCGAGCGCCTCGGGCAGCAGCGTGTGGTTGGTGTAGGCCATCGTCCGGGTCGTGATTTCCCAGGCGCGGTCCCAGCCGAGCCCGTGTTCGTCCATCAACAACCGCATGAGTTCAGCAATCGCGATCGTCGGGTGGGTATCGTTCAACTGGAACACGTTTTGCGCGGCGAAATCGGTGAAATCGGCGCCGTTGCGGTCGACCCAGCGATGCAGTATGTCCTGCAGGCTCGCCGAGGCGAGAAAGTACTGCTGTTTGAGGCGCAGCTCCTTGCCGATCTCGCTCGCATCGTTGGGATAGAGCACCATCGTGATCTGCTCGGCCTGGTTCTTGGCCGCGACCGCGTCGGTATAGCTGCCGGCGTTGAACTCGTCGAGATCGAACTCGTCGGTGGCCTCGGCCTTCCACAGCCGCAGCGTGTTCACGGTGTCGTTCTGATAGCCCGGCACCGGCGTGTCGTAGGGCACCGCGAGCACGTCGTGCGTGTCGACACAGCGTACCTGCAGCTGGCCGTCGTCGCCGCGACCGTGCTCGGTGCGGCCGTAGAACCCGACCCGCCAGGTATTTTCGGGGCTTTCGATTTCCCACGGGTTGCCGTGACGCAGCCAGGTGTCCGGGCACTCGATCTGGTAACCGTCCCTGATCTGCTGGTGGAACATGCCGTACTGGTAGCGAATACCGTAACCGGTGACCGGAATTTCGAGCGTCGCGCAGCTGTCGAGGAAGCACGCGGCGAGGCGGCCGAGGCCGCCGTTGCCGAGGCCGGCGTCGGGCTCCACGGTTTCGAGCTCCTCGAGCGAACAGGCGTGTTGCTCGAGCGCGCGGCGCACGTCGTCTTCGAGATCGAGGTTCAGCAGCGCGTTGTTGAGGCTGCGACCCATCAGGAACTCGAGCGACAGGTAGCTGACGCGGCGCGGTTTTTCCACGCGGTAGCGCTCGCGCGTCGCGCGCCAGTGCTCGACCATGCGATCGCGCAGCGTCAGCGCGAGTGCGCGATACATGTAGTGATGCGACTGGCCCGGTTCGTCCTTGCCGAGGGTCAGCTCGTAGTGACGCTGCAAATCGGTATCGATGTTGACCCGCGTGCCGTTGTCGGTGGTTTTCTGGCGTTGTCGATTCATGCCTTTATCTCGATGCTAGGGCGAAACATCCGCGCTGAAAATCTGCAGCGATCGGGGGCCGAGGGTAACGCTCGAAGCGGCGGCGATACGCTCCTCGCCGTCCGCCGAAACATCGGTGTCGACCAGGCGCCGCCAGGCGTCCGCCGCATCGGCCGGCAAGACGAACTGCTGTGCCCGCGGCGCCGCGTTGAACAACACCAGCATCCGCCACGCGTCGCCGTCGGCGGGGCCGTTGTCGCTGATCAGGTAGCCGAGCGCGAGGTTGTCGCGTTCGTGCCAGTGGGTATCGCGCATGCGGTGACCCTCGGTGTTGAACCAGTGGATGCTGCTTTCGCCCCGGTCCTCGGAATGATGCCGGAAACGGTCGGCCTGCAGCAACGGACATTCCCGCCGCAGCGCGATCAGCTTGCGGGTAAATTCGGTCAGCGCGCGGCCGTCCTCGCCGATCGCGTCCCAGTCGATCCAGTTGATCGGATTGTCCTGGCAGTAGGCATTGTTGTTACCGCCCTGGCTACGGCCGAACTCGTCGCCGGCCAGCAGCATCGGTACGCCCTGCGCGACCAGCAGCGACGCGATCATGTTGCGCTGCTGGCGCCAGCGCAAACCGTCGATTTCCGGGTCCGTGGTCGGTCCCTCGACGCCGTAGTTGCTGCTCAGGTTCTCCAGGTGTCCGTCGTTGTTGTCCTCGCGGTTGGCCTCGTTGTGCCGCTGGTCGTACGAAACCAGGTCGCGCAGCGTGAATCCGTCGTGGCTGGCGACGTAGTTGATGCTCGCGTGGGGCTTGCGTCCGCGGTGCTCGAACAGGTCGGCCGAGCCGTGCAGGCGGCGGGCGAACTCGGGCAATTGCCCCGGATCGCCGCGCCAGACGCGCCGCAGGGTGTCGCGAAAACGGTCGTTCCATTCGCTGAAATCCGCCGGATAACTGCCGAGCTGGTAACCGTCGGGGCCGAGATCCCAGGGCTCGGCAATCAGTTTGCAACCGGCCAGCAGCGGGTCTTGCTGCAAGGCCTGGAAGAACGCCGAGCGCGGGTTGAAGCCGCGCTCGTCGCGACCGAGCACGGTCGCGAGATCGAAGCGGAAGCCGTCGACCCCCATCTCGCCGGCCCAGTAGCGCAGGCTGTCGAGCACCAGCTGCAGCACGCGCGGGTGGCGGATGTTGAGCGTATTGCCGCAACCGCTGTCGTTGACGTAATAGCGCCGGTCGCCGGCCGAAAGGTGGTAATAGGACAGGTTGTCGATGCCGCGATAGCTCAGCGTCGGTCCGAGATGATTGCCCTCGGCGGTATGGTTGTAGACAACGTCGAGTATGACTTCGAGCCCCGCGTCGTGGTAGCGGTCGACGAATTCGCGAAAACTGCCAATATCCGCGCCGCCGAGATAGGCCTGGTGGGGAACGAAGAAGTTCAGCGTATTGTAACCCCAGTAATTGGTCAGCCCCTTGTCGATCAGGAACGGTTCATCGATGAAGGCATGCACCGGCAGCAATTCGATGCTGGTCACGCCCAGCGATTTGACGTAATCGATGACTTCCGGCCGCGCGAGGCCGGCGTAGGTGCCGCGCAGGGTTTCAGGCACGTCGGGATGCAGCATCGTGAAGCCGCGAACGTGCGTCTCGTAGAGCACGGTCTCGCTCCACGGCACTAACGGCCGGCGCCGCGTTGGAGCGGGCGCGCCCGCAGCCGTGACCACGGCTTTCGGCATGCAGGCGGCGTTGTCGTGCTGATCGTAGCTCAGATCCGACGCGCGCGCGTCGCGATTGTAACCATAGAGCGACTCGTGCCAGACGAGGTCGCCGGTCAGCTGCCGCGCGTAGGGATCGAGCAACAGCTTGTGCGGGTTGAAGCGCAGGCCCGCGTGCAGCTGGTAGGGGCCGTGCACGCGGTAGCCGTAGGCCGTGCCGGCCCCGATCCCGGGCAGGTAGCCGTGCCAGACGTCGTGGGTTTGCACGAGGTCGACGCGCGCCGTCTCGTGCTCGCCGCTCGGCTCGTAGAGGCAAAGCTCGACGCGCTCGGCGTTTTCCGAAAACAGTGCGAAGTTGGTGCCGTCGCCATCGTAACTCGCGCCCAGCGGATGCGGGTATCCGGTTTCGACCCGGGGTGCCGAAGCCATCGAACTCAGGCCTCGTGAGCGAAGATCAATGTCGCCAGCGGCGGCAACGTCAGCTTGAGCGAATGCGGCCGGCCGTCGCGGCCTTCGTCGGTCGCGTTCACCCCGCCGAGATTACCCTGGCCGCTGCCGCCGTACTCGGCGGCGTCGGTGTTGAGGCATTCGCGGTAGAAGCCCGCGCTCGGCACCCCGATTTCGAGTCCGAAATGCGTTTGCGGCGTCAGGTTGCAGATCACCAGCGCCAGGCTGTCGTCGTGCCCGCGGCGCAACCACGCGAATGCCGACTCGGCGCGTGCCGGCAACCATTCGAAACCGTCGCCGCGCGAGTCTTTCTGATGCAACGCCGGTAGCTCGCGGTACACCCGGTTCAGATCGCGCACCAGCGCCTGCACGCCGCGGTGGTGTTCGCGTTCGAGCAGATGCCAGTCGAGCTGGCTGTCGTGGTTCCACTCTCGCGCCTGCGCGATCTCGCCGCCCATGAACAGCAGCTTCTTGCCCGGGTGCGCCCACATGTAGCCGAGGTAGGCGCGCAGGTTGGCGAAGCGCTGCCAGTCGTCACCGGGCATCTTGTTGACCAGCGAACCCTTGCCGTGCACGACCTCGTCGTGGCTCAGCGGCAGAATGTAATTCTCCGACCACGCGTAGACGATACTGAAGGTAAACGCGTCGTGATGGTACTTGCGATGGATCGGGTCGCGCTCGATGTACTCGAGGCTGTCGTTCATCCAGCCCATGTTCCACTTGAAACCGAAGCCGAGGCCGCCGGCATCCACCGGCGCCGATACGCCGGGCCAGGCGGTAGACTCCTCGGCGATCATCAGGACCCCCGGATGCTTGGCGTAGACGCGGGCGTTGACCGCGCGCAGCACTTCGATCGCCTCGAGGTTTTCCCGGCCGCCGTGCACGTTCGGCGTCCACTCGCCCGCCTTGCGGCTGTAATCGAGATAAAGCATCGACGCGACCGCATCGACGCGCAGACCGTCGATATGGAATTCCTCGAGCCAGTAGTTGGCATTGCTGAGCAGGAAGCTCTTGACCTCGTTGCGGCCGTAGTTGTAGATCAGCGTGTTCCAGTCCGGGTGGAAGCCCTTGCGCGGGTCGGCGTGTTCGTAGAGGCTGGTGCCGTCGAAGCGGCCGAGGCCGTGCTGGTCGGTCGGAAAGTGGCCCGGCACCCAGTCGAGCAACACGCCGATGCCGGCGCTATGGCAGCGGTCGACGAAGTAGCGAAACTCGTCCGGCGTGCCGTGGCGTATCGTCGGCGCGAACAGGCCGATCGGCTGGTATCCCCAGGAACCGTCGAACGGATACTCGCTGACCGGCATCAACTCGATGTGGGTGAAGCCGAGCTCGCTGACATAGGGAATCAGTTCGTCGGCCAGTTCGCGATAGCTCAGGTAACGATTGCCCTCGTCGGCCTTGCGCCGCCACGAACCGGCATGAATCTCGTAGATCGACATCGGCTGTTCGAGATGGTTGACCGACGCGCGCGCCGCCATCCAGTCGCCGTCCTGCCAGTCGTAGCGGTCGTCGAGCACCACCCGCGACGCGGTCTCCGGCGGGTGCTGCATCGAGCGCGCGTAGGGATCGGCCTTGAGCGGCAGCAGGCGCCCCTCGGCATCGAAAATCTCGAACTTGTAGTGCGCGTACCATTCGATCCCGGGAATGAATATTTCCCAGACGCCGGCCGCGGGGTGGCGGCGCATGACGTGGCAGCGGCCGTCCCAGCCGTTGAAGTCACCGACGACCGATACGCGCCGGGCGGCTGGCGCCCAGACGACGAAACTGGCCCCGTCGACACCGTCGATCGTGCGCGCGTGCGCGCCCATCCACTGGTAGTTGCGCTCGTGGGTTCCTTCGTTGAACCAGTAGACGTCGTTCGGATCGAGCTGGCTCGGGAAGCGGTACGGATCCTCGACGAGCTGGCTGTCGTCGATGCGGAAGCGGTAGGCGAAGCGATTCTTTCGCCGCGGCAAAACCGCCTCGAACAGGCCCGCGTCGTGTATCTTCGACAGGGTCGCGATACTGCGCCCGTTCGCGCCGACCACATCGACACTGCCGGCCTGCGGCAGGAAGGCGCGAATGACCAGGCCCTTGCCGGCCGGGTTCTGCTGCAGTCCGAGTACCGCGAACACATCGCCGTGATCGCAATTGACGATGGCCTGAATCGTCGCCGCGTCCAGCGTCGGATCCCTGGTTTTTGTCGAAACGCTCATGATGGAATTACTCCGGTATCCGGTATACCGGAGCCGATTTCAGAATTGTTCAACTCGACCTCCCCATGTCTCCGCCGCTTTGGTACACCTCGGTTCGCGCCGCCACACGCGGCGCGACACCTCGGGCGCAAAGCAGCCGATAAGTCGTGAAGAAGGGCACGATAACATATATTCGAAAGCTCAGACGAGTGCCGCCTTGCTCGCGCGAAGCTTGTCGGCCGCGGCCGCGCCGAGCGCGAGCGACAACGTAACCAGTAGCGCATCGAGCAGCACGAGATGCGTCAGCCGCGACGTCATCGGCGTGTAGATGCTGGTGTCCTCCGTGGTCTCGCTGGCCAGCGTCAGGCTCGCGGCCGCCGCCAGCGCGCTATCCGGACGCGTCAGCGCAAGCACCGACGCACCCTGGGCGCGCGCGCACTCGGCCGCCTCGACGAACTCCGCGCGCGCGCCGCGCGCCGACACGAAAAACAGCAAGTCGCCGGTCCCGGCGATCGACGCGAGCTGCTGGATGGCCGTCAGATCGGACGACACCGAACACGGGATACCGAGGCGGAAAAACTTGTGCCAGGCATCGTGCGCGACGCAACCCGAAGCGCCGAGACCGATGAAAGCGATATGCCGGGCGTTGCGCAGCAGGTCGGCGGCGGCATCGACGGGTTGCGCGGACAGCTCGGCGCGGCCTTCGACCAGCGCGCGTATCGACGCATCGAAAACCTTGATGATCGCATCCGAGCTGCTGTCGTCCGCCGCCACGTTCTGGTGCAAAAAACTTGTCGGGCGGCTCAACGCTTCGGTCAGCCGGCGGGTCATTTCACGATAACCGCCGACCCCGAGCCGGCGGCAAAAGCGCACCACGGTCGGTTCGCTGACACCCGATCGCTGTGCGACCTCGGCCAGGGTCGATTCGGCGGTCTGGCGCGGATGCGCCAGCACCCAGTGGCCGACGCGTCGCTCGGCGTCGCTGAGCCGGTCGAGCGAAGCTTGAATCTTTTCTATCATGTAGTAATACTACACCTAAATTTAATTAAATTACAATTATTATTGGCAATTCTTGGTATTTCTGTAGTATTATTACACAATCTAACCCGAGACTATCGTGGCCAAACTCATCCCGGTCGAGGAATTCGACCTGATCATATTCGGCGCAACCGGTGACCTGGCAATGCGCAAGCTGATCCCGGCGCTGTACCACCGCGACCGCGACGCGCAGTTCGAAGGCAAGAGCCGCATCATCGGCGCGAGCCGCAGCAAGCTCAGTCGCGAGGCTTACCTCGACAAGGTCAAAGCTTGCCTGCGCGAGTACCTCGCCGATGGCGAATACGACGAAGGTCAATGGCAAGCCTTTCGTAAACGCATCCACTACGTCAGCGTCGACGCCGCCAACCACTCCGGCTGGGACAAGCTCGCGGCGCTGCTGTCCGGGCAGGAAGCGCGCAATCGCATCGCCTATCTCGCGACCGCGCCGTCGCTGTTCGGCCCGATCGCCCAGGGATTGCGCAAGAACGACCTGGTCACGCCGGCGAGCCGCATCGTGCTGGAGAAACCGATCGGCCACGATTTCGAGTCGGCGAAGAAGATCAACGACGCGGTCGGCAAGTGTTTTTCCGAGGGCCAGGTATTCCGAATCGACCACTACCTCGGCAAGGAAACCGTACAGAACCTGCTCGCGCTGCGCTTCGGCAATTTCCTGTTCGAACCCCTGTGGCGCCGCGACGCGATCGACTACGTGCAGATTACGGTTGCCGAGGATCTCGGCGTGGGCGGTCGCATCGACTACTACAATCGCAGCGGGGCGCTGCGCGACATGGTGCAAAACCACCTGCTGCAATTGCTTTGCCTGGTCGCGATGGAGCCGCCGAGCAGCCTGCATCACGACGCGGTGCGCGACGAGAAGATCAAGGTGCTGCGCGCGCTGCGCCCGCTCGACGCCGCGCTGGTGCGCAGCCACACGGTGCGCGCGCAGTACGCCGCCGGCGCGATCGGCGGCGAACCGGTGCCCGGTTATCTCGACGAACTCGACGGCGTCGACAGCGACACCGAGACTTTCGTCGCACTCAAGCTCGAGATCGACAACTGGCGCTGGTCCAACGTGCCGTTCTACCTGCGCACCGGCAAGCGTCTCAAGGCCAAACACTCGGAAATCATCGTCCATTTCAAGGAAGTGCCGCACTCGATTTTCCCCGAGCAGAAATACGATCTGACCGCCAACCGCCTGGCGATCAAGCTGCAGCCCGACGAGGGCGTCAAGCTGACCGTGATGGCCAAGGAGCCGGGGCCCGGCGGCTTCAACCTGCACCCGGTCTCGCTCGACCTGAGCTTCGAGGAAACCTTCGGCGTACGCTATCCCGATGCCTACGAGCGCCTGCTGATGGAAGCCTTGCGCGGCAATCCGGCATTGTTCATGCGCCGCGACGAGGTCGAGGCCGCATGGTACTTCATCGACTCGATTCACGAGGGCTGGCTCGAAACCGGACAAAAGGTCGAATCCTACGTCGCCGGCTCCTGGGGGCCGACCGCTTCCTCGCTGCTGCTCGACCGCGCCGGCCACGCCTGGCACCCGGACAGCTGATCATGGACCTGCTCGAATTCGCCGACCGCCAGGCCGCCTCGATCGCCGCCGCGGGCGCGCTCGCAACCCGCATCGAATCCCGCCTGCGCGCCGACGCGCACGCTGGCCTCGTCGTCAGCGGCGGAACCACGCCGGTCGACTGCTTCCGCGCACTCGCGGCGATGCCGCTGGACTGGCCGAAGGTCGACATCTACCTCAGCGACGAGCGCTGGATCGAACCCGACTCCGGCGACAGCAACGAGCGGCTAGCGCGCGAGCACCTGCTGGCCGGAGCCGCCGCCGCGGCGCGGCTGGTGCCCGTGTTCGCAGCCGGCCGGTCGATCGAGGCGCGCTGCGCCGAACTCGACGCCGAAATCCGCGCGCTGCCGGCGCCGTTCGCGGCGGCGCTGCTCGGCATGGGCAACGACGGGCATTTCGCGTCGCTGTTTCCCGACGCCGACAACCTCGACCGGGGCCTCGATCCGCAAGCCGAAACCCGTTGCCTGCCGGTCGCGACCGCAGCCAGCCCGCTGCAACGTGTCAGCCTGACGCTGGCCGCGCTCGCGCGCAGCGACGCGATCCTGGTACTGATCTTCGGCGACGACAAGCGCCGCGTGCTCGAGCAGGCCGCGCGCGGCGACGGCAACTACCCGGCCGCGTCCCTGCTCGCGCTCGAATCCACTCCCGTCTTCGTTTACTGGGCCCCCTGACCCGGAGCTAGAACATGCACCCGACGATCGAAAAAGTAACCCAACGCATCCAGCGGCGCAGCGCCGACACGCGCGCCGCCTACCTCGAACGCATCCGCGGCGCCGCCGCCGACGGCCCCAACCGGCTGGCGCTGTCGTGCAGCAACCTCGCCCACGGCATGGCCGCCTGCCAGCTCGCCGACAAGCGCGCGCTGACCGGCAAGACCACGCCCAACGTCGCGATCGTGTCGGCCTACAACGACATGCTCAGCGCGCACCAGCCCTACGAGGATTACCCGGATAAAATTCGCGCCGCCGCGCACGCGGCCGGCGCGGTCGCGCAGTTCGCCGGCGGCGTGCCGGCGATGTGCGACGGCGTGACCCAGGGCCAGGACGGCATGGACCTGTCGCTGTTCAGCCGCGACGTGATCGCGCTCGCGACCGCGGTGGCGCTGTCGCACAACATGTTCGACGCGGCGCTGTGCCTCGGTATCTGCGACAAGATCGTGCCGGGGCTGGTCATCGGCGCGCTGTCGTTCGGTCACCTGCCGGTCGTGTTCGTACCCGGCGGGCCGATGGTGTCGGGCCTGCCGAACAAGGAAAAGGCGCGCGTGCGCGAGCTCTACGCCGCCGGCGAAGTCGGTCGCGACGCGCTGCTCGAGGCCGAATCCGGCGCCTACCACGCGGCCGGCACCTGCACCTTCTACGGCACCGCCAACAGCAACCAGATGCTGATGGAGTTCATGGGCCTGCAGCTGCCCGGCGGCTCGTTCGTCAACCCCGGCACCGAGCTGCGCGAGCGCCTGACCGCGGCCGCGGTCGAAACCGCGTTACAGGGCACTCATATCGGCGGCGACCATCGGCCGATGGGCGAAATCGTCGACGAAAAAGCCGTCGTCAACGGCATCGTCGGCCTGCTCGCGACCGGCGGCTCGACCAATCACACGATCCACCTCGTGACGATGGCGCGCGCGGCGGGCATTCAGATCGACTGGGACGATTTCGCCGAACTGTCGGCGGTGGTGCCGACGCTGGCGCGGGTTTATCCCAACGGCAGCGCCGACGTCAATCACTTCCACGCCGCCGGCGGGCTCGGCTTCACGATGCGCGAATTGCTGGAAGCCGGCCTGCTGCACGCCGACGTCAGGACCATCGTCGGCGACGGCCTCGAGCGCATGTGCCGTGAACCCTTCCTCGACGGCGACAGCCTCGCCTGGCGCGACGCCGCCGCCGAATCGCTCGACCGCGACATCCTGCGCCCGGCGAGCGACCCGTTCGACGACGAGGGCGGCATCCGCATTCTCGCCGGCAATCTCGGCCGCGCGATCGTCAAGGTGTCCGCGGTGGCCGAGGAATATCGCAAGATCCGCGCGCCGGCGCGCGTGTTCGCGAGCCAGGAAGCGATGCTGCAGGCCTTCGAAGCCGGCGAGCTCGCCACCGACTTCATCGCCGTGCTGCCGGCGCAGGGCCCGAAGGCCACCGGCATGCCCGAGCTGCACAAGCTCACGCCCTACCTCGGCCTGCTGCAGGACCGCGGTCACCGCGTCGCGCTATTGACCGACGGGCGCATGTCGGGCGCGTCGGGCAAGGTGCTGGCCGCGATCCAGACTTCGCCCGAGGCGATCGCCGGCGGCGCGATCGGCAAGGTTCGCGACGGCGACCTGCTCGAGATCGACGCCGACAGCGGCCGCTTCGACGTCGTCGACGACGCCGGTTTCGAGGCCCGCGAACTGCCCGGATTCGAGCTGTCGCGCAGCCACAGCGGCATGGGGCGCGAACTGTTCGCGTCGTTCCGCCACAGCGTCACCAGCGCCGAGGCCGGCGCGACTATTTTTCCGGGAGAATGACGATGGACGCCACCGAATTGCTGAAAGGTTTTCGCATCACGCCGGTCGTCGTGCTCGACGATCCGGCCGCGGCCGCGCCGCTCGCGCAATGCCTGCTCGACGCCGGCATCGGCGTGATCGAGATCACGCTGCGCACCGACGCGGCGATCGACGCGATCCGGCAGGCGGCCGCGGCGGTGCCGAAGATGCTGGTCGGCGCCGGCAGCATCCGCCGGCCCGAGCACTTCGACGCGGTCATCGCCGCCGGCGCGCGCTTCGCCGTCAGCCCGGGGTCGACGCGGGCCCTGATCGATACCGCGATCCAGGCCGAATTCCCGTTCGTGCCCGGCGCGATAACGCCGTCCGAGAGCCTGGCGCTGCTCGAACAGGGCTACCGCCTGCAGAAATTCTTTCCGGCCGAGGCCGCCGGCGGCATC